>JASGFO010000181.1:0-8621 GCA_047605505.1 Gordonia sp. (in: high G+C Gram-positive bacteria) | reverse complement strand
CAACGTCCGACCATCTGCGCACACTGGTCGTCGACGGCATTCCGTAGTCGCGCCAACACCGTCAGGACGGCGTAAGCGTCGGGGCCGGTGATCTCGTCGGGCACGGCGAGATCAGCCAGGGTGTCGAGGAGGTCCTCAAACTTGGTGGCGATCTCAGTATCGGTCATGTCTCTATAGTAGACGAATCAGAGTTCGATAGATGAGAATATCCTGAGAGTCGGGTTGCATTTCGGTGAACGCATCCCGCGGCCGCGGCAACCTCGCCGAAGGCACCGCCGGCGCGTCGGCAAAGAACTGATCCTGAGCTTGTCGGCCGTGCGATCCCGGCGTACTCGGCCACAGTTGACGCTCCGGCGAACCGGGCGGTCAGGGCTCAACCGACCGGTATTGGGCCTAGCCTGGCCGATCCGGGCGTGTTCGGGCCGGTGGCCTCGGACCCGACAGTGTCGCGGCTGATCACCGCGGGTCCGCGCCCGGGCCCGGGAACGGGTGTGGACCCGGCGACGCCCCCTGGCTGGTCACGCCGGTAACCGCAACGGCGGACGGGCTAGACGTAGGAGACGATCAGAACGAGGACGGAGAACCCCAGCAGACCAAGGCAATTGATCCAGAACGCCGAGCCCAGGAACCTGGCACGCCAGTGAGCGAAGGCCGCACACCCGAAGTACGCCACCACGCCAGCGGTAACGGTCGCACCGACCCCGGGGTAGGACAGACCCAACAGCAGACCCACACCGGCCAGCGCCTTGATCACAATCAAGCACCACCACCATTCACGCGGAAAACCCACCCCTTCCAGGCAGCCGCGAATGAAGGCCGGCGCTCGCACCGACATCACCGCATCGGCAAGCAGGATGACCGCGAGAACAACCGAAAGCCAGGGCACGCTGGGTGTATCTATCATCGACATCCTCAACTCCTCATCGGACTGACGATGCGCTCGACAACACGGCGCACCCTGTCGACGTCGACACCGATGGGCACGCGAGAAGTGCCCGCCAGCAGCATCCCCAGGTAGGCGAAATACACCGCTGACGCAAGTTCAAATGCGTCGTTTCCGCGGTGACCGTCCCGCTCGAGGACCGCGGCGATCTCACCGATCAGCACGGGCCCCAACTCATCGAAAATGACCGCCCCATGCCGACCGCGCACCACAATCGCCGCATACTCCCGCGACAGCTCAGGATCGCGGCCAAAATGCTCGATGAACGGAACCAACAGCGCGAGAACAGCATCCACAACGTCAGCAGCATCGACGCCCGCAGCCTGACCTGCACCGCGCTGTCTGTGAACAGCCGAGATCCACTCATCGAAGACCGCGACCAGCAACCCATCCTTGTCTCCGACGCCCATCACCGTGCCGGCGCTGACCCCCGCGTCACCTGCGATATCACGCACCGTCGTCTCGGCGAACCCACGCAACCGAAACAACCGCTCTGCACTGGCCAGCACCTTCGCTCGCGAACTCGATCGCCGTTCAGAGCGAGACATTTGAACACGTTCAGTGAACACGTTCAGAACGTTACCGGTCCACTGCCCTCGAGTCAAAGCCGGCCGCAGAACGCGGAAGTTCATGCGCTACCTGTGTGTTCTTGCGCGCGTCAGAACGCGCGCAAGAACACGAAAGGGGCGCGGGACGCCGTTCCGGCCTGCCTCACAGCGGGTCGCGGGACAGCGGGCAGGACATGCACCGCGGCCCACCCCGGCCCGAGCCCAGCTCACGGCCCTCGATCTCGATGACCTCGATCCCCGAATCTCGCAGTCGCCGATTGGTTTCGGTGTTGCGGTTGTAGGACACCACCACGCCCGGGGCGATCGCCAGGGTGTTGTTGCCGTCGTCCCACTGCTCGCGTTCGGCGGTCACCGGGTCAAGGCCGGTGTCGATGACCCGCAGCTTGTCGATCTGCATCGCCTCGGCCGCCGCGTCGACGAAGGGCTGCGAGCCGGTCACGGTGACCTGGCCGTCGTCGTGGTGGCGGAGCGTGAACGCCGACATGGTGTCGCGGATGTTCGGGTACATGACGACGGCGTCGACGTCGACCATCGTGCACACCGTGTCCAGGTGCATGAAGGCCCGCGCCTGCTCGATCGGCACGGCCAGCACGGTGTGCGCGAGCCCGTCGGCAAACAAGCTCTGCGCCAACGCCTCCGCACCCGCCGGGGTGGTGCGCTCACCGACGCCGACGGCGACCACACCGGGTGCGAGCAACAGTACGTCGCCCCCTTCGACCGGGGCGACCTGCGACTCATAGGCGCGGCGGGTGCCGGTGAAGCGCGGGTGGTGGGCGTAGATCAGATCGGTCAGCGAGGTCTCGCGGACGCGGGCCGGCATGGCCAGCGAGGTGATCGCGAACCGGGGCCCGATCCAGAAGGAGCTGTCGCGGGTGAACAGCAGATTCGGCAGCGGGTCGATCGCGAACTCGGGCCCGTGGTGCATCCGGCGGACCAGCGACCCCCGGTTGGCGTGCGGGGCGATCGGCAACTCGTCGAACGTCATGCCCGCCATCAGCACCTGCGCCAGCTCGGCGGCCGGCAGCTCCCGCAGATAGGCGGCGAGATCCTCGGCCAGATGCGGTCCCAGACGACGCGGCCCGACGGCGGCCGCGATCCCCTGGATCCGCGCCGCACCACTGTGCTCGAGGGCCTCGACGAGCAGCTCGGGAAGCAGGAAGACGTCGACGCCGCGCGCCCGCAGCTCCCCGGCGAAGGCATCGTGTTCCTCCTGCGCCCGCGCCACCCACGGCAGCCCGTCGAAGAGCAGTTGGTCATTGTTGCGCGGGGTCAGTCGCGACAGTTCGGCACCCGGGCGGTGGAGCATCACGGCGCGGAGCCTGCCCACCTCGGAGTTGCTGCCAAGCTCGTAGTCGGGTGCGGTCTCGATGTCCTCTGCCGTCGGCTCGCTCGTCATGGCCCCAACGGTAGTGCCTGGGCGCCGAGTTGGCCGCCGGTATGACACCCCGCGAGACCTGCCCACGGCCCAGGCAGTCAGCCCGCCTCCGGTTGCCGCGTCGGTGCGGTCTCGCGCGCGAACACCCACAGGATCAGGGCCAGCACCGCGACGGCCCCGGTGAGCACGAATGCCGGGCCGAATCCGGCGCGGTCGGCGACGAACCCGACGATCACCGGGCCGGTGACCGCACCCAGATCCGACGACATGCCGTAGGCGGCGAGCGCCGAACCACCCTGGTGCCGGGAGCCCAGAACGTCGGCGAGCGCCGCCTGATGGGTCGGCGCGAACAGTCCCGAGCCGATCCCCGCGACCACCGAGAGTGCCAGCGCCGTGACGAGATTCGGTGCGTAGCCGAGCACCGCGGTGGCCGCTGCCATGAGCACGAGCCCGGGCAGCATCACCCGGCGGCGACCGTGCGAGTCCGAGACGCGCCCGGCGACGACGATGGCCGCGACATTGCCGACCGCATAGACCGCCAGCACCACCCCCGCCATCGCCGCACGCTGCCCGAGACCCTCGGTGATGAACAGCGGGACCACCGCGACCCGAACCCCCATCGACGCCCAGCCCTGCGTGAGGTTCGACGCGAGGATCGCGCGATAGGCGCTGTCGCGCAGGGCGACCCGCAGATCCAGCACCTCCCCGAGCGGTGCGGTCGGCGACGGCGCCCGCCCCCCGTCGCCGAGCTGGGTGGCGACCACCAGCGCCGCGATCACGAGCGCGATCGCGTACACGAGGAACGGCAACCGCAGACCGAACCCGACGAGCGCCCCACCCACCAGCGGGCCGGTGATGCTGCCGATCAAAAAGCCCGCCGAGAACAGGCCGGCCACCCGGCCACGGATCTCGGTGGGCGACAACCGGATGAGCAGGGCCATCGCGGAGATGGTGAACATCGTCGAGCCGATGCCGCCGAGCCCGCGGAAGATCAGCAGCTGCACGTAGCCCTGTGCGAACGCACACGCGGCAGTGCTCACCGCGACGATGAGCAGACCGCCCAGGTAGACGCGCCGCTCGCCGAGCCGGGCCACCAGCCGCCCACCCGTCGGCGCGAACAGCAATCGCATCACCGCGAACGCCGAGACGACGGCCGACACCGCGGTGTAGCCGACGTCGAAGCTGCGGGCGAAGCTCGGCAACGCGGGCGCGATCAGCCCGAACCCGAGGGCAATGACGACATTCGCGCTCAGCAACACCCAGATGCCGCGGGGGATCCGACTCATCGGCCGACGAGACCTGTACACGCTGCGAGCATGGGGCTCAGCGTAATCCGCGCCGGTCGGGTCGCCGGGGCGGGCCAGACGTTGCGCTTCGCTTCGGAATCCGGGGCGAACCGCAACGTCCGATGGGGGTGGAACCGATGGACCGAGATCGTGCGTCCGATCTCGCATGGACCTCAACGAATTCATCGTCCGGCACGACGCCGTGCTCAGCACGCAGCAGGCCCAGCAGTTCCTGAGCCGTTCCGCGGTACTGCGCCGGATCAATGCACAAGACTGGAAACGAGTGGCACCACGGGTCTACCTCGTCGCCGGCCATCCCCGCTCGGCTCGCGCACAGGCGCGCATCGCGGTTCTCTCGGTCGGCGACGATGCCGTGCTGGGTGGAGCCGCGGCGGCGTGGTGGCTGGGTCTGCACGACAAGGAGCCGTCACGGCACCTGGTGTTCACAGGTGCGCGCGGCCGGCACCAGCGGCGGTCGGCGACCGCTCGTGTCCGGCATCGGGTACTGAATCCCGCCGACGTCATCGAACACGGTGGGCTACGCGTGACGGCTCATGAGCTCACGGTCCTCGAAGCCGCTGTGGACGTGGGGATCTCGGTGATCGACTCGGCCCTGTTGCGTGGATCGGTGTCACTCGACGATCTCGTGTCCGTTCACGAGCGCTATCCCGGGCGTATCGGCGTCGCTGCCGTGTCCCGATTCCTGCATCTCCTGCGAGACGGTGCGCGCTCGGAAGGTGAACGCATACTGGCCGGGCTGTTCGTCGATGCTCGCATCACCGGATGGACCGCGAACCACCCGGCATCCGGCTACGTCATCGACTTCGCGTTTCCCGAGCTGAGGCTCGCGGTCGAGATGGATGGATGCGGGTTCCATCGCGATCTCGTGGCGTTCCAGCACGACCGCACCCGACGGAACGCACTGGTGCTCGACGGTTGGGTGGTGCTCAACTTCACCTGGGCGGATCTCCTTGAGCGACCACAGCACGTCGTACGGCAGGTCAGAACTGTGATCGACCGGCTCTCGATGGCTGCCGCCTCGTAGCCACGACAAAAAGGTTGCGGTCCGCTCCGGAATCCGGAGCGAACCGCAACTTTTTCCAGGCGGCCTCAGCCGACCTCAGGCGCGCACGACCGCCACCGGCAGATCGGCGTGATGCAGGATCTTCTGGCTGGTCGAGCCCAGCAGCAATCCCGTGAAGCCGCCCCGGCCCCGGCTGCCGACGACGACGAGTGCGGCCTCATACTTGGCCGCCGCCGCCAGCACGGCCGTCGCGGGATCCGCGGGCAGAACCTCCCGGATCACCTCGACGTCGGGGTAGTCGGTCCGGTATCCGGCCAGCTGCTCGGCGAGCGCGGCGACCGCCTCCTGCGACATGCGCTCGACCTCGTCGGGGTCGATGCCGTAGCCGCGCAAGGCGTCGGCGTCCAGTGGCGTCCAGGTGTGCACGGCGATCAGTGTCGTGCCGTGCAGCGCCGCCTGCCGGAAGGCCTCCGTGATGGCGGCGACACTGACCGCCGAGTCGTCGATGCCGACGACGATCGGGCCGGCCTCGGTGCGGGCGGCCCCGGGCACGACCACCACGCGGCCGTGCGCGTGCGCGGCGACGGTCGTGCTGACCGATCCGAGGAACAATCCCTTCACGCTGCCCAGGCCCCGGGTCCCGAGGACGATCGTCGAGGCCTCCTTGCCCAGTTCCAGAAGGACCCGCGCGGCATCGCCGGCGACGATCGAGGAGTGCACGGTGAGCCCGGGCGCGGTCTCCTCGGCCAGCGCCGCGGCGGCCCGAACGGCATCGGTGGCGTCCTCACGGATCGCCTCGACCACATCTTGCGGGATCACGAGGCCGGGCGCGTAGTTGCTGGTACTTGCGTCGTACACCCCGACCAGTCTCAGTTCCGCCCCCTCCGATGCGGCGGCCCGGGCGGCCCAGACCACCGCCGCATTCGACGCCGCCGACCCGTCAACGCCGACGAGAAACGTGCTCATGGTGTATCACTGTCCTTTCCGGGAACCATCGCGGACAAACTCACTGCCCCTCCATGGTGCTCGTCGACACCGATCCGGGACATGAGGAGAAGGTCCCCCCGGACCGGGCAACCGGGGTGGCGTCGGGCACAGTCGCCGCGGCGTTACACCTGTCCGTCGGACGTGCCACAACATCCCGGTGGCGCACCGGTGACAGCTAGACTGTGAACTGGCTGGTCGCCGCCGAACGGTGGCATCGGGTACCCCGGCGGGCACCGACCGGGCAGCAGGTGGGAGACCGAAGGTGGGAACGTGACGCTGGGCGACGACATCACGGCCCCGAGTGCGCCCCCCACCGGCGCCGTCGCGCCCGGCGACATCATCGCGGGATACCGCATCGAGCGGGCGCTCGGGCAGGGCGGCATGGGCACGGTCTACGTCGCGGCGCATCCCCGGCTACCGCGTCGGGACGTGCTGAAACTGCTCAACACCGCCTACTCCGGCGACGCCAGCTTCCGGGCCCGTTTCGAGCGAGAGGCCGACCTCGCGGGCAGCCTCGAACACCGCAACATCGTCTCGGTCTACGACCGGGGCGTCGAGGACGGCCATCTGTGGATCGCGATGCGCTATGTCCGCGGATACGACGCCTCGGCACTGATCCGCGCGCAGCCCGACGGCATCGACCCGTACTTCGCGGCCCACATCATCACCGAGATCGGCACCGGCCTCGATCACGCCCACCGCCGTGGCATGGTGCACCGGGACGTCAAACCGGCCAACATCCTCATCGAGACCGACGACGACGGCAA
This sequence comes from Gordonia sp. (in: high G+C Gram-positive bacteria), assembly GCA_047605505.1. Classification (GTDB taxonomy): domain Bacteria; phylum Actinomycetota; class Actinomycetes; order Mycobacteriales; family Mycobacteriaceae; genus Gordonia. Next base: position 1,670 of record JASGFO010000181.1, on the reverse strand, counting down.
CACCGACTCGGTCCTGCTCACCGACTTCGGCATCGCCCGCGCCGTCGACGACGCCCAGCACCTCACCGACACCGGGCTCACCGTCGCCTCGGTGCCCTACGCCTCGCCGGAGCAGCTCTACGGCAGCCGCCTCGACGGCCGGGCCGATCAGTACTCGCTCGCGTGCACGCTGGTCGAGCTGCTGACCGGGCAGCCGCCGTTCCCCCGCGACTCCCGGGTCGCGACGATGACCGCGCACCTGCAGGACGCGCCGCCTGCGGTGTCCGAGTGCAACCCGGCGCTGCCGCCCGCGCTGGATCCGGTGATCCAGCGGGCCTTGTCCAAGGAGGCCGACGGGCGGTATCGCACGTGTGTCGAGTTCGCCCACGCGGTGGTGGCCGCACTGCGGCAGTCCCCGCCGCCGCCCGCACCGTACTCGGGGGCCCTGGCTGCCCAACCGACCGCAGCGTTCCCCGAGAGACCCGCGGTGGCCGACCCCGGTGCCCGGCGTCGTCCGCCGCCGCACCAGCAGCACGGATGGTCACCTGCCCGAGGCCCGGCGGGCGAGCGGACCCCGACCGCGAAGATGACCGAAACCCCCGGTGCCGCAATCCCTTCCGGTCAGACCTTCGTCCCACCGAATGCCGCGGACCGCACCCACCTGATCGACGAGACCGGCCCGCCGCCGCACGCCCCGGGGTCGCGGACGACGACCGCGCTGATCTCGCTGGCGATCATTCTGGTGCTGGTGGCCGCGATCGCCGCGGTCCTGGCCTACCTGAACCGTTCCGAGGACACCGGGAAGTGGACGTCGGCGGGCGATGCCATCACGGCCGCGTTCCCGCATCTGCTGCCCGCAGGCCCCAAGGTCGACGGCTTCGGGGGCGCGACCTGTCAGGAGGTGACCGCCGACGGCATCCCGGCCATCGAGTGCGCGATCTCGTCCGGTGATCGCCGCGGCCTGACCTACACCGTCTGGCACACGACCACCGATGCGGCCCGCACCGCGGTCACCAATGCGCTCGGCAACCAGCCGGGCACCCCCGTGGAATGGAGCCAGGGCCCGGTCCGCGTCTCCGCCGACGACGTGTCCGACGGCTGGGTCGTCACCACCTTCACCGACGCCGCCCGGCGCGGGTTCACTGTCATCGCGACCTGGCCCGCCCATACCGGACAGCAGGTCCTCGACGGCTGGTGGCGAGGCGCCCCCTTCGAAGCGTCGTGACGACGCGCGCCGCGCCGCTACCGGATCAGCGCCGCGATCCGCTCGGCCACCTCGCCTGCGGTCGATGGCCGCTCCCCTTGCAGGGCAAGGCAGTTCGCGATCAGTTTGCGTTCGTCCGGGGAGAGGGCGTCGGCCAGGGCGGGCGGTGTCGAGAGCGCGGCGCGGATCGCCAGGAGCGGTTGCGCGTCGGGGACATCCCCGTAGACGCCCGTGCCGGTCAGCGACCGGTGCAGCACCGCGCCCAGCGACCAGATGTCGCTGGCCCGCGACGGGACGGCGCCGGCCAGCAGTGCCGGATCCATGTATTGGACGGCGCCGGGCTGGGCGAAGCTCGTGATCGGCTCGTCGGCGGCGAGGACCCGGGCCAGACCGAGATCGGCGATCTTGCCGCCGGTCGCGGTCAGCATCACGCTCGCCGGGGTGATGTTGGCGTGCGCGATGCCCGCCTCGTGCAGGGCGTCCACCC
>JASGFO010000180.1:0-8638 GCA_047605505.1 Gordonia sp. (in: high G+C Gram-positive bacteria) | reverse complement strand
GGTAGCCGCCCATGCCGTTGGCCATGAGGCTGCCGATGGTCATGAAGTTCTGTCCCGCGCTGAGGATGCGCACATGTCGGGCGTTGCTCACCGTGATCCCTTTCGTCGTCGCTCGTCGTCGAGCGAGCTGCTCCGGCCGCTGTGGTGCCGATCGCGATCATCGATGCCGGAATGGTCTCATAATACAGGAATCGATGTTCTCTATACAGGACAGATCACGTCCAGCGGCCCGCGATCGCCTGGCTCAGCACGTGCTCGGCGTCGTGCGGCTCGCCCCCCGCCCACGCGATGTGCTGGTCGGGGCGCACGAGGACCGTCTCGCCGGGAGCGTCGATGACGGTCAGCGGGATGCCGGCGCGGCCTGCCGCGTGGCGGAAGCTCTCGGCGCCGGCGCCCAGCGCGGTGAAGCCCGTCCCGAGCAGGTCGTGGATGGGCGTGCCGTCGACGAGCCGGTGGGGGAGCCTCGCCCCGGCGATCATGCGCGGGATGTATCGGTACGCGTCGAAGCCGGAGGCGGCGGGCCCGTAGCCGTAGCCGAAGATCAGACCGTCCGAGTGGAACTCCGGCGACTTGTCCCGGACGATCCGCTCGGCGAGCTCGGCGCCGCGGCCGCCCTGCTCGACGAGGTCGATGGAGAGCGTCGCCATGTTCGACTCGGCAACGCGGATCGTCTGCGCCGCGATCGGGCGGCGATCCGACTCGTAGGTGTCGATCAGCTCCTCCGGCGCCCAGCCCTGCAGCACGGCCGCGAGCTTCCAGCAGGCGTTCACGGCGTCGCCGACGCCGGTGTTGAAGCCGTGGCCGCCCCACGGCGGGTTCTGGTGCGCGGCGTCGCCGACGATCAGGAGCCGCCCGCCCCGGTACCGGTCGGCCAGCAGCATCCTGGCCTGCCAGGGGTCGGTCGCGATGATCTCGACGTCGATCTCGGCGCCGACCAGGCCCCGCACGACCTCGGCGGCCTGCGCGTCGGAGTCGATGCGCGCGGTGCCCGTGGAGATCGCCCACCACGTGCCGTCGAGGTCGAGCGGGCCGACCACGCCGGGGGAGACCGGGTTGACCGACCAGTAGTGGATCGACGGCGGATGCGGGATGAGACCGGCGAGGCCGCGCGAGCGGAACGTGATGTTGACGTTCGGCCGGCCGCCCGCGGCCCCCTCGTAGCGCGCGCCGATGGTGGAGCGGACGATGCTGCGCGGTCCGTCGGCGCCGATGCCCCAGCGTGCCGTGAGCGTGCGCCGGGTGCCGTGCTCGCCCTCGATGTCGACCCGCACGAACTCGCCGCCCTGGTCCGCCGAGACGGCCCGCCAGCCGAGGAACAGGTCGACGAGCGGGCGGTCGGCGACGAGCCGCCGCAGCACCTCCTCGACCGCGCCCTGGCTGATCTGCTGGCCCCGCTCCGGCGACACCTCGGGCGGCGTGGACAGGCCGAGGCATCCGTCGATGTGCGCGATCTCCGCCCCGGTGGCCGTCGTCGCGAACGTCACTCGATTCGACCACTCCGGCTTCAGCGGCGCGGCGTCGCGGATCGCCTGCGCGGCGCCCCAGCGCCGGAAGAGCTCCATGGTGCGCGCGGACGTGGTCTTCGCGCGAGGGCGGGAGTGCTCGACCACCGTGCGCGGTTCGATCACCGCGCAGCGGATGCCGTGGTGGGCGAGCTCCAGCGCCGCCGTCAGGCCGATCGGGCCGCCACCGACGACGACCACGGGGTAGTCCGGCGCGAGCATGTGATTCTCCCGTCGTCGCGAGTCGTCGTAGACGATCCTGGCCCGGATGCGGTCGCTCCGACGCCGCAGCTTTCAATGAGTGGTAGCTTCGCGATATGGCTCCAGCGCAGGGTCGCGGTGGCCGCCCCGCCGAGGGCGAGCCCGTGCTGGATCGCGCGTTTCGCGTGCTGGACGCCTTCAGCGGCGACGAGTCCGCGCTGCGGCTGCGCGATCTCAGCGAGCGCGCCGAACTGCCGATGAGCACGGCGTTCCGGCTCGCGCAGCGGCTCGTCCGGCTGGGGGCGCTCGAGCGCTGGCCCGACGGCAGCTACACGATCGGCGTGCGTATGCTCACCTACGCCGCCCTCGCGCCGCGCGGGCACGGCCTGCGCGCCATCGCGCTGCCCTACATGGAGGACCTGCACCGCGCCACCGGCCAGCACGTGCAGTTCGCGGTCCGCGAGGGCAGCGACGGCGTCATTGTCGAGAGGCTGTCGGCAAAGGGTGCGGGCAAGCTGCTCTACCACGCCGGCGCCCGCATCCCGCTGCACGGCACCAGCGCCGGCATCGTGCTGCTCGCGCACGCGCGGCCGGCGTTCGTGAACGCGTACCTGCAGCGGCCGATGACGCTGGAGCCCGAGGGCATCGTGCTGGACCCTGCCGAGGTGCGCGAGCGCCTGGCGCGCATCCGCGCGCAGGGGTACGGGGAGATGAAGCGGTTGCTGCCCGAACCGGCGGAGTCGGTGGCGGCGCCGGTCTTCGACCGGACGGGCGTCTGCATCGCGGCGCTGTCGGTGGTCGGCGCGGACGGCTCGGTGGAGATGCGGATGGCGCAGTCCGCCGTGGTGGCGATCGCGGGCGTCATCACCCGCGACGTGGGCCGCTCGCCGAACCTGCCCGACCGCTGAGCGCCCGTGGGCGGACGCTCAAGGTGATCCGGACGGGCGAGTGTACCGTCCGCAGCATCCTGTTCTGCCTGCCGAAGCGACTGGGAACCATCGCGTCCACTCGCCTCCGCGCTGTGAGCCGGTCAGCGAGGCAAGCGCTCAACACACTCGAAACCGGATTTGACGTCCGCTCCAGCGTCGCCCGAGCCTAACCAACAACATGATTCACCGATGGGTTCCATTCGCCGGGGATACCCTGTACATTTAACGCGCATAGGGACCCGGCAGGTTTGTTCACAGAAGAGCTGAGATATGGATAGCGACGATGGGCGTCCTGGGAGGGTGGTCAGCGTGCGGGGAGGTGTCGTGGTCGGCGCTGTGCTACTCCTCGTAGTCGGGACGGCGGCACCCTCCTTCGCCGCCGAGTTTGACGATTCCAGCGACGCAATCGGGGTGATTGCAAGTATTGCACCCGAGTCCCTGGAAATTGTCTCGACAGACGATGGCATCGTCGTCGCAGACGAGGAGCTCCTGGAGGAAGATGACTTCGGGCGCTCAGTGGTCGAGCAACCGATGCTTGACCCAACCAACCTGGACAGTATCGTCAGAATTGACATTCCAGTCAACCCGCCGGACGGCATCGTTTTCAAGCAGGATGGTGCCGACGATATCGTGATCGGCCTGCCTAACGCTCACCAAGCAGACGAAGCCGACTACGGCGACTTCGGGCTCGCGACCTACGACAACAACGACGGCTCCACCACCGTACCAATTCCGCAACCTGACGGTACCCTGCAAATCACGACGGTGATTGATGGCCCCGAAGCCCCGACTCGATATGCGTACGCCATTACCTTGCCAGACGGTGGTGAGCTCGCCGACGTGGGAGATGGGTACTTCGCAATCCTCGACTCGGAGGGGTTGCCTGCGGCGATGATCGAGCCGGCATGGGCGCTCGACGCAAACGGCGAAACAGTGGACACGCATTATGAGGTAGCGGGAAATGAGCTAGTACAAGTTGTAAACCATAATGACGGTGATGCATACCCGATCGTTGCCGACCCAGCCGTCAAAGGGGCCTACATATCGAAGGTAACCATTAAGACGGTTACTCAAGGGAAGACGGTCGCCGTGTATCCAGTGAACAGTTGGGCGATCACCGCGTTCGACAATTATTGGGCGGAGTACAAGCTCTACGTAAGTTCGACGTATGAGGGCAACAAATATAAGAACCAACTGCGTTGCCATTGGGATTTTGCACCCTTTAAGAGCCCGTGGAATCTGGATTCCTGGCGCCCGGATGTCAGCTATTGGGATACCGTTCTTGCGGGATGTAACCCATGACGAGTATGCGTCGCGATAAGCTCTGGTCGCGTCTGCTAGTGGTTGTTGGGGTAGTCCTTGTTATTGTCGGAGTCGCATGGGCGATCGCCGAGGGCTACGCATCAGACGTGGAGATGCGTGCTGGCAACATTGTCCCTGCTGCTCTCGTGGGCGCCGCGGGCCTTGTCTGCTGCGTCATCAGCCTGGTCGCGAGCGCCAGAGGCTCGCAGAGACCGCCCCAGCCACCCGAGTAGGCGACCGATCTCTGCTGGGACGCGGGTAGTCATCGCCTCCGAATGGTCTGCGCGGCGCTTGGGGTGGGTTGGCTCACGGTTCAGTGTTCTCCCGCGTGTTTCCGGGGCTGCTACTGCCTCTGCTGGGTGCCAACGGTGGTCGGCAGCCGGTGCCGTGTGCTGTGGGAGGTGCTCCAGGGTGTCGGAAAGGTTTGTTTTTTAGCTGGTCAGGAGTAACTGTTCAGGTGGTTGGTTCGGGTAGCCAGGGGCTGCCGTTGAACAGGTCGCGGAGCGCGGTCATCGCGTTGTGGCCTTGTTTGTGTGCTGTGGACAGGTAGGAGCGGACGGCGAGGAATGCTTCGGCGCCTTCGGTGGTGCGCCACCCGCCGGAGATCTTCTGTTGCAGTTTCACCATTCGGATGTCTCGTTCGGCTTGGTTGTTGTCGAATGGGACGGCGAAGTCGTGCGCGAACCGGAGCACGTCGTCTTGGTACTCGTCGAGGCGGCGCAGCAGCGATCCGGCGGGTCCGAGCGCGGGCCGTCCCCGTTTCCCGGTTCGCGGCGGGGGCGGGTTTTGCCGTTTACCCTCGGCCAGAAGCGCCCGGTACTTGCGCCGGAATCCCACGAGCTTGCGGACGGTCAGGCGTTGCTTGCCTTCGGCTTTCGCGGCCACGACCTGTCGTTGCATCTCGGTGAGCAGCTCAGTCAGACCGGCAGCCCATTGCTGCCCGGTGGTCTGGGTCATCCCGATCAGTTCACGCAGGTGATGCGCCCCGCACAACCCGTGCGCGACATCGTAGTTCCGGTACGCGGCGAGCCCGTCATGGACGGCGACCCCTTCGAACCCTGGGAGGACCCCGGCGGCGTCCATCGCGGTCTTGCCCCGCCGCCGGTCCAGGTGAAACAGCGTCAATCCCTGGGTGCCCGCGACATGGACCCAGTGCAGCTTCCCGGCGACCCTGGCGCCGGTCTCATCGAAATGCGCCACCGGCGCGGCCTGCAATCGGGCTCGTGCCTGAGCCGAGAACGCTTCCAGACCCGCCGCCGCTCTGGGCAGCAGCCCCGCGACCCATCCGGTCGACACCGGCTGTTGAGCGTCTCGCTGAGCGCCGATGGGGGCGTCTGGGCTGGTGACGACGGGGTTTTGTCGAGTTGGATTTGATTCGGGGTGGTCGGCGGCGTCAGGCTGACGATGATGATGTGAAGCAAGCGGCCCAGCGTGTGTTTTGGAAGGCTCACGCCGGGCCGCTCTGACGCGTAAAGGCCGCGCTGATGATCACGGTAAGTGACGATCCTGTCGATGTCGAGATGGCGTTGCGCTCGGGTGCGTTGTCCTGTCCGGGGTGCGCTGCCCGGTTGGCGCCGTGGGGGTCGGCGAGGCCGCGCCCGGTCCGCTACGGTGTCGGGGATCCTCGACTGGTGCGGGTGTGTCGGCCGCGTCGGGCGAGGTGTTCGGGCTGCCGGGTCACGCATGTGCTGCTGGACGTGCGGTTTGCGGCGCGCCGCGCCGATGCTGCTGAGGTGATCGCGGCCGCGGTCGAGGCGAAGTTTGCGGCGGGAAAGGGGCATCGTGTGATCGCGGCGATTCTGGGACGGCCGGTGACGACGGTCCGCGGGTGGCTGCGCGCGTTTACCGGCTCAGCGGCCCGGGTCATGGAGTGGTTCACGGCGCTGGTGGTCCGTGACGCGCCGGACGCGGTCGCGCTTTGGCCTAAACCTTCCGATAGCACGCCGGGTGCGGCGCTGTCGGCACTGCACGCGTATGCGGAAGCGCTGCGCCGACGGTTCGGGGTGATCGGCATCGTGCCGTGGGTGCGGGCGGGGATCGCCGCGACGGGCGGCCGGTTGTTCGATCGCTCGTTTTGGGCGGCGGGGGTGCAACACGAGTCGGCCCTTCCTGCGGTGATGCCGGCCGGGTGAGGGTGGCGGGGCGCCTGTCACATCCGGTGACCGGCATATTCGGAAGGAACCCCTCAATGTCCCCGTCGTCATCTCGTGATTCGTCTGCTCGCAGGGAACGGATGGAGAAGATCGCTATGTTCCGGTATCAGCTGATCCGGGAAGCCGCCGACGAGTCGGTGACCTCCCGGCAGCGGGGCCCGATGGTCAAAGCGTTGGCTGCGCAGCAGCATCTTGGGCCGTTCGGCGGGACGGTGACAGTCGCCAAGGACACCATCGACCGGTGGATCCGGCTTTGGCGGCGTGGTGGGTTCGAGGCGCTGGTGCCTCGTGGCCGCACCCAGGGGCCGGTGACCGCGCCGCAGATCCTGTCGCTGGCGGCCACGCTGAAGCGGGAGAGGCCGGCTCGCACGGCGGCGCAGGTGCGGCGGATCATGATCGACACCCTCGGCGACGCCCCGAGCGAGTCAACGTTGCTGCGTCATTTCCGTACCCTGCAGATCAGCACCGGGACACGGGAGGTGTTCGGTCGGTTCGAAGCGGACTACCCGAACGAGCTCTGGGTCGGTGACGGGCTGCACGGCCCGAAGATCGGCGGCCGGAAGACGTATCTGTTCGCGTTCTTGGACGATCACTCCCGGCTGGTCACAGCCGCCCGGTGGGCGTTCGCCGAGGACAGTGTCCGGCTGACTGCGGCGTTGCGCCCGGCGCTGGAGTCCCGTGGGATCCCGGGCGCGGTCTATGTCGATAACGGCTCGGCTTTCGCGGACGAGTCGCTCGCGCGGACATGCGCGAGGCTGGGGATCCGGTTGATCCACTCCAGGCCGTACCGGCCACAGGGGCGGGGGAAGATCGAACGGTTCTTCCACACCGTCACGTCCCAGTTCCTCACTGAGATCACCATACCCGACGCCTCGGGGGAGGTCACCGGTGATGGCCCGGTGGGGAGTGTGATCGGCAGCTTGGACGAGTTGAACGGGCTGTTCACGTCATGGGTGGAGATGGTCTATCACCAGGCGGTGCACTCGGGGACCGGGCAGACCCCGATCGCCCGCTGGGATGCGGGCTGGGCGCACCGCCGGCCTGACCGCCGCGACCCGGCGGTGATCGCCGAAGCGTTCCGGTGGTCCGCGACACGCACGGTGACGAAATCGGCGACCGTGTCGCTGCAGTCCAACACCTACCAGGTCGACCCGACCCTGATCGGTCGGCGTGTCGAGCTGGTCTACGACCCGTTTGACCTGACCGGTGCCATCACCGTCCGCAACGCCGACGGAGCACCTGCCGGGGAGGCGACGCTGGTGGAGGTGCGTCGGCACGTGCACAAGAAGGCCGAACGGGCTGCCGCGGACACCGACCCGGGCGCGCGGACAGCCGCTTCCGGGATCGACTACCTGCGGCTGGTCGAGGCCCGCCACAAGCACACCATGCCCGCCGCGTCGATCAGCTTCGCCGAGCTCGCCGCTGCTGCTGGTGCTCTCAGCGGTCACACCGCACTCGAGCCGGGGACGGAGACCGCCTGATGAGCATCGACCGGCTGCAAGCCCATTACGGGTTCACCCGGATGCCGTTCTCCCGGGACATCCCGCCGCAGGCATTGCACCCACACCCCGCGCATCGGGAAGCGACCGCCAGGATCGACTGGTGCGTGTCTCAACGGCAGCTCGGGGTGATCACCGGGGAAGTCGGCGCCGGGAAGACCGTCGCGATCCGCGCCGCCCTTCACGGGCTGGAACCCTCCAGGCACCAGGTCATCTACATCCCCGACCCCACCATCGGGATGCGCGGCATCCACTCCCAGATCATCACCGCCCTGGGCGGTGTCCCCGCGTTCTACTCCGGGGTCCTCGCCACCCAGACCGCGAGCCTGCTCGCCGGGGAACTCGACGAACGCGCCCGTCTCCCGGTGATCGTCATCGACGAAGCACACCTGCTCCAAAACGCCGACCTGGAATCGTTGCGGATGCTCACCAACACCGACATGGACACCAGCTCCCACTTCGCGATGCTGCTGGTCGGCCAGCCCACCCTCCGCAGACGACTCAAACTCGCTGTGCTCGCCGCGCTCGATCAACGCATCTCCACCCGCTACACCATCACCGGGATGAGCGTCGCCGACACCAGTGACTACATCCGGCACCACCTGAAGTTCGCCGGCCGTTCCGACCCGCTGTTCTCCGACGACGCGACAGCCGCGATCCACGGCGCCGCCCGCGGCTACCCGCGGGCGATCAACAACCTCGCCGTCGCCGCACTGATCGCGACCTACGCCGCCCAAAAGAGCATCGTCGACCTCGCCGCCACGCAATCAGCGATCACCGAGAACAGCGAATAGCACGCCACCACGAGTGACGACAACCACGTCACTATGACGAACAAAGCCCCGCCGGAACACCCCAGCGGGGCGTTCTCACGCCCACCCATCGTCAGCGTGGATGACGCCACCATCGTCAAACAACGCGACGGGCGACAATCGCTCTCGGAGTTGATGGGGCAGCAGTGGATGGAGTTGCAGGCATGGATGTTCCCGCTGCGGTTCATCCGGGAGAACCTGGGGCTCGGCGAGGGCGGCGAGGAGGGGCGAGACAACGAC
>JASGFO010000179.1:0-8663 GCA_047605505.1 Gordonia sp. (in: high G+C Gram-positive bacteria) | reverse complement strand
TCGATCACCTGGGCGTACTCGTCGGCGGCCGAGTCACCGGTCCCCCAGTCGGCGGTCGGTTCCGGGTTGAGCCAGTACGCGTGCCGGGCCCGCTCGACCAGGTGGCCGAGCGCGTCGAGGCTCGCGGTGTGGTAGTTGTTGCGGCCGTCGCCGAGGATCAGCAAGGCGCCCCGGTGCGTCAGCGAGTCGGCGTAGTCGTTGACGAAGCCGCGCAGCATCCGCCCGTAGTCCGAGTGGCCGTCGCGGGTGATGATGTTGGCCTCGGCGATCATCGAGTGCATCGCGGTGCCGATGTTCCCGCCGAATCCGGCGTCGTCACCGGCGGGGTCGAAGCGCTCGGTGACCTCGTCGACGGTGTCGACGAAAGCGAAGACCCGCACCTTGGAGAACTGTTGGCGCAGTGCGTAGACCAGGCTCAGGGTGAACTGGGAGAAGCCGGCGACCGAGCCGGACACGTCGCAGATGACGACCAGTTCCGGACGGCCGGTCCGCGGTGTGCGGTAGCGCAGGTCGATCGGTACCCCACCGGTGGACATCGATGCCCGCAGCGTCGACCGGACGTCGACCGTGCCGCGCCGGGCCCGGCGGCGCCGGATCTCCAGGCGGGCGGCCAGCAGGCGGGCCAGCGGATCGATGGTGCGGCGCAGCTCGGCCTGTTCGCGGGCGCGGGCCGAGAGGAACTCGATGTTCTCCGGGAGTTTCGGGACCGCATATTCGCCGACGCGTTCTTTGCCGTTGCGGGCGGCCATCCGCCGTTGTGTCTCGCGTTCGACGGCCGCCCGCACCAGCGCGGCCCGTTCGCGCGCGGCGCGGCGCAGCACCGGGGTGTCACCGGCGGCGAAATCATCGGGGGCAGCGCCGGCCATCGCGGCCGCGATCCGCGCGATCAGCGTCTGCGGGTCGATCGCCGACAGCGATTGATACGCCGAGAACGCCTCACCGCGCGCCGAATCGTAGCGGCCGAGGAGTTCGACGATCTGCGCGACCATCTGCTGCATCCGCCCGTCGGTCTGGGCTTCGGAGTCGGCCAGCAGAATCGCGAGCTGATCACGTGTCGCGGCCACGTCGACATCGCCGTCGGGGGTGCGGGGCAGATCGTCGACGGCGGTCCGGGCCCCGGGTGCGACCGGAAACCACAGGTCGAAGAGCCGGTCGAACACCTGGCGATGCGATTGGTCGTCGAGCAGGGTCGCGGCGAGTCCTTCCCGCAGACTCGTCCGGTCGAGGAGATCGAGCACCGCGACCGCCGACGCGGCGTCGATCAGGCCGGACGGGCCGACCTCGATGCCGCGGCGCCGCAGTTCGTCGACGAACGCCGTCACATGGACGGCGAACGGCGGGAGATCGACGGTCATCCCGACCTCAGCCCAGCTTGAGTTCTTTGATCGCCGTCGTCAGATCGGGCCGGTGTTTGAGCACGACACCGAGGGTGCGGCGGATCAGGGCGTCATCGAGACCGCGGCCGGGGCGCCACGACGACGCCGTCTCGCCGACCCCGAGCGCCAGAAGCGTGTTCGCCCAGTCGATGGTCTCGGCCACCGACGGCTTCTTGCGGATGTCGAGGGTGCGCAGCACCCCGACGATCCGTACCAGTTCCGCGGCCAGCGAATCGGCGAGTCCGGGGACGCGGCTGGCCAGGATCTCCTTCTCACGGGCGGCGTCGGGAAAGTCGATATAGAGGTACAGGCACCGCCGTTTGAGCGCCTCGGACAGTTCCCGGGTGGCGTTGGAGGTCAGCAAGACCACCGGACGACGCTGTGCCACAACGGTTCCCATCTCGGGAATGGTCACGGCGAAATCGCTGAGAACCTCCAGCAGCAGACCTTCGGTGTCCACATCGGCCTTGTCGATCTCATCGATCAGCAGGACGGTCGGGTCGGTGCGGGAGATCGCCGTCAGCAGCGGGCGCGGCAGCAGGAACTCGTCGGAGAAGATGTCGGTCTTGGCCTCGGCCCAGTCCCGGGTGCCGGTCGCCTGGATGTGCAGGATCTGTTTGGCGTGGTTCCACTCGTAGAGGGCGCGCGCCTCGTCGATCCCCTCGTAGCACTGCAGGCGGACGAGCTCGGCCCCCGTCGCGGTGGCGATCGCGCGGGCGAGCTCTGTCTTGCCGACGCCCGCGGGCCCCTCGACCAGGAGCGGCTTGCCGAGCCGGTCGGCGAGGAAGGTCGACGTCGCGGTGGCGTCGTCGGCGAGGTACCCGGTGCCGCGCAACCGGGCCACGACGTCGGGGACACCGGTGAACGACGGCACGACGGGCGCGTGACCTGCCGTCGCCGCGGGCTCGCCGGCCGGGGTGGCCGCCATCACGCGGGCCTGATCTGGCCGTCGCCCCACCCGACCCACTTGGTTGAGGTCAGCTCCGGCAGCCCCATCGGGCCGCGGGCGTGCAGCTTCTGCGTCGAGATGCCGATCTCGGCACCGAAGCCGAACTGCTCGCCGTCGGTGAACGCCGTCGAGGCGTTGACCATCACGGCCGCGGCGTCGACGCGGTCGGTGAACTCCTGGGCTGCGGCGAGGTCGGTGGTGATGATGGCCTCGGTGTGCCCGGTGCCGTAGGTGTCGATGTGGGCGATCGCTGCGTCGAGATCGGCGACCACCTTGACCGCGATGTCCAGCGACAGATATTCGTCGGCCCAATCGGTTTCGGTCGCCGGTTCCATACCGGGCTCGTCGCCGTGGATGACCACACCCTGGGTCTGGAGTGCCTGCGTGATCGTCGGCAACGCGTCGGCGGCGATGGCCTCGTCGATGAGGACGGTCTCGGCCGCGTTGCACACGCTGGGACGCCGGGTCTTCGCGTTGATCACGATCCGCGTGGCGACGTTGAGGTCGGCGAGGGCATGGACGTAGACGTGGCAGTTGCCGGTGCCGGTCTCGATGGTCGGCACGGTCGCGTTGGCGACGACGGCGTTGATCAGGCCCGCGCCACCGCGCGGGATCACCACGTCCACCAGGCCACGCGCCCGGATCAGCGCGGTCACGCTGGCACGGTCGTCGCTGGGCAGCAGCGCCACCGCGTCGGCGGTGACACCGTGCTGGGTGAGGGTGTCGCGCAGGATGCGGACGAGTTCGGCATTCGACGCCGCCGCCGAACTCGATCCGCGCAGCAGCACCGCGTTACCCGACTTGAAGGCGATGCCGAAGGCGTCGACGGTGACGTTCGGGCGGGCCTCATAGACGATGCCGACCACCCCGAGCGGCACCCGTTGCTGCCGCAGCCGCAGGCCGTTGGGCAAGGTCTTGCCTGCGATCACCTCGCCGATCGGGTCGGCCAGCGCCGCGACCTGCCGCAGCCCGCCGGCGATACCGGTGACCCTTTCCGGTGTGAGGCGCAGCCGGTCGAGGAGGCCGGCCGCGATCCCCGCGGCCTCGGCACGGGCGAGGTCGTCGGCGTTGGCGGCCAGGATGGTCGACGAGGACGCCTCGATCGCCGCGGCCGCCGCGGTCAGGACCTCGTTCTTGGTGGCGGCGGACAGCTGCCCCAGCGGTCGGGAGGCCGCCTTGGCGGCCTTGGCGAGGCCGGTGACGACCTGCTCGATGTCGGCTGCGGGTGCCGCGGTGGGTGCGCTCATGGATTCCTCGATGTCGCGTGCACGATAGTTGAGACCTTTACCAGGGTACGTGGCGGCACCGACACCCTCGCTCAACCCCGGCACTCGTCGAGGGTTGCGGCGAGAACCCGCCACGACGGTGCGTCCAGGGCGAGTCGGTAGGCCGCGGCGACGCCGACGAACTGGATCGCGTATCGGCACCGGAATCCGCGCAGCGGCGGCATCCAGACGGCGGGTTCGGCGTCGCTCTTGGCCTGATTCGACGGGGCGTCGACGGCGACCAGATTGGCCGGGTCGTTGGCCAATGCCGCGCGCCGGTCGGCGGGCCAGCCCCAGCCGCCCTGATCCCAGACGTACGCGAGCGGCACGATGTGGTCGATCTGGACGGCCGCGGCCCCGCGATCGCGACGAAAGGCGATGAACTCGCCGGTGTACGGACTCCGCAGGTCGCCGCCGAGCACGGCCTGCGGGCACGAGCCCTTCGGTCCGAGGGTGAGGTCGGTGAGGTCGCGGCGCAGGATGTCGTTGCGGGTGTCGCAGCCGTTGTGGCCGCCGAGGACGGGTACGGCGTCGGTCCACGCGGTGCCGAATGCGCTCCGCTGGTAGTCCTCGCGGGCGGTGCGCCGGGGGGTCGCGGGCACGGTGTCCAGCAGGTGCCGGGCGGCGACGGCCGCGGCGGCGGGCAGCCGGTCGCCGGTCCGGTCGGCGCCGACGGTGACGGCGATCGAGACGGCGGTCGCCACACACGCCAGCAGGACGAGCCAGCGCCGCACCGGCCACCGCAGGGTCGCGGTGGCCACGCCGCTACGCCTTGTCCAGGTAGCGCAGTTTCTGCGGACCCAGGACCGAATCGGCCAGGCGGACCAGGGCGGGGTGGCCCGCGAGGGTGAGATCGGCGGCCACGACCGTGCGCGCGAATTCCCGCGCGTCGGCAAGGACGTCGTCGTCGTCGAGCAGCGACAGGAAGCGCAGTGACGACTCGCCACCGTGCTGGAGCGATCCGAGGACATCGCCCTCCCTCCGTTGCAGCAGATCGATCCGAGCCAACTCGAATCCATCATTGGACGCAGCAACGGCCCGCAGGCGTTCCATCGCAAGACCATCGGGCGCGGCGCGGGTCAGCAGCAGGCACAGTCCGGGCAACCCGCCGCGCCCGACCCGGCCGCGCAACTGGTGCAACTGGGAGACACCGAAACGTTCGGCGTCGACGACGACCATCATCGTGGCATTCGGCACGTCGACACCGACCTCGATCACCGTCGTCGAGACGAGGATGTCCACCTCTCCGGCGCCGAAGGCGTCCATCACCGCGGCCTTCTCCTCGGGTGGCATGCGCCCGTGCAGCAACGCGATGCGGTGTGCGCCCAGCGGGCCGGCCCGTAGTGCCTCGTACTGTTCGAGCACCGACGTGGTGGGGGCCGCAGCCTCGTCCTCGTCCGCCGGGGCCCCGAGGTCCTCGCCGTCGTGCGGGCGCTGATTGCGGGACGAGCCGGCCGTGCTCTTCGTGGCCTTGGTGGGGGCGGCCTTCTTCGGGGCACCCTTCTTCGCTGCGGCCGGTGTCTCGTCGTCGCCGATGCGGGAGCAGACGACGTACACTTGGCGGCCGGCCGCGAT
Organism: Gordonia sp. (in: high G+C Gram-positive bacteria); assembly: GCA_047605505.1. Taxonomy (GTDB): domain Bacteria; phylum Actinomycetota; class Actinomycetes; order Mycobacteriales; family Mycobacteriaceae; genus Gordonia. The sequence continues at coordinate 3,498 of JASGFO010000179.1, read as the reverse complement.
CTCCTCGGCGGTCCGTTCCCAGGTCCGGTCCACCCAGCGCTGCTTGTCCATCGGCACGACGCTCGTGCTGATCGGTCGGCGACCCTGCGGCAGTTCGTCGAGGACCGAGGTGTCGAGGTCGCCGAAAGCGGTCATCGCCACGGTCCGCGGGATGGGGGTGGCGGTCATGACCAACACGTGCGGCACGTTCCCGGCGCGCCCGCGGCCACGCAGCACGTCGCGCTGTTCGACGCCGAACCGGTGCTGCTCGTCGACGACGACGAGGCCGAGATCGAAGAAGGTGACCTTCTCCTCCAGGATCGCGTGGGTACCGATCACGATGCCTGCGGCGCCGCTGACCACATCGAGCAGCGTCTGGCGCTTCTGTGTGGTCCGCATCGATCCGGTCAGCAGGCCGATGGCGGTGGCCCCGTCCGCGGCACCCAGGGTGTTGCCGGCCCCCAGCTCGCCGAGCATCGTCGCGATGGTCCGGTGATGTTGGGCGGCAAGCACTTCGGTGGGGGCGAGCAGCACACACTGATGTCCGTTGTCGACGGCGCGCAGCATCGCGAGCAGGGCGACGAGCGTCTTGCCCGAGCCCACCTCGCCCTGTAGCAGGCGATTCATCGGTTCCGCGGCGCCGAGATCGGCGCCGATCTCGGCGCCGACGAGGCGCTGTCCTTCGGTGAGGGTGAACGGCAGTCGGTCACGCAGGCGGTCTTCGAGGCCGCCGGGCACGTGTGGGCAGCGTGGCGCCGAGAGCCCGCGGCCGATCAGCCGGCGCTGGGCGAGGACCAACTGGATGGCCAGTGCCTCGTCGAACTTCAACCGTTCCCGGGCCGGCTCGAGATCTCGCTCGCTCTCGGGCAGGTGGATCGCGCGGATCGCCGCATCGGTGCCGAGCAGGCCGCGGCGCCTGCGCTCGTCGGCGGCCAGGGCGTCGGGGATCTCCTCGAGCAGCTCGAGTACCCGGCAGACGGCGCTGAAGACGTCCCAGGTCTGGCATTTGGCGCTTGATGGATACAGCGGCAGGATCGCGCGCTCGAGGTGGGCGAGCCGGCGCGCGGGCGGTACGGGGCGCGGCGACCGGGCGTCGGCGAGCTCATACATCTCGGCCATCAGTTCCGACGCGAGGGTCGTCCCGGGTGCAGTGTCGGGGCCGGACAGGACGAGGTAGCGCGGCTGCGCCAGTTGCGGTCGCCCGTTGAACAGTGACAGCTTGCCCGCCATGATCGCCCGCGTCCCGACAGGCAGCTCCTTCGACGCCGTCCAGGGGTTGAAGAAGCTGATCTCGTAGACGGTCTTCTCGTCGGCCACGGCCACCTTGAGGAACTGACCCGAGCGTCGCCGCATCCGGACCATGGTGGACTTCTCGACGACCCCGACGATGGACACCCACTCGCCGTCGACAAACCGCTGCGCCGCCGACACCGCGCCGCGGTGGACGTAGCGGCGCGGGGCGAACCGGAGCAGCTCACCGACGGTGTGCAGGCCGAGCGCGGCCAGCCCGGCACCCATCTTCGGCCCGAGGACCTCGGTGAGCGAGTCGGTGAATTCGGGCCGCTTCGCGGGGTGCTCGGGCCGCTTCGCCGGGGGTGCGACCACTATTCCACCCCTACCTGAATCAGGTCGTCGCCCTGCCCGGTCTCGTAGACCGTCAACTCGACGCCGGGGTGGTTGCGGCGCAGATGCTCGTCGACCGCGTCGAGCGCCGACCGGTCCACCGCCGCGCCGGACAGCAGGGTGACCAGCTCACCGCCGGTGGCGAGCATGAGGTCGACGAGGGCCGTCACCGCCGACCGTTGTTCGTGGGCGATCACGAGCACGTCGGAGCCGATCAGTCCGAGGACATCGCCGATCTCACACGTCCCGGCCAGCGTCATCATCTTCGTCTCGGCGCGGCGCAGCGATCCCCAGCGGGCCCCGGCCGCGGCCGCGGCCATCGCGTAGGCGTCGGCGTCGGCGTCCTCACCCGGGTCATGGACGGCGAGCGCCGCCAGACACTGCGCCATCGATGACGTCGGCAGCGTCACCACCGAGCGTTGCGCCGACCGCAGCGCCGCGGTGACCCCGACGAGGTCCTGGCTGGGCAGCGCGCCATTGGCCATGACGACGACGTGGGCGGAGTCGGTGGCGCGGATGGCCTCGGCAAGCCGATCCGGGGTGAGGCCGTTGTCGGCGCGCACCACCGATGCGCCGGCCTCGGTGAACAGCTCGGCGGCGCCCGCACCGTACACGACGGCCACGACCGCGCGCTTGTGCCGGGGCGGCGCCTCGACGGTGGCCAGCTGCGAGCGAATCGCGTCGAGGGCGAAACAGCACACCCGGATGTCGGACAGATGCCCGGCCGCGAGCCCCGCCTCGATGGCCGCGCCCGGATCACAGGTGTGCACGTGGACGGTGAATCGCTCGCCACCACCCGAGCTGTCGCCGACGATCACCACCGCATCACCCAGGTCGTCGAGGTCGGCCCGCAGCTGCGTGATCTGCTCCCCCGCGGCACCGTCGAGCAGATACATCACCTCGAAATCCATGTCGCCGGGTCCGTCGCACGCCGGTCTCTCGGCGACCGCGACTCCCGCATAGGTCTGGTTGCCCCGGTAGCGGCGGCGACGCACGGCGACACCCGTGACCACCTCGACGAGCGCGTCGAGAAGCACCAGGAATCCACGTGCCCCCGCATCGACGACACCGGCCGACGCCAGCTCAGGCAACTGCTCGGTGGTGTGCTCGAGGGCGTCCGCGCACTCGTCGGCAATCGCCCGGACCAGATCGGCCGGACTCGAGTCCGTGTGCGCTGCGGCGGTCTTCGCGGCGACTCCGATCAACGTCAGAACAGTGCCCTCACGCGGGTCACTCACCGCGCGCCGCGCCGCCAATGCCGCCAGCCCAAAACCCGTGACCGCGAAATGGGCGAGGCTCTGCGCCTCGGGTTCGGCGACCTCGGTCGCATCGGCGATCCCGATCAGCACCTGCGAGAGGATGATCCCCGAATTGCCGCGGGCCGCACCCACCGCGCCGTCGGCCAGGGCACGGGCGACACTCGCGAGATCGGCGCCGGCAGGCAGCGCCGCGGCGGCCTCGCAGGCAGCGCTCATCGTGTAGGCCATGTTCGACCCGGTATCGGAGTCCGGGATCGGAAAGACGTTCAGCGCGTTGATCTCGCCCCGCAGACGTTCGAGACCGTCGACCGCCGTGGCCGCCCAATCACGCAGCAACGCAGGATTGATCGCCGGGGTCAGGTCCCTCTCGAACGTCACCGGGCCGAACCTCCCCTCCCGCGCACCGCGGTATCGCACTGCCGCACCCGAGGTTACTGTGTCGTTCGATCCCGCCCGTCGGCGTGCGGGATCGCCAGGTGCCCGTCCGGCCAGATTTGGTTGCCCACCGCCACGCCGCTATCCTTGCAGGGTTGCCTGCCGCCGTCGTGCACGCCTCGTACACCCATCGTGGCGGCGGGCCGGAGAAGAAACCACACCTACCCTCGAGGAGTTCGATATGGCTGCCGTCTGTGACGTC
>JASGFO010000178.1:0-8789 GCA_047605505.1 Gordonia sp. (in: high G+C Gram-positive bacteria) | reverse complement strand
CTCCTCGCGAATACGCTTCTTATAGCGCTTGAACACGAATTTTCCGGACTCACTATTGAACCCTGTCGTGTGCAGCCGGTACAGAATTGCCTGACCGCCGCTGTTGATCTTTGACCGGTCGCCCAACGATCCCTCTTCGACAATCGACATCAAACCCTCCAGACGACCACGGCGGTCCGGTCGTCGGAGGCATTGGCATTCAGGACCGCTGAGACGCGCAAGAACTCGACCAGTTCCATCGGTCCTCGCCGCCACTCCTCATACAGGTAGCCACCGACTGCAAGAACCTGCGGGCCATGCGCACCGTTGTGAAAGAGCACATCGCCAAATCCGTCCGTAACCATCACCAGCGCTTGCCCACGAACAAGCCCTCCCGTCACGACTCGCGGTGCCCCTTGCTCCATGGGGAGTGGGATAACCGCATTGTCGACCATACCTTCGGAGTTCTTACCGGGCTCAATCAGATGCCAACCTCGATACGAATCGAGTACATATGCGCTCCCATCACCCGAAATCCGCACCCAGCAAAACGGAGTGGCTTCGTCACCTGAACTGACGCCGGTCGCGCATACAGCAATATCCAGCGTCGTGCCCATGTGCGAGGCCAGCAGGTGCAGCGGAGCCTGTGATGTGTCAGACCTACGCCCGTCAGCAGGCTGGAGCACCGAGGCCAGAGCGGTCCGCGCGGCGGACTCCACTTCGTATCGACACGACTCCGCTATACCGCGCCAGTCGAGCCCCGCCACGTCGTGGAGGGACGTCGCTCCCGCCACTGCCTTGCGGACAAGCTTCGTCGCAGCCGCCACCGCGACACGGGCGGCGATATGGGAGAACATGTGGCCTTGCCCGACTCCGTCGGCGATTGCGGCGATCAACCATGGCCCTGCGGTCGCGATACTGTAGTCGTCCTGGCGCGGCACCTGCCGCGAGTCTGCATGGTGCGCCGCTCCACGCATCGACACCGCGCCCAAGTAGATGCTGTCACTTACATAGCCGACCTCCACAGCCGTGTCCGGGACATGCACACCGGCCTGCCGACCAACAATCGTTGGCTTGATCTCATCGATACCCTCCAGTCCCGCGCTACTCCCTATCGCAGCAACTCTGCCGCGGTAGTGCCCCACTGCAAGATTCCGGAATTCCGTACCGCTCCCCGCTTGCGGAAGGATCCACATCGGCGCCCCGTCGTCAGCAACAGAATCCAACGGCTCGCTGACATGTTGTGCCTGACCTGGATGATCAACGACGCTGTTCCCTCGCTCCAACGCAAGGTCGCCTGTAACAGATTCTCCCGATTCGGAAATCCCTTCTCCAGCAGCATCCGACGCCTCGTCGTTCTGCTTGCCCTGATTATCCTTGCGCGAGCCGCTAGTCCAGATCGACATCGACGATCGAAATCCCATCTGCATCCTCATAGTCCTCCGGCCGCCAAACAAAGCCATCGGTATCACCCGCGCTCGTGGCAGCATTCAACGAGGAAACGACACTCCCCAGGAATGCGCCAACGCCCGCTCTGATATGATCGGCTACGCCCGCGGTCGAAGGCGCGACCAGTACGCCACCACCATTTCCCGCCGCATACTGTTTCAGAGTGTCCTCGCTGACATCGCTGCCGACCCCGAACATCACGATATTCGGACGACGTCTCCAATCCTTGTCGGTAAGGCTCTCGAACGCCCGCCTCCGACCATCCGGCTGGTCGCCCTGAGGTTCACCATCGGTGATAAAAAAGACCACCGGTCGGTGCGACGTCACGCCATCCGCCTTCAAGGTCTGATAGTCATGCTCGATCGTAGTCCGCAGGAGTTCGAAGACTTCCTGGTAGTTGGTCAAACCGGAAGGATTGAGCTGAATCTCGGGCGCAGTGGAGATAGAACCCAAGGCCATAAGGACCTGCGACTTAGTATTCATCTCGATGATCGAAAAGAGGGCCTTGGCCTTCAGGAGCGGCTCCTCCAGACATGAATCGCGGATCGTCGGCAGAATTTCTCGGGCCGCCTGAATCTTGTTATCGTCAGACATCGACCACGAGGTATCAATCACGACGTAGACCGGCAGGCGCTTCTTCGCGTCCTCCGCAGTCTTCTGTAGGTCAATTTCCTTGACTTCGGTCACGACTTCTCCATTCCTGCTTCAAACTCCATCGAAGATGACTATCTCCGCGCCGGTGTGCCGAGCCTACCAGATTCGCGGGCGGCACCCCGTCATCCGTTCGAGTGATTGTCCGGGCAGATCCGACTGCGGTGGCGAGTTCACGTCGAGAGTGTATGCGTTGTCGGACTTGCCAGTCCGACAACCGTGAAACCTCCGACAACCGTGAACCCGCCAGCGCCCGACAGCAGCACGCTACACTTCTCGCTCTGGCACCCACGCTTCGGCCCACGACCGGTGCCCGCATCAAGGAGAGACACATGCCAGGACCGATGACGGTGTTCGTGGTCGACGATGTCGGAGCGGTTCATCTGGACTGGGCGCATGAGATCGCCAAACTCCGTAACGAGGACCTCGTCGCCGTATATCTCGCGGTCGGCGCCAAGATCACGGCAAAGGTGCCAGCACAGCCCGCAAGCGGCGCACCTCGCGAGCTACATCTCTCGGGAGGGCATCAAGCGGCCGGCGACGCCGGTGAAGATCTCGCGCGACACCTCTATATGTTGTCGGCCCAGACCGGGGTGTCGAAAATTGACCTCAAGGCTATCGGCTCCAAAGGCACCGTAGATGCGGCAAAAGAGGCTGCGGACCTCCATGAGGGAGTAACACTGAAAACAACACTGTACTCGCCGGTGACGGCCACCACCACACCAGGCCGACCGAGTTCTCCGAGCCCGACGAACAATCCGGGACCGACGCTCTTTGGACGACTCCGCGCCGCCGCCATCTCATTTCTTGTTCTCTATCCATCTGCCTTATTCATCAGGGGCCTGTTCATCGATGATCGAACCGAATACGCCACCGATCTCGTACATCAAACACTCGTCCCGTATCTCATCGTGCTTGCTTTATTTGCAATTTCGATCCGACTGCGATGGACGTGGATCGAGAACTCTTTGCATATTGCTATTCTCACTTCCTTTATACCCCCCCTATTTCACTTTTTCACAGTTGGCGGCGCGCTGCGCATCAATTGCCCATCCGGGGGGTGGCCGGCGACCGCACTTACCCTGCCCATTCGTCTCGGCAAGTCACTCAGCGACTGGTTGCACGGGCTGCACCCCGTCGCGTTTTGGAGCGGGAGCATGATCGCGACTATATTTCTCTTTTTATCCGCCACGAGACTACTGGCGCTCACGCGAGGTTATCGTCACGAGAGCAATGAGTAGTAGTCCAGAACCGGCCTTGTGGGATTCTACCGAATACCGGGAGATACGACACCGACGCTCATGGTCTCGTGACAGTTCACAAATAGTTCTCGGCGAGATCGAAGGGCGCCACCACCCCCAACCCACCGCACGGCCGAGGTTGTCCGGTTCCGGTGGGGATCCACATCCGGAACCCCAGGCGGTGCCACCCATGTTCGTCCGTTCAGAGGAACGACGCGGCGGCTCCGGTGTGGAAGGATCAACGCTTCGGAACCACCGTCACGTATCGATCCGCACCTCGAGGAACCGCCACCGTGCTCAACAACAACTTCCGCCGGGTGCACACACATCAGGCGACGCCCGTGACCCGGGCCCCGGCCACCGACGCCCGCTTTGCCGCCCACCAACGCATGAACCGGCTGCGTCTGCGTCGAGGCGAGCTGTTCCAGGCCCTGCGACAACTCGACGCCGCCACCGACCAGCACGCCTACCGCCAGATCATGCAGTGGGTCAACGAGGAGTACGAGGCGCGTCAGGGCGGAACGATCATGGGTCTGTTCGCCAAGTGCTATCTCGGCCCACCCTACGTCGATCACCGGCTGGACCTGCTGGGATCGATCTGCGAGCACTTCACACCGGCCGATCCGGTCCCGGTGCCGTACGGTCAAGCCCGTGCACTCGCCCAGTCGGGTGCCTACGCGCACATCGAGATCTACTCGGACGGCTCGATGGTTCCGGTCCTGCCGGACGGCACAGCGGTCGAACTGTGACCACCACCCCACCGGAGAGATGAGGACCTGCCACCATGGTTGAGGACGCCCAGTACCGCAATTTCAGCATCCTGCAGGACGAGATCCGGCGGGTCAATCACAATGTCGGGGCTGTCGCCGACAGTGTCGGTCAGGTCAGCGCGCAGGTCGGCCAGGTCCATGCGGATCTGACGACCACGCAAACCCAACTGAATGAGCTCCGGGACAAATTCGAGCAGTTCGTCAATCGCGCCGAGCGTATCGCGGCTATTCAGCGATCCGAGACGGTCGTCGGAAATCTGGAAGCCGAGCTCGACCGCACCTATGGGCACTACAAGGTGGTCCGTCGAACCTCGATCGGCACCCTGCAGGCATTCGATATCGGCAACGTCACCGACCGGACCGTCCAGCAGGTCAGCGAAGAGCTGATGATCCAGACCCCGCGCTACTGGCTGGCGCCGGCGCTCGTCGCACTCGCCGCGTGGTCGCGCGATGACAAAGACCTCTGCGATAGATCCATCGAGGCGGCATTTACCCGGGATCCGGCAAAGACCGGCCTGTTCTTCGCCTTGGTCCTGCGGCGCCAGGGCCGGACGGCCGCGTCGGCCCGCTGGTTGCGCCACTATCTGACGTCCCTCGATCCACGCGCGCTCACCCGTGAGTTCGCGGTGATCCTGGAGGCCGCATCGCAGGACGCCTTCGGCACGCAGGGGCGCCACATGATCGCCACGCAGCTCACCGAATGGAACGATCTCCTGCGCGCCGATCCGGCGGTCACCGCCAAGCAGATCGACGGTTGGGTCACCGAGATCACCACGCACCGAGGCACACTCGACGAAGGTCTGTACCCTCAGCTCGCCAAGGTCTCTCCGCAGTGGCCGGCCCTCAAGGATCTGCTCGAACACGCCTCTGCGCACGGAAACGTCATTGCCAAGTACACAGCCGTCCGCGACGCCCAGATCTCGCTGTCCTCGGATATGGCGGACCGCCTCGACAATATCCTGGAAACGCTGGTGACCGAGTACGACGCCGAGGAACTGCCGGTCGTTCGCGACGTCACCTATCACAAGGCCGTCATCGAGCACGAGGGGGACACTGCGCGGGCACGCCAGGATGCCGACGCCCTCAATGCCGCTCTCGATGAGACGATGGACGTGGCGACGTTGCAGACACAGCTCGCCCTGCATCCCGAGATGCTCGGCGCCACGGTCGGCACCCAACAGATCGCCATCGGCGTCGGCATCAACGACTTCACCCAGGCAGTGCAGAAGTACGCGGCCGGCTACCGGCAGCGCTATATCGACAATCTCGACCTCGCCCTCGACGGTCAACACTCCACCTTCGCGGCCACCCTGGGTTTCCCGGGCTGGCAGACGAACTCGTCCACCAACCAGATGTATGCCGAGCAATCGCTCGCCCAGGTGTGGTCGGACACCGTGGCCGGCTATCTGAATCGCGTGCGCTTCAAGGAGAGCAACTACGCCATCGCGGCAGTGATACTGATCGTCGCGACGATCTTCGGCTTCCTGATCAACGTGGCGGCGGGAGTGCTGCTGATGCTCGCGGCCGCCGCCGGATGCGGGATCTGGCTCTACGTCAAGAAGACCGCGGCAGACAAGCTGTACAACGAGGCCGTGAACATGCGTGAGCAGGCGCTGCACCGGTCGATCGACATCTATCGGGCCGCCCTCGCCGAATACGTCGACGCCCGCATCGCCTATTCCGAAGAGGACGCCAAAGCCAACCAGCTGGCCGAGCTGGTGTCCACCTGGCCGACAACCGTCGGCAACCACGAGGAGGCAGGTCTCGCCGGATGAACGCCCCATTCTTCAATCACCCTGCGCGCCCAGGGCAACCGATCCCACCACAGCCCGATCCACGCCGGCCGGGCCCGGGTCCGGGCGCGCCCGGATTCCCGCCGGGACCGACGAGGCCGCCGGCGCCGGGTGCCGGACCGATGCGCGCGCCTGCAGATCAGGCGCCCGCCCGGCCAGGCCCACCCACCGGGCCGTCCCCCGCGGTCCCGCGCCAGGCGCCGGCACCGGCCGCACCGCCGTCCACGCCGATCCCGGCCGTCGGATCCCCGCCGGTGGGCGGCGTCGACGCGCTGCCCAACGTCCGGCGACCCCGCGGCCGCTTCCTCCCGCCCCCACAGCCGGAGGCCTCGGCCCAGACCCCGGTCGTGTCACGAGATTTCGCACGGACCCAACGCCGCGGAACCGGCCCGGCCGAACGACTCAGCCGAAATCGGAAGATCGCCGGCGACCTCCCCGATTGGGAACCGTTGCCGCCCGGTGAGATCCAGGTTGTTCGACCGAACCGATCTCGATGACCGGGGGCAGCGCCTACGAGCAGTGGGTGATGGCGCTACGACGCTGGCAACGCGACCCCGGTGCCGACATGTCGGGGCTGCCCGTGCTGCGGGCGGATTCGCTGCCGCCGGACGCCTATTCGCGGCTCTTCGGGCACTTCCATACGGCGATGTCGGCGCTGACGGAGGACGTCGCGGCACGCTTCGCCCGGATGCTCGAGGTCGCCCGCAGCGATCACGACATCGCGAACGCGCTCATCGGTCTGCGCGCCCCGTTGGCACGGCGCCTTCAGCTCTGCCGGCATCCCGCACTCCCGCCGGAGGTCGTCCGGGCGCTGACCGACGGGGCCGAACGCGATATCACGGCACTGCAGCACGAGCTCGAGGACGTGCTGACGTCGAGCTCCAGCCGCTACGCCAGCGATCGGCGTCGCCTCGAAGAACTGCGCACGCTGGTCCGCCACAACCGGATCACCGTCGTGCTCGAGCCCGGATTCCCGCTGGAGTCCCTGTTCTCCAACGGTGCGCACCCTCCGGCCTCTCGGCGGCGGTCCGCCCCGGACCCGACCCCCACCGCTGATCGAACCCCCGCCGGCGGGCCGGGCCCCCTCCCCGGTGGACTCCACGGCCCGGTCCGCCGACGCGTGTTCCTCAACAACGACCAGCCCTGGTCCTGACCGATTCCGCCAACCAAGGAGCCCTATGCCCAACGGCATCGAAACCGCCGAGAACCTGCGCCGGCTCATCAAGGCACGCGTGCCGCTCGTCGTCCTCCGGACGATCGAGAATGCCCGGGCCCTCGATCTCCTCTATTCCGTCACCCGCGAGTTCCGGTCGATGTCCTTCCATATGCACTCCCGGGCCAAGGGACTCTACGAGATCAACGGCAAGGTCCCGATCAGCGACGACCGGTCCCTCGTCGGCGCACTCGATTTCGCGACCTCGACCTTCTCGGCCCGAAATTCTGCCAATTTCATATTCACCGATATCGATGACATCGACACCGACACCGGAACCGCCCGGCATCTCGCCGAGATGGTCCGGCTGGCCGAGGAACGCCAGGGCTCGATCATCATCATCTCCTCGAATCCGGTGTGGTCGGGACTGTCCCGTCTCGGTATGTCGGCGACACTCGATCTTCCCGATATCGATGAGCTCTACCAGGTGGTCCGGGCGATCGTCGACGATCACCGCACATTCATGCAGGTGGAATGGCAGCACGACGAGATCCGGCGGGCCGCCGAGATCCTGGTCGGCGTGACGCAGACCGAGGCGATCAACGCCCTGACGACGCTGTTGGCGAAGGGTTCCCTGCTCCGACAGGACGTCGAGGCGCTGTCGACCTTCAAGGACCAGATCTTCGGCGATCTCGCGGGCATCGAGCGCGTGACCCTGCGCAATGCCGACTACAGCATCGGCGGACTCGAGAACCTGCGCAGCTGGCTCGACGTCCGTCATGCCGCGATGAAGGACGATCTCAGCGGCACCGAGCTGCGCCCACCGCGCGGTGTCCTCCTCGTCGGGGTTCCGGGATGCGGAAAGTCGCTGAGCGCGAAGTTCATCGCCGCACAGTGGCGGATGCCGATCTATCGACTGGACATGGCGTCGATCCTCGGCATGTACGTGGGCGTGTCCGAGAGCCGATTCAAGGAGGCGCTGGAGGCCGCCGATCGCGTGGCGCCCTGCATCCTCTGGGTCGACGAGATCGAGAAGGCACTGGCGGGCGGCGGCGGAGACGGCGGGACCACCCGCCGGCTCATCGGGCAGTTCCTGTACTGGCTGCAGGAGTCGCAGTCCAAGGTCTTCCTCGTGGCCACCGCCAACGACGTCTCCTCGTTGCCACCGGAACTGCTGCGCAAGGGCAGATTCGACGAGATCTTCTTCGTCGACCTGCCCTCCGAGGAAGAACGCGAGCAGATCCTGACCCTCTGCTTCCGCAAGTACCTGCGCATGGACCCGCCACCGGTCCTGTTGCGTGATCTCGTGTCGATGACCGCCGGGTTCGCCGGATCAGACATCGACGCCGCAGTCCAGGAGATCGCCCACAACGCCCGGTATCAACGGATGCCGGCGCCCACCGAGTCGCTGATCGTCTCCGTGTTCGGCAGCATCGTGCCGTTCAGCCGAACGAATCCCGAAGAGGTCGAGGCGATCCGGGCCTGGGGACGAGAGCGGGCCGCGCCTGCGGGTCGTACTCGCGTCGACGGCGACGCCGGTGCGCGACCGGCACGACGGATCGTCGTGTTCGACTGACCCGCTGCCGCAAATGAACTGACCACCGACACAACAATTTCCGCGATCCGACCCCTTCCACCACAGCACAGCCCCGCGTGGGCCTGAGCTGTCGGCCGGGAGGGGTCGACTCATGTTCACGGCCTGCTCGACGGCGATGCCGTCGTGGGGAAACGGCTTTTCGGTTGGCACCCGGTC
>JASGFO010000177.1:0-8888 GCA_047605505.1 Gordonia sp. (in: high G+C Gram-positive bacteria) | reverse complement strand
GGCCGATGTGGTCGGCGTTGAGCACGGTCCGTGACACGAGCCCGGACACCGTCGAGTTCAGGCACGCGGAACTGATCAGGAAATCGTCACGGGTGCCGAAGGTGCGGGTGCACCGGCCCGGGTCGGCGAGCACCGCGAGCTCGCTGTTGAGCGAGGTGCCGGTGACACTCGCGTAGTCCGCGAGCGCCGCGGTCAGTTCCTTCTGGATGGCGCCCTTGCCGGTCCAGCCGTCGACGAAGACGATCGAGCTGGGCCGGTGCGCGGCCGTGACGTGATCGAGTGCGACGGTGTCGATGCCACGGTCGCGCACGATCGACATGGTGTAGTGCGGGACGTCGACGCCGTGCGCGAACGCGATCCACCGGCGCATCAGGATGCCGACGGGGGTGCCCGCACGCGCCAGCGACACCAGGGTGGGTGTCCGATCACGCTCGGCCACCACGAGTTCGGCGACCGCAGCCACGGCCTCGGCGAGCCGGCGCGCCGAGGCGGCCAGCGAGGTCCGGAACAGTTCCTGATAGGCCGGGCCCGGCTGATACTCGATGGGCAGGGATTCGGCGTAGTGCGCGGCACCGGACTGGATGCGTCTCTCGCGTTCGGCGAGGTCGCCCTCGAGTGCCACGTGCGAGAGATCCTTGAGCAGCCAGGTCACCTCGTCGGCGCGATAGGAACCGAAGGCCGGGCCGCGCAGTGGCATGTCCCGTCGCTCCGCTTGCCCCGGCATTTCCCGTCGCTCCGCTTGCCCCGGCGGTGGCGTGCGCGCCGTCATGCCGACACCCCCGGCAGCGCCCGGTCCGCGAGCGCGCCCTGCGCGGTGGCGGGCACGATCGCGACGCAGACATCGTGTCCGGCGGCGGTCAGCACATCGAGGAGGCCGCCCTCGGTGCGCAGGAGGTCGGTATCGGCGGGATCGTCGACGACGAGCAGCACCTGCGGTGGCGGCGCGTCCCGCGGACTGCCGGGCGGAGTCACGTTGTAGAGGAAACGCGGTGTGCCGGGGTCGGATTCGGGGGCCAGGAAGGTGAATCCCCGGCGCAGTGGATAGCCGTCGAGATCGGCGACGAAGGCCGGCGAGCGGGTGGTGGTCTGGTACCGGGTGGGCACCCCGGCCCGCGCGAGCTCCTCGGCCAGGCACAGCGGCAGGTACATCAGCTCCTCGTGGCCGACGACGACGGTCTCCCGGCCGGGATCGAGCCGGCCGAGCACCTGGGCGGCCGCGGCCGCGGTGGCACGGTGGAATGCGGCGGACTCGGTGCGCAGCATGCCGTGACGGCCGCTCTCGGGCAGTCCGGCCGGCCAGTCCGGTCGCACCTCGGAGACCGAGCCACGGTGCCCGGCAACCGGATTCAACGGATCGGGCGTGCGCTCCCACACCGCGTCGACGAGGCCGTCGGGCAGCGTGATCGATCCCTGGGCGAGTGCCACGTGATCGATGCGCACGCCGAGCTCGGCCGCGGCCTGCGCGGTGGCCGCGCGGTGGTCGGCCGACCGCACGTCGACGAGCGCGGCGATCACGTAGTGGGTCCGCGGCGCGATCGCATGCAGTGCCGCGATCGTGCGCAGCGCCGTCGAGCCGGTCGAGATCTCGTCGTCGACGAGGATCAGCGGCGCGGCCGGCGAGCTGCGCAGCAGCCCGGCCGAACTCGGTTGCAGCAGATGGGTCGTCGCATGCGAATGGCCCTCTTCGAAGGTGCCGTAGACCTGCGCGCCCGGTGGGTGCCGCCGCGTCGAATGCAGAGACACCGCTGCCGAGATCCGTTCGGCCACGGCATGTCCCAACCCCGTCGCGGTCTCGGCGAAGCCCAGGACGGTGCCGTCGGCGGCGGCCTGGGCGCCGAGCGCCGCGATCACCGCGTCGCCGAGCGCGTCGGCGCCGGCCCGGACCGCGGCCGGGCGGGTCGGGATGTGTTTGCCGAGCACCGTCGACACCAGCAGGTGTGCGCGTCGGCGATTGCGTCGCAGACCCAGGATCACCAGCTCGCCCAGCCGGCCGGGATCGGCGGCGGCGCCGCGCAGTTCGACACCGAACTCGGTCGTGACCCAGTCGGGGTCCCGGGTGACCGGGGCGCTCACGCGGCGTCCAGCGCGGTCAGCAGGTCGACGAAGTCCACCCCGGGGTTGGTGACACCGAAGGCGGCGGCACGGTCGAGCACCCGCAGCGCCCAGTTGCGGTGCGGCTTGAGCTCATTCATCTTGTTCCGATACGACGATGCCTGTGCCCCACCGGTTTCCGACGCGAGAATGTCGAGGGCATCGTGGTACTCCTCGTGGGTCACCGCGGAGAGCGCGTGGACCGGGCCGACGTGGGCGGGGTGGATGACGGTCTTGCCGGACAGACCGTTGGCGCGGTCGAGTGCGATCTCGCGGAGCAGGCCGTCGAGGTCGTGGCTGACGAACTGGCGGCGGAACAGCACGGCGTCGTTCTCCCGGAACGGCGTGTGCCGCAGCGTCGGGACGAAGCGGCGTTCGTGGTCGGCGAAATACTCCCACACCGGTCCGGTGATCACGTGCCCGCTGGTGTCGGCGCGGCCCAGGACGTTGACGAGGCAGGCGATCGCGTCGGCGGCCACCCGGACGTCGTAGATGGTCAGATCGCGGTCGCGGCGGATGCCGAAGAGCCCGCACATGTCGGTGGCGCCGATGCGTACGGCCAGCACATTTGCCCGGAAGGCATCGAGATGTGCTGCGATGCGGGCGAGTTCGCCATCGCGGGTCTCCCGGTGCACGATGGCCGCCGACTCGAGCACCGGCATGGCCCACAGGTGCCTGCCGCGGGCCCGCCCGGCGTCGCGGATGGCCCGCAGGTAGGCGTCCCCGTTGGTGCCGGAGATCTTCGGTACCACGAACCCGGTGAGGACCGCGGGGTCGACGGCCTCGGCGACCATCCGAATCTGCTCGACGGCGCGGATCCGGACAAACAGCAACAGGCCCGGGGGTGCGATGGCGAGCAGCCGCAGGGCGGCGATGGCATTGCGGATCGCGTCGGCCTCCTGGTGGTCGGCGACGGCGTCTTCGAGGTCGATCACCATCGACATGACGCCCTGTGCGTGTCGGCGGCGGATCACCTCGGCCAGGTCGGTGCGGGTGGCGGGCACGTAGAGGGTCGCGCCCAACGCCACGGCCAGGCGGCGGGCAGGCCAATCCGGTGAGATGACTCGGGGCGGATGCAGAAACAGTCGCTCGGAGACGTCGCCGGGCAGGTGGTGGAAATGGCTGCGACCGGCCGGATCCGGCCCGGGGTCTGCCTCGGTGACAACGGCGGTCATCGCGCCACCTGTCCTCTCATTCGGTCGACGATCTCGATCAGGCGTTGATCCACCGCACGCAACCCGGTGAGGTACGCCCAATAGTCGGGATGGACGCGGTCGAGCGCGTCGCGGGCCCGGAGAATCCGGTCGGCCTGAGCATCGAGCACCGATCCCCATTCGTCAACCAGAGCATGGTTCACCGCGAAGTGTTGGGCATCACGTAACCGGAAACGCACCCGCTGTTCGACGACACCCGGATCCGCGCGCACCTCACGCAGCCGGGTCAGCCGCGTGGTCACCGCGTCGACGGCGGCCGACGCGCCGTCGAGCTCGGCGCGGGCGAGCCCGGCGTCGGCGATTGCCTGATCGGGGGCGTCGGCGAGGTGGATGCGGGCGTCGGCGAGGTGGGTGTCGGCGGCCTGGAGCCGGCGCCGCGTCACTGACTCGGTGTCATCGAGATCGGCCGAACATTCGACGCTGAATTCGCGCCGCAACGCCGACAGGGTGGCGGGCACGTGACCCGCCCGGGTCGAGATCCCGGCCCGGAAGGTGTCGACCGACCGGATGACACGCCGGGCCTCCTCGGTCAGCCCCGGGGCCCGGGTGATCGCCGCGTCCACCCGACCGGCCGCGTCGATCACCGCGGTTGCGGCCGAGCGCCGCGCGAGCCAGCCGCCCGGCGCGGGGAAGGCACCGAGCGCCGCCTGCAGTTCGTCGCCCGCACGGGTGACGAGACCGAGCCGCCGAAACCGATCAGGGGTGTGCGCCACCGTATTCGACGCCGCGGCCGCGGCCGCGTGGGCCTGCGCCTCGAGCCGGGTGACCTCGTCGATGGTGGCGCGGGCCCGCGCCAGCTCGGCGGCGTGTGCCTGCGCGAACGTCTCCATCGCCGACGCGATACCGGTCAATGCCTCGGTGCAGTGGTCGATCTCGTCGGCGCGGGGCGGCTGCAGGGGCCGGCCGTCGGCGCCGGTCTCGCCGGGGGTGCTCGCGGCCGACAGCCGCAGATACTCGTCGGTGAGCCGGGTGTGCTGCTCGCGCAAGGCATGCCAGTCCGCGCGCACGGCCGGCCGGGACAGCTCCGCAGCCGGCGGCACCAGCGGGTCGACGGCGGCCAGCGCCGCCTCGGACTGCAGAAACGCCGACGTCATTCGGGCGATGGATGCGCTCAGATCGGTATTCGCACGTGAACCGCCGCCGAACCATCTCCGAACCGAGTTCCTGGGCACGGGCTCGATGCTATCGACTACCGTCGTCGCCAAGGAGGCCACGAGCGTCCTTGGCGGTGCGAAGGGAAACTCGGTGCAACTTGTCCAGCGTTCCAAACGGGTCATCGAGGCCCGGCTCAACAACTCCTCGGTGCGCGCATTGTCGGGGTCGATGGTGGCCTACGAGGGGCAGATCACCTTCCGCTCCGCCGGCTTCGGCGGCGGTGATGGTCTGCTCGCCGGGATCAAACAGCGCGCCACCGGGGAATCGTTGTCGTTGATGGAGGCGGCGGGCACCGGCATTGTGTATTTCGCGCACAATGCGGCCGAGACGACGATCGTCGAGCTGAACGGTGACACCCTGCAGGTGGAATCGCAACAATTGATGGTCCTCAACGGGAATTTGCAGACGAATATCAAATTCGCCGGTCTGCATGGCGCGAGCGCCGGACAGGGTCTGTTCACGACGACGGTCAGCGGCCAGGGACAGATCGCCTTGCTCTCCCAGGGCGGGCCGTTGATCCATCTGGAGGTCTCACCGCAGTATCCGCTCGTCGTCGATCCCGACGCCTTCGTCTGTGCGCGGGGCCAGTTGAGTCAGTCGTTTGTCACCGACGTCAGCTGGCGTTCGGTGCTGGGCCAGGGCGGCGGCGAGGCGTTCTCGCTGCGCTGGGACGGCACCGGCATGGTCTCCATCCAGCCGGCGGAACGGCAGGGGGCGGGCGTTGTTCACGAAGGTCAACAGCAAGGTCATCTCGGTGAACCTGGCGCAGTCGGGACCGATCGTCGCCCGCCGCGGTGCGATGCTCTTCTACACCGGCAGGGTCTTCTTCGAACCCCACCAGATCCCGGGTGCCGGCGGCGGCATGGGCGGGATGGGCGGCATGATGGGCATGGCCGGCGCGATGATGGCCGGTGAGCACGAGTCGACGATGATCGCGCAGGGCCAGGGCGTCGTGCACTACGGCTTCTGCGGTATCGAGGTGCAGATCATCGACGTCGGTGCGGTCGGCGGCATGATCCGGGTCGAGGCGTCGCGCACGCTGGCCTATACGTCGAATCTGCAGGCCTCGGTGGTCTCGGTCATGTCCCAGGGCGGTGGTGGCGGTGGTGGCGGGTTGTTCGGCTCGCTGCGCAATGCCGCGGCCGGCGCGGTGAGTGGCCAGGGCCTGTTCACCACCCAGCTCGCGGGTGCCGGCCAGGCGGTGATCCTCGCCCACGGAGGCACCTTCGAGCTGCCGGTGGCACCCAACCGGCCCGTCACCGTCGACCCGCAGGCCTTTGTCGCGTCGGCGGGCCAGGTCACCACCAACCTGCGGTCGGCGGCGAGCTGGCGCAATCTGGGCCGGACCGGCGGCGAGACCCTGCAACTCGAATGCACCGGGCAGGGCGTCGTGTACGTCCAGGCCTCCGAAGAGAAGCTGTGAGAAGGGGAACGAGTCGTGAGTCAGCTCAACACCGTCTGGAATCCCCACACGCTGCCGTCCGATGACAACATCCCGGACAACGACTACGCCTTCTGCATCGACCTGAACCAGCCGTGGTTCCTGTCGACGGGGGCGATGATCGCCTACTACGGGCAGATGCGGTTCACGGCGCTGTCGCACGGTTTGCAGGGGCATCTGCTGCAGATGGTCGCGCAGCAGTTCTCGGCGCCGCTGTACCTCGGTGACTACGTCGTCGCCGAAGGTCAGGGCAAGCTGGTCATCGGCGACCGCGGCTACACGATCAACTCCTACGACCTCGAGGACGGCAACCTGACCATCCGCGCCGCGAATCTGCTGGCCTTCCAGCCGCAGCTCGCGTTGCAGCAGTCGATCGTGCCGGGGTTTCTCACCCTGATCGGTACCGGCAAGTTCCTCGCGTCGTCGAACGGCCCGGTGATGTTCGCCGAACCGCCGCTGCGCGTCGACCCGGAGGCGCTCGTCGGCTGGGCCGACTGCCCGTCGCCGAGTCACCACTACGACCAGGCGTGGGTGACCGGCTTCCTCGCCGCCGCAGCCGCCCGGATGGGCGCGAACTCCGGTGAGGAGCGGCAGTTCGACTTCACCGGTGCCGGTACGGTCCTGATCCAGTCGAGCGAGAAGGTCCGCAACGACATGTCGATCGTGCGGACCATCCAGGGCCAGTTGCCCGGACTCTCGATGCCGGGGCTGCAGCAGATCAACCAGCAGATCACTCAACAGTTGCAGCAGCACCAGCAGATGTAGGGGGCCGATCGCGGTGATCTGATGCCAGTGGGTGGCACCAGATCACCGCGATGACGGGGGAGTCGACGATCACCCGATCTCGATGTGGTCCTTCTCGCCCTCCGGCTCGTTCCGGCGGCGGATGATGCTCGACGCGAATGCCGCGCCGATCAGCACCACGCCGATGAGGCCGGTGACGATCTCGGAGACCTCGTTGTGGCCGACGGTCCACAACAGGATCAGGGCGAGTGCGCCGATCGCCCAGTGCGCGCCGTGCTCGAGGTAGACGTACTCGCTCAGCGTTCCCTTGCGGACCAGATACACCGTCAGCGACCGCACGAACATCGCGCCGATGAAACCCAGGCCGAGCGCGATGATGATCGGGTCGGCGGTGATCGCGAAGGCACCGATGACACCGTCGAAGGAGAACGACGCGTCGAGGACCTCGAGGTAGAGGAACAGGAAGAAGCCGGCCTTGCCGGTGGCCTTGGCGAGCTCGGTGGGCCCGGAGGACTTCCCCGTCGCTTCGCTCGCCTCGTCGTCGTCCTGCTCGACGTTGAACAGCTCACCGAGTCCGTTCACGGCGAGGTAGGTGATCATGCCGAGCACGCCGGCGACCATCACGGTCGAGATCTTGTCGTCCTCGGCGAGGAACTCGGCCGCCAGGACGAGGATGCCTGCGGCCACGACGACCTCGAACATGTCGATCTTGCCGATCTTCTCCAGCGGCCGCTCGATCCACGACAGCCAGGTCAGGTCCTTCTCTTCGAAGAGGAAGCCGAGGAACAGCATCAGCAGGAACATGCCGCCGAACGCCGCGATCTGCGGATGGGCATCGGTGATGATCGACTCGTAGGATTCCTGCCCGGAACCCTCGGCCGGCGGGTTGAGGGCGAGATCGAGGGCGTCGACGGGGTTGAGTCCCGCGGTCAACCACACGATGGCGAGCGGGAACACCAGGCGCATGCCGAAGACGGCGACCACGACGCCGATGGTGAGGAAGATCTTCTGCCAGAACTCGCTCATGCGGTTCAGGATGGTGGCGTTGATGACGGCGTTGTCGAAGGAGAGCGAGACCTCGAGGATGCCGAGGATCGCGCACAGGACCAGGGCCTGCCAGGCCCCGACGCCGCTGCTGACGCCGTAGATCGCGGCGACGACCAGCGAGACAATGGTGACGGCAAACGACAAGCCGAAGATGCGGATTACCACGTGGACGTGGCCTTTCTGTGAACGACGAAAGCCGCACCCGGCCTCAGGGCAGGTGCGGCATCCGCAGGAGGGATGACCTCGGCGATCAGACGTTGACCCCGAAGTCCCGGGCGATACCCGCCAGACCGGAGGCGTAACCCTGTCCGATGGCGCGGAACTTCCAGTCGGCGCCATGGCGGTACAGCTCGCCGAACACCATGGCGGTCTCGGTTGAGGCGTCCTCGGACAGATCGTAGCGGGCGATCTCAGTGCCGTTGGCCTTGTTCACGACGCGGATGAAGGCGTCGCGGACCTGGCCGAAGGACTGACTGCGGGCGTCGGCGTCGTAGATCGACACCGGGAAGACGATGCTCTCGATGGTCGGCGGGGTGCCGGCCAGGTCGACGTTGATGACCTCGTCGTCGCCGTCGCCCTCGCCGGTGAGGTTGTCACCGAGATGTTCGATCGCACCTTCCGGCGACTTGAGGTTGTTGAAGAAGATGAAGTGCTGGTCGGAGACGACCTTCTTGTCGGCGCCGAGCGCGATGGCACTCGCATCCAGATCGAAGTCGGTGCCGGTGGTGGTGCGGACATCCCAGCCCAGCCCCACCGAGACGGCGGTCAGTCCCGGTGCTTCCTTGGACAGCGAGACATTTCCGCCCTTGCTAAGGCTTACGCCCATGATGTGTTGCCTTTCGAGTGTCGACGTGACCGGTCTGGCGACGACCCCCGCAGGCGGGAGGCCGCAACGACACCACTCTAGGTGATGAATCAGACATTGGGCAGCGGCTTGTCGGCCGACCGGATGAGCGGGCGGGCGCGGTGTTCGGAGCGAGGGACGTTCCTGCGGGAGTGGCTGACCCGCCCACACTACTCATGCGCCGCCGGCCCGTTCGACAGGTACCGGCGGGCGACGTCGACGCCGGACATCAGCCGCAGCACCCCGGCGTCGTCGACGAGCCAGTCGCCCGCGCGTGCGGTGACCGCGCCCGCGGGGGTCGGCACCGCCTCACCCGCGCGGGCCTGCCGCGCCCGCACCGCCCCGATGTGCG
>JASGFO010000176.1:0-8989 GCA_047605505.1 Gordonia sp. (in: high G+C Gram-positive bacteria) | reverse complement strand
AGGTGGGCGCGGTGGTGATCACCCTGTTCGATGAGGTCGACGAATCCCAGGGCGTAGTCGGCACCCGAGATCGCACCGCCGGTCTCGGGGTCGAGGACGACGTCGCCGCCCACGCGGTAGCTGCCGGACCGCTCGCCGGGCGCAAACGATCCGAAGTTCCGGGCCGGGCTCACGAACACCCAATCGAGCGAGGAAGGGGCGGCGGGGAGATCGTCGGTGATCAGTGCCGCCACCGTGACGAGTTCGTTGTGGAGTTCGGCGGGAGCGTGCGAGAGATCGGTCACGAAACGTGCGGCCCCGGCTGCCGGACGCAGCGACGAGAAGCCGCCGACCACGAACAGCCGCGCTCCCTGCGCGTCGGTGAGCCGGGCGATCGTCCGGTACACCTCGCGGAAGCCGTCGGCAAGGGACCCGCGCGGCGACAACGCCCCGACCACCACGTCGGCGCCGGCGATGACCGACGCCAGCACGGCCTCGTCGGTCACGTCGCCCGGGACATAGTGCACGCCCGGGACGGGCTCGTCGGGAAGTGTTCGGCTGAGCGCGGTGACCTGGTGGCCCCGGGCGGCGGCTTCGGCGACGATGGCCGAGCCGGCGTAGCCGGTACCGCCGATGACGGTGATGCGCGACATGATGATTCCTTCGGGTCGGGAGTTCGGCGACCGCTCTCGGCCACCCTGGATTATGCTAGGAGAGCAAGTCTCCATCAGGAAGTAGGCACTTTTTGGTAACCAGTAATCAGCCCGGCGACCCCTACCAGGCGAACTGTCCGACCCGCCGCATCCTGGACCGCATCGGTGACCGGTGGACGGTCCTCATCATCGGCGTCCTGGGCGAGGGCGACGCCCGCTTCTCCGAACTCCGGCGACGCATCGACGGCGTCTCCCAGAAAATGCTGACCCAGACCCTGCGCGGCCTCGAACGCGACGGGCTCGTGCGTCGCACGGTCTATCCCGAGGTCCCGGTCCGCGTCGAGTACGCACTCACCGAGGCCGGCCGAACACTACTGGAACCCCTTGGGGCACTTCGGGAATGGGCGATCGAGCACCTCGGGGAGGTGTCGAACTCCCAGGCGGCCTACGACCACGCCGAATGACGCGGCCGGTAGCCACCCCGAGACGCCCGCCCCTATTCGATCTTCTCGGCCGCCTCGAGCCACGCCATCTCGGCGGCCTCTTTCTGCTCGACCACGGACGTCAACTCGGTGTTCAGCGCCACGAGCCGATCGGGGTCAGTCGCGGCATCGAGGAGATCGGCGTGCAGCGTCGCCTCTCGCTTGGACAACTGATCCATCTGCCGTTCCAGTCGATTCATCGCCTTGCGGGCCTCGCGATGCTCGCCGGCGCTGAGCTTGCCGGAACCCGGAGCAGCGGCCGTCGCCGAACGCGGCGCCGCCGTGGTGGCGGTCGCGGCCATCGCCCGACGCCGCTGGAGGTACTGTGCGATCCCGCCCGGCAGGTTGGCGAGGTCGCCGTCGCCGAACAGTGCCCACGTCGAATCACAGATGCGCTCGATGAGGTACCGGTCGTGGGAGATCACGATCAGCGTGCCCGCCCACGCATCGAGGAGGTCTTCGAGTTGCTGGAGGGTATCGATGTCGAGGTCGTTGGTCGGCTCGTCGAGCAACAGCACGTTCGGCTCCGCCATCAGCACCCGCGTCAGTTGCAGGCGCCTGCGCTCACCACCGGACAGGTCGCCGACCGGCGTGCGTTGCCGCGCCGGTGAGAACCCGAGCCGCTCGGCGAGCTGACTCGCGGACAGCTCTTTGTCGCCCAGCATGATTCGTGCCGCGACGGATTCGACGGCGTCGAGCACCCGGATCGATTCGTCGAGGTCGTCGAGTTCCTGGCGCAGCCACCCGATCGACACGGTGACCCCTTCGACGCGGCGTCCGGGCGCCACGCCGACCTCGCCGGCCAGCGCCCGCAGCAGCGTCGTCTTGCCGGATCCGTTGACACCGACCAGGCCGATCCGTTCGCCGGGGACGAGCCGCCACGTCAGGTCGTCGAGCAGGACCTCCCCCGACGGGGTCTCGATGTGGGCGCCCTCCAGCTCGATCACCACCCGGCCCAGCCGGCGCCGCGCGAACGCCGAAAGCGCCACCGAATCCCGCGGCGGCGGAACATCGTTGATCAGCTTCTCGGCCGCCTCGATGCGGTAGCGGGGCTTGGACGTCCGGGCCGGCGGGCCGCGCCGCAGCCACGCCAGTTCCTTGCGGGCGAGGTTGCGACGACGCTCCTCGGCGGCATCGGCCAGCCGCACCCGCTCGGCGCGGGCGAACACCCAATCGTTGTAGCCACCCTCGTATTCGTCGACCCGCCCGTCGTGGACCTCCCAGGTGCGCATGGCGACGGTGTCGAGAAACCATCGGTCGTGGGTGACGACCACCAGCGCGCTGCGGCGCGCCACAAGATGATTGGCGAGCCACTCGACACCTTCGACGTCGAGGTGGTTGGTCGGCTCGTCGAGGATCAGGACGTCGGCGTCCGAGACGAGCGCGGCCGCGAGTCCGACGCGGCGGCGCTGGCCGCCGGAGAGCTCGTCGACGCGTTTGCCCAGGATGCCGTCCACGCCGATGCCGGCGAGAATGCCCCGGATGCGGGCGTCGCCCGCCCATTCGTGGGTGGCCGCGTGCGCACCGACCACGACCTCCTCCACGGTCTTGCCCGCCGGGAGCTCACCGCGCTGGGTGACCACCGCGATCCGCGCGCCGCCGGCGCGCGACACCCGGCCCGAATCGGGTGCGGTCTCGCCGCCCAGGATTTCCAGCAGCGTTGTCTTGCCGCCGCCGTTGAGGCCGACCACCCCGATCCGCTGGCCCTCGTGCACGCCGAGGCTGACCTCGTCGAGGAGTGTCCGGATGCCGAAGCTCTTGCTGATGCGGTCGGCGTTGATCAGCGCGGCGGTCGGGGGCACCGGTAGAGGTTATCTCAGCGTCGCCGGGTGAAGTCGTCGCGGACCGTCGCCATCACCTCGTCGAGCGCATCGGCGACCACCTCGGTGTGGTCGTCGCGCAGGTGCGAATGCAGGTCCACCGCGGTGCCGGCATTGCGCATGGATCGCACGAGTGCGAGGGTCAGCGGGTACGGCACCACCGGGTCGGCGACGCCGTGGTCGATGCGGATCGGCACCGAATACCCATCACTCGGGACCCGCGTGTACGCGGTGAGGGCGTCGACGAATGTCGGGTCCCGCAGCCACGATCCCACCAGCGAGCCCGGCGCCACCGACGAGACCGCGGCGGTGACCTCGCCGTTGCATGCGGTGCGGGCGAGGTCGAGGTGGCGTCGTCCCGACTCGGTGAGGTGGTCGGCGACCCGGAGGTCGGGGCGCGCGTGGTCGAGTCCGGCGAGGAGGTAGAGAAACAGTGCGCTCACGGTGTTGAGGCGCCCCACGCTCGGCACGAGCGGATTGAACACCGCGCCCACGAGATGTTCGATGCCCGACGCCGGGGCCAGTGCGACGATTCCGCGCAGCACCAGTTCCGGTGCGTATCGGCCCGCCTCGTGCCCGGCGAACAGTGCGGCGTGACCGCCCTGCGAATGCCCGGCCGACACCCACCACGGCCCGATCGCGCGGTCACGGGCCCGGGCCGCGCGGATCAGATCGATCACCGAATGCGCGGCCGCCCGGCCGCCCAGGTATTCGGGCTCGCCCGCCGACCCGGCGCCGGCGTAGTCGGTGGCCGTCACCGCATAGCCGTCCGCGAGGGCCTGCCGGATGGCGAGGTCGACGTCGTCACCGTGGCGGGTTCGGCTGGGCGCGCACGCGTCGGCGATGCCGACGGTCCCGTGCGCCCACGAGAACACCGGCCACCCACCCGCCGGAGCGGTGCCCTTGGGCAGCCAGAAGACGCCGGTCGCGAGCGCCAGGCGGTCGTTCTGATCGCGTGTCACGTAGGTCACCACCTGACCCGACGCCGCCGCCGACGGCAGGTCGCGGGCCGCGATCGGGGTTGCCTCGAGCACCCGGCCCGCTCGCGGAACGGCCGCAGCGGGCGGCGCCGCCGACCACGCGAATCCGCCGACGACGCCCAGCACGAGGACCACCAGCACCGCCCGCCGCACGGGTATCACTCGCCGGCACTGCGCCGGGATGCGCCGGCGACCGGACCGAATGCCGTACGCACCGAGCGGGCCACCCCCACCCCGGCCAATTCCGCGGCGACGCCGACCGCAGACTCCTCGTCGCGGCACAGGAAGATGCAGGTCGGACCGGACCCGGACACGATGCCGCCGAGGGCGCCGGCGTCGACGCCGGCACGCAGGGTGCGCCGCAACGCGGGTTGCAGACTCAGCGCCGCCGGCTGTAGATCGTTGTGCAGCAACGGCGCAATGGTCTCCGGGTCACCGCAGGCGAGGGCCTGCACGAGGGCGTCGGGACGCGGATTGTCGACGGGGTGGCTCGCGGCGCGTTCGGTGCGCAGGCGATCGAGTTCGGCGAACACCGTCGGCGTCGACAGACCGCCCTTGGCGAAGGCGAGCACCCAGTGGAGTTCGCCGCGCGCGAGCATCGGCATCAGTTGTTCGCCGCGGCCGGTGCCCAACGCGGTGCCGCCCTGCACCGAGAACGGGACGTCGCTGCCGAGCTGTGCCGCGAGATCGAGGATCTCGGCCCGGGTGAGGTCGAGGCGCCACAGCGTGGCGAGGGCGATCAGGGCGCCGGCGGCGTCGGCGCTGCCGCCGGCCATCCCGCCCGCGATCGGTATCCGTTTGACGATCTCGATCGCGACCTTGGGGTCGCGTCCGACGTGCCCGGCGAGCAGCAGCGCCGCCCGGACGGCGAGGTTGGACTCGTCGAGCGGCACCTCGGCGAGGTCGCCGTTGCCGCTGCCCGCCCGCCGCACCGAGACGTCGAGCGAGGCGGCCCGGGCCACCGTCACGTCGTCATACAGCGACACCGCCTGGTACACCGTCACCAGGTCGTGGTAGCCGTCCGCACGCAGCGGACCGACACCGAGATGCAGATTCACCTTGGCCGGGACCCGCACCGACACGGCCCCGGTGATCACGGACAGGGAGGCAGGGGACACAGCTCACCAGCGTAGTGAATGGCGCCGCCGGTTCCCGCGATCCCGTCGGGTCACGGCGTGGTCGTCGCCAGCCGCACGTAGTCGTCGACGTCGAGCTTCTCGCCGCGGATCTGCGGGTCGATGCCGGCTGCGCGCAGTCGTCGTTCGGCCTCGGCGGGCGAGCCCGCCCAGCCCGCCAGCGCCGACCGCATCGTCTTGCGGCGCTGGGAGAACGCCGCGTCGATGACGGCGAAGACGCGGTCGCGGGTGGCCGCGTCGGTGGGATAGGTGTCGCGGCGGTCGATGCGCACGAGCCCGGATTCCACCTTGGGTTCGGGCCAGAACACGGTGCGGCCGACCGCACCGGCCCGGGTGACGGCCCCGAAGTAGCGGGCCTTCACACTCGGCACGCCGTAGACCCGGCTGCCCGGCCCGGCCGCCAGACGGTCGGCCACCTCCGCCTGCACCATCACCAATGCCGTGGTGAGGGAAGGACATTCGGCCATCAGGTGCAGCAGCACCGGGACCGCGACGTTGTAGGGGAGGTTGGCGACGAGCGCGGTCGGGGCGGCCGGCAGGTCCGCGGCCCGCACCGCCATCGCGTCGGCGCCGATGACGTCGAGGTCGGCCGATCGGCCGGGCGCGAACTCGGCGACCGTCCCGGGCAGGCGCGCGGCCAGCACCGGATCGATCTCGACGGCGATCACCCGCGCGACCGCGCCGAGCAGGGCCAGGGTCAGCGAACCCAGCCCGGGACCCACCTCCAGGACGACGTCGTCGGCACCCACCCCGGCGCTGGTGACGATGCGCCGCACCGTGTTGGCGTCGTGGACGAAGTTCTGCCCGAGGGTCTTGGTCGGGCGCACCCCGAGTTCGGCAGCGAGCCGACGGATCTGTGCGGGCCCCAGGAGCGCGGGCCGGTCCGGGCTCAGCGCAGACCCAGCTGCGAGGCGCAGTGCGGCCAGGCACCCCAGCCCTGACCGGCGCGGACCTTCTCGGCGATGGCGATCTGTTCCTCGCGGGTGGCGAGGTCGGCGCGCGGCGCGTACTGGGTGCCGCCGAAGGACTCCCACGTCTGCTGGGTGAACTGCACGCCGCCGTAGAAGCCGTTGCCGCTGTTGATGGCCCAGTTGCCGGTGGCCTCACATTGGGCGAGCTGATCCCACACCGAGCCGTTGGGCACGTCGGGGGCACCCGGCTTGGTGCCGATGCGCACGGTGGCGGGCACCGGCTCGGTCAGCACCTCCTGGCCCATCTTGATCTTCTTGGTCACCCGGCCGTTGACGGTGGTGATCTCGTAGGTGACGTTGGCCCGCCCGGGACGGCCGGGGCGGACGACGACCCGGCGATTGCGGATCAGTGTCGGGTCGTTGCGGGTGATCTCGGGGGCCGTGATGTCCTCTTCGATCACCTGCTGGGTCGTCCGGATCCGGGTGACGGTGATCCGCGCGCCGTCGGTGAGCCGGGTGTAGGCGGCCGGGTCGACCTCGTCGGCCTCCTCCAGGTCGGCACCGATGCTGTGCAGCGCCTCGCCGACGGTCTCGGCGGGGATGCTGCGCACCGACTCCTCACCGCCGTCGTCGATGGTGACCCGCTTCGGCAACGTCACGTCGACGACACCGCCGTTGAGCGGAATCGGACCGGTGACGGCGAAGTTGGCCTCTTCCCGGCCGTGGGCAAGCCCCTCCTGCCGCAGCAGCCCGGGAATGGACACCGCGGTGGTGGAGACGGTACGGCGCTGCCCCTCCACCTCCAGGGTGACCTTCTTGAGACGATGGAAGGTGACCGTGGAGCCGTCACCGAAGCCTGAGTTCCGCGCCGGCGAGACCAGGTCGCCGTCGCCGACGACGAAGCCCTGTGAGTCCAGGAGCGAGTCGACGTTCATCGCCATCGTCGCGACGGTGAGCTTCTGTCCGTCGACGTCGATGGTCACGTGTTTGTGCACGGCGACACCCATGACGCCACCGGCGGCGATGGTCGCGAGTACGGTACCGACGGCGACCCGCGCACGCATCGATTCGAAATGATTGATCTTGGCGATGACAGACAAGTCGAACGTCCTGGTCGGGGATCGGGGCCTCCGCCGCCACGCGACGGATCACAATACGATAACGAACCCCTGAGCCTATCGCAAAGCCGCCCGGTACGAGCGCGCGGCATTGGCACCGACCATATGTGCGAACTCGATGTCATCCGTGTGGCGGACAGCAGCCAGTGCACGGGCCGTGTACGGCAGACAGTACGACTGATTGGGCTGGCCACGGTAGGGATGCGGGGTCAGGAAGGGGGCGTCGGTCTCGACGAGGAGTTGCTCATCGGGCACCAGCCGGGCCGCCTCACGCAGTTCCCCGGCATTGGCGAACGTCACAGTCCCGGAGAAGCTGAGCAGGTAGCCGCGGTCCACGCATTCGCGGGCAACAGAACGGTCACCGGAGAAGCAATGCATGATCACGGTCTCCGGGGAGCCCTCGGCGGCGAGGACGTCGAGGAGATCGCGATCGGCCTCGCGATTGTGGATCATCAACGGTTTGCCGACCCGCTTGGCAAGGTCGATGTGCCAGGCGAAGGCCTCGCGCTGCACCGCGGGGGCGGCCGCCGACTCCGATCGCCCGGGCCAGTAGTAATCCAGCCCGGTCTCCCCGATCGAGACGACCCGCGGATCGGCCGCCATCTGCTCAAGCTCGGCCTTGGCCGCGTCATCGAGCTCACCGGCGTGGGTCGGGTGCACCGCCACCGCGGCGAAGGCCCGCGCATCCCAGTGCGCCGCGTCGACCGCCCACCGCGCGTCGACGAGGTCGTCGGCCACGGTGACCACGGCCCCGACACCGACCGCCGCCGCGTGGTCGAGGATCGCCCGCACCGACTCCGGATCCCGGCCGCCGCAGGCGGCCAGATGCGTGTGGGCGTCGACCAGTCCCGGCAGCGGAGCCGGATCGGGCGGCGGCTCGCGCCGCCGGCGCCGCTTGGCCTCGGCGGCACTGAGCTGCGGCATCGGGGCGCCATGCGGCGGGCTCGGCGGCGCGGCGTCGGAGGTGGCAGCGGGTGTCATAGGTCAAGGGTGCCAGTGACGTGGGTCCGGCTCGCACCGCCCACCCAGATGTCGGTGCCGTCGTCGGTCACCGACACCCGCCCGGCCCGCCCGAGGACGCTGCCCTGTGCCGCCACATACGACGCCGGAATCCGCTCCTCGCGGCGCAACCACACCGCGATCGCGGCGTTGAGGCTGCCGGTCACCGGATCCTCGGGGACGCCCTGCGCGGGCGCGAACGCCCGCACCTCGAGCAGCGCCTCCCCGGGCGCCGGACTCTCGGAGAAACCGCAGATACCCACCTCGTGGCTCCCCAGCGCGGCCAGGTCCGGGCGCACGGCCAGCACCCGCTGCGCCGAATCAAGCTGCACGCCAATCCAGTTGGGCCCGTTGGCGAGCCACTCGGTGGCCACGACGTGGGCGCGCTCGACGCCGAGCGCGCCGATCACCTCGTCGACGATCCCGGGTTCGACGGGGCCGCTGCGCCGCAGCGGTGGCGCGGCGAAGGCGAGGCGCCCACCGGTGTGGCGCAGCGTGACCAGCCCGATCCCGCACTCCTGGACGACGACCCCGTCGGTCCGCGGGGTGCCGCCCGCACCGAGCCACGCATGCGCCGACCCCAGCGTCGGATGTCCGGCGAACGGCAGCTCGGAGCCCGGCGTGAAGATCCGGACGCGGTAGTCGGCGGCCGGATCGGTCGGCGGCAGCAGGAAGGTGGTCTCGGAGAGATTCGTCCAGCTCGCGAACGCCGCCATCTGCGCATCGGACAAGCCGTCGGCATCGACGACCACGGCCACCGGATTGCCGGACAGCGGTCCGGACGCGAACACATCCACCTGCGCGAAACGACGAGACATCACTCGATCCTTGGTGACGAGGCCCGGCACTGTCCAGCGCTTTCTGCGGCGCCTCCGGCCCCGCAGGGTTTGCGCCCGGAATGCACCGCTCTT
>JASGFO010000175.1:0-8996 GCA_047605505.1 Gordonia sp. (in: high G+C Gram-positive bacteria) | reverse complement strand
TTCCGGCCACCATCGAGGAACTGCGCGGCAAGCTGACCGCCGAGGAACTGCGCAAGGCCGCCGAGCCCTACCTCGAGCTCGCCACCACCTTCTACAACTCCCTCGCCGAGCGGGGTGAGGAGACCGTCGAGCGCCTCCGTCAGCAGCCGCTGGTGGCCGAGGGCCTGACCCGCGCCGAGAAGACCTACAACGACGCCGTCGACCTGACCGAGGACGCCCTCGGTGTGGTCTCGGAGCAGACCCGCGCGGTGGGCGAGCAGGCCGCCAAGCTCGCGGGCCTGGTCGGCGTCAAGGCCGGCGAGGCCAGCGATGCTGTCGTCGAGGCTGCCGATGGGCTCGGCACCGTGATTGAAGGTGCCGCCCTCGACGCCGCCCAGGTGATCGAAGGCGCCGGCGACGCCGTCGCCGAGGCCGGTGCGGCCGCCGACAAGGTCGCCAAGAAGGCCCCTGCCAAGAAGACCGCCGCCAAGAAGGCGCCGGCCAAGAAGGCCGTCGCCCAGTAAGGGCTCACCGCGCCGGGTGCGCACCCGGTCGACGACGACGAACCCCCATGACC
The DNA here is from genome assembly GCA_047605505.1 of Gordonia sp. (in: high G+C Gram-positive bacteria). Classification (GTDB taxonomy): domain Bacteria; phylum Actinomycetota; class Actinomycetes; order Mycobacteriales; family Mycobacteriaceae; genus Gordonia. The sequence goes on along the minus strand of JASGFO010000175.1, from coordinate 8,440 downwards.
ACCGGTCGTGGGGGTTCGTCGCATCCGGGGCGGGCGCAGTGACGGGGTCCTCGGGTCGGTACCGGCATAAGGGGCGGGCCCAGCACAAGGGGTCAGCGCCAGAACAAGTCAGCGCCAGAACAAGAAGGTGTTCCAGCCCCACGCGAGCAGCGGCGAGGGAACACCGGACAGCGCGAAGAGCCCGAAGACGAGGTCGAAGAAGGCGTCGTTGAGCGCCGGGATGAACAACAGCGCGAAGACGATCAGGAACCCGAACGGCGCGATCGTGGCCGCGCGGGCCCGCATCTGGGGTGACAGATACGGTTCGATCGCCCCGTAACCGTCGAATCCCGGCATCGGGATCAGGTTCAGCACCGCCGCCGTGAGCTGGAGAAAGGCGAGCATCGCCAGTCCGCCCCACAGGTTGATCGTGTCGTCGGGCCGGAAGTCGCCGTCAGCGGTCTGTGGGGCGAACACCTCGATGGCGGCGAGCAGTGCGGCACCGATCACGAGGTTTGCGGCCGGGCCGGCGAGGGAGACCGCGGTCCGTTGTGCCCGGGTGAATCCGCGCTCGTCGAGATAGACCGCGCCGCCCGGGAAACCGATCCCGCCGAGCAGGATGATCAACAACGGCAACACCAGCGACAGGCCGGGATGGGCGTAGCGCGCCGGGTTGAGGGTGAGATAGCCCTTGGTCTCGACCCCCCGATCACCGAAGCGGAACGCGGTGACCGCGTGGGCGAACTCGTGCGCGCACAGCGAGATCACCCAGCCGGCGAGGACCAGGAGCGCAACACCGCCGCGGGCCCGGGCGGAGGTGTCGTCGAAACCCGCGCCCGCGGCCAGCCAGGCCCCGAGTCCGGCGACGGCGACGAGGCCGAGAAACCACGGCCCGGGCCGGATGGCGCGGGCGATCTCGGCGCCCGGGGTACGCCGGGGGCCGCGATCGCGGTCGGTGCCCGGCCCACTCATCGGCACACCAGCCTCAGGTCGCGGTGATGGCGATAGAACGTCGACCGCTTGACCACCCGCTCGGCAAGGACACCGTCGCGTTCGACGACGAGATTGGTGCCGCCGGTCTGCACCGCGCGCCCGGCATACCAGCGGTTGCGCCGCAGCCCCGGCCGGTCCAGGCGCGCGCGCACCCCCGGAAGCGTCCGGGTCGGCTCGATGCGGATCGCCCGGACCTCGCCGGTGAACAGCCGCTCGTTGTCCACATAGCTCTCGCCGTGCAGCTTCGCACCGCCCTCCCCGAGGTGGCGGGCAGTGCCGACGAGGACGGTCGCCGTGTCGTCGCGGATCAGCGGAACCTCGACGGCGGCGCCGTGTTCGGCCAGTTCGCGGGCCTGATCGGCATGCGGGAGACCGTAGATCGCGGTCGCCGCGGTCGGCTGCGGGGCGACGTAGGCCACCTCGATGTCGAGACGTTCGGCAACCATCACCGCGGCGATCACCTGTGCCAGGTGGCGATCGGTGTTGGTCCCGGCACCGGGGTCGACGATGAGCCGGGTGACGTGTGGATCGGCGATCCGGGCGGCCACCTCGTCGCGGATCGCCCGCCGCAGATTGCCCGATTCAGGCAAGTCGGCCGACGTGATGAGGGTGAACGACATGGGACATAGCGTATCCAGCACGGCGAGCAAGTAGGGTTTAGGCCGGTTCGGGCCGCACCGGCGGGCGATCACGCCGCGGGCGGTCCGGGCGCCGGGAGCGCAGCGAGCGGGCCCAATGCATGGTGATGGAAGAGGTGGACCGATGGCCGCGATCGTGCTGATCGGCGCCCAGTGGGGCGACGAAGGAAAAGGCAAGGCGACCGACCTGCTCGGTGGGAAGCTGCAGTGGGTGGTGCGCTATCAGGGCGGCAACAACGCCGGACACACCGTCGTGCTGCCCAACGGGGAGACCTTCGCGCTGCACCTCATCCCGTCGGGCATCCTCACCCCCGGCGTCAACAACGTCATCGGCAACGGCGTCGTCGTCGATCCCGGGGTCCTGCTCACCGAGCTCGGCGGCCTCGAAGACCGTGACGTCGACACGACCGGACTGATGATCTCGGCCGACGCGCATCTGCTGATGCCGTATCACGTGGCCATCGACAAGGTCACCGAGCGCTTCCTCGGCAACAAGAAGATCGGCACCACTGGGCGCGGCATCGGCCCGTGCTATCAGGACAAGATCGCGCGTGTCGGTGTCCGCGTGGCCGATGTGCTCGACGAGAAGATCCTCGCCCAGAAGGTCGAGGCCGCCCTCGAGCTCAAGAACCAGATCCTGGTCAAGATCTACAACCGCCGGGCGCTGGACCCGACGCAGGTCGTCGACGAGGTCCTGGCGCAGGCCGCCGGCTTCGCACACCGGATCGCCGACACCCGGCTGCTGCTCAACCAGGCCCTCGAACGGGGCGAGACCGTGCTCCTTGAGGGCTCGCAGGGCACGCTCCTCGACGTCGACCACGGCACGTATCCCTATGTCACGTCGTCGAATCCGACGGCCGGCGGCGCGGCCGTGGGCGCCGGGATCGGCCCCAACCGGATCACCACCGTGCTGGGTATCCTCAAGGCCTACACCACCCGCGTCGGCTCCGGCCCGTTCCCGACCGAGCTGTTCGACGAGTGGGGCACCTACCTGGCCAAGACCGGCGGCGAGGTCGGCGTGACCACCGGCCGCGCCCGGCGGTGCGGGTGGTTCGACGCGGTGATCGCACGGTATGCGACCCGCGTCAACGGCATCACCGACTACTTCCTGACCAAACTCGACGTGCTCTCAGGTCTCGAACAGGTGCCGATCTGCGTTGCCTACGACGTCGACGGCGAGCGGGTCGAGGACATGCCGATGACCCAGACCGGATTCCACCACGCCACCCCGATCTTCGAGGAACTGCCCGGCTGGTGGGAGGACATCTCCGGATGCCGGCGCTTCGAGGAACTCCCCAGCAACGCCCAGAACTATGTGCTGCGGCTGGAAGAGCTTGCCGGCGCACATGTTTCGTGTATCGGCGTGGGGCCGGGCCGGGATCAGACGATCGTGCGCCGGGAGATTGTCTGATCGCTCGCGGTATCGCGGGCGATTCTGCCGCTTGCACGGTATGTCCGAGCCCCGGCGAGTAGGTTCGACCCAGAGAGCACTGCCCCTTTTGCGCAAGGAGAATATCGCGATGTCCCTGTACGCAGTTGTCGATCCGGCCACCGGTGAAGTCGTCAAGGAGTATCCGACGGCCACCGACGAGCAGGTGGGCGAGGCGATCACCGCGGCCCACGCCGCCCTCGGATCCTGGTCCAAGGAATCGACCGTCGCCGAGCGGGCCGAGCTCATCCGCGCGGTGGCGCGGCTGCACACCGAGCGCAAGGACGAACTCGCCGCGATCATCCAGCGCGAGATGGGCAAACCCCTCGACCAATCGGTCGGCGAGGTCGAGTTCAGTGCCGCCATCTACGAGTACTACGCCGACAACGCCGAGACGTTTCTGGCCGACGAGCCGATCACCCTGCTCGACGGCGACGGATCGGCGTTCATCCGGCGCAGCCCCGTCGGCGTTCTCCTCGGGATCATGCCGTGGAACTACCCGTACTATCAGGTCGCCCGCTTCGCCGGACCAAACCTGGTGCTGGGCAACACCATTGTGCTCAAGCACGCCCCGCAGTGCCCGGAATCGGCAGCCGCGCTGCAACAGATCTTCCTCGACGCCGGATACCCTGCCGGGGCGTATGTGAACATCTACGCGACCAACGAGCAGATCGCCGAGGCGATCGCCGACCCCCGCATCCAGGGGGTGTCGCTGACCGGCTCCGAACGGGCGGGCGCCGCCGTCGCCGAGGTGGCCGGGCGCAACCTGAAGAAGGTCGTCCTCGAGCTCGGCGGCTCCGATCCGTTCATCCTGCTCTCCACGGACGATCTCGACGAGACCGTCGAGGCCGCCGTCGGCGGGCGATTCGAGAACACCGGGCAGGCCTGCAACGCCGCGAAACGCTTCATCGTCGACGAGGGAATCTACGACGACTTCCTGGCCAAATTCACCGAGAAGGTCAAGGCCGCGGCCGACGGTCTGGCCCCGCTCTCGTCGGTGGCTGCCGCCGAACGCCTCGAACAGCAGGTCGCGAGCGCCGTGGCGGCCGGCGCCACCCTGGATTCCGCCGGTGACCGCGAGGGCGCGTACTTCCCGCCCGGGGTGCTGACCGGGATCGACCCGGAATCGCCGACCGCCAAGGAAGAACTGTTCGGCCCGGTCGCCACGGTCTACAAGGTCGCCGGTGAGGACGAGGCCGTCGCCCTCGCCAACGACATCCCCTTCGGACTCGGCTCCTACGTGTTCACCACCGACGCCGATCAGGCACTGCGGGTCGCCGACAAGATCGAGGCCGGCATGGTCTTCATCAACGCCGTCGGTGCCGAAGGCGCCGAACTGCCCTTCGGTGGGGTCAAACGATCCGGCTTCGGACGTGAGCTCGGGCGCTTCGGCATCGACGAATTCGTCAACAAGAAGATGATCCGGGTCGGCTGACGGCCCATTGCCGCCCGACGCCGTTCTCCCGGAGTACCGGCGTCGGGCGCGGGCGCCACATGAGAAGGTGACAGGCATGGGTGTCAGGCGGGGGAGCCGCGACTACGGGTCGATTCTGCTCGGCTCGGCCGACGAGAACTCGCTCCTCCAGCGCATCCGGATCCAGACACTGATCACCGGATCCATCGTCGTCGCCAATCTGATCGGGGTGGTGGTCGTCGTGTCACTGGCCACCGTCGGCATCCCGCAGCCGTCGACGCTCACCCGGGAACTCTGGTGGGTCAACGTCATCGCCGTACCCATCTACGTCGCGCTGGCCTTCGTCTTCGGGATCGGCTGGGGCACGGTCAGCGTCGTCCGCGACCTGCGGTGGACGATCCGCGACCAGGTGCCGACCGCTGCCGACGCCCGCCGCACCGAACGCGTCCCCGGCAAACTCACCCGGGTCCAAGGAACCCTCTGGGCGGTCGCGACCGTCATGTTCACGATCATCTACGGCGTCATCGACCCCCGACTCATCCCGAAAACCCTGTTCGTCGTGGGATTCAGCGGGGTCGTCGTCATCGCGATCTCGTCACTGCTCGTCGAGTTCACGCTGCGCCCGGTGGCCGCCAACCTCATCAGCGCCGGATACCGACGCCGACGCCGCAGCGGAGTCCGCTCACGGGCCGTCACCTCATGGATGATCGGGTCCGGCATCCCCATCGTCGGGATCCTGCTCGTCGTGGCCTTCGGCGTCGGCTACGACGGCACCTCCAAACTCGACATGTTCGTCGGCGTCACCGTGCTCGGACTGATCGCCCTGTTCACCGGGCTGCTGCTCACCTGGCTCTCCAGCATGGCCGTGACCGGACCCATCCGCAGCGTCCGCGCCGGAATGACCCAGGTCAGCTCCGGCGACCTCACCGACGCCGACCTCGTCGTCTACGACGGCACCGAACTCGGCGACCTCCAGGTGGGTTTCAATGCGATGGTCGCCGGCCTCCGCGAACGCGAACACATGCGCGACGTCTTCGGCCGACACGTCGGACGCGAGGTCGCCGAGGCGGCCCTCGCCTCCAACCCCGAGCTCGGCGGCGCCGAACGGCAGGTGGCCGCACTCTTCGTCGACGTCATCGGGTCGACGACACTCGCCGCCAACCGATCACCCACCGAGGTCGTCGCCATCCTCAACCGCTTCTTCGCGGTGATCGTCGACGCCGTCGAAAGCCGCCGCGGACTCGTCAACAAATTCGAAGGCGACGCCGTCCTCGCCATCTTCGGCGCCCCCATCGCCCTGCCGGACAGCGCCGGCGCGGCCCTCGCCGCGGCCCGCACCATCGCCCAACGCCTGCCCACCGAGGTCCCCGAGGTATCCGCGGGCATCGGCATCGGCTACGGACCCGCCGTCGCCGGCAACGTCGGCGCGATCGAACGCTTCGAATACACCGTCATCGGCGACCCCGTCAATGAGAGCGCCCGACTCTCCGAGGTGGCCAAACGCGACCCCCGACGGCCCGTCGCCTCCGGCCGCGCCATCGCCGCCGCATCCCCGGCCGAAGCACAACACTGGGAACAACAAGAGACCACCCGTCTCCGGGGACGCACCGAGGATACGGTGCTATATTGCGCCGCCTCCGGCGTCGCGGTGTCTGCGCCGTGATACCCCGCTCTTCGTCGTCGGCTCGCACATGCTCTCGTTGGCTCTTCGTGAGTGTTTGCTGTTGGGCATGTGCGTTCCTCCTCCTGCATCGCGGGGCCGGCGCAGTCACGGTGCTGTGTTGCGCCGCCTCCGGCGTCGCGGTGTCTGCGCCGTGATACCCCGCTCTTCGTCGTCGGCTCGCACATGCTCTCGTTGGCTCTTCGTGAGTGTTTGCTGTTGGGCATGTGCGTTCCTCCTCCTGCATCGCGGGGCCGGCGCAGTCACGGTGCTGTGTTGCGCCGCCTCCGGCGTCGCGGTGTCTGCGCCGTGATACCCCGCTCTTCGGCCGTTCCGCTTGGTCGCAGGCTCCCGCGCTCCAGCGGCCTGCATCGCGGGGCCGGCGCAGTCACGGTGCTGTATTGCGCCGCCTCCGGCGTCGCGGTGTCCCTACCGCTGGTCGAGTAGGGCCGACGGAGGAGGCCCGGATCGAGACCACCGACACAGCTCGATCCGGCGGATCCGCCCTCCGCCGGCGCTCCGGGCTACTCGACCAGCGGAGAAGGCCGGACATGGGGCCGGCAGACGGTGTCTGGACCGAGCCCGGGTGCGGACACGTAGAATCCGGGAATGACCTCGAACACCGAGAGCGCCGCGTCATCACCGGAGGAGCCGCGTCCTGCCGGAGCGCCGATGGCACAGGAGCCCGTCGTCCAGGTGCCCCACCCCGCGGACTTCCCGGAACCGGCCGCGGCCCGGGCCGCTGAGCCGTCGGCATCGCAGCCTCCCGCGATGAACGGGGTCGAGCCCGAGGCCGCTGCGCCCGAGACCACTGCGGAACCCGAGACCACTGAGGAACCCGAGGCTGTCGCGGACCCCCAGCCGGTACCCGAGGCTGCACCCACACCCACACCCACACCCGCGCCCGCCGCAGCGCCGATGGCTGCCGCGGCCCCGGGCACGGCGCAGCCCGGACCGGTCTCGGTCCGCACATCGCCGGAGCCGGCGGCCCGCACCGCACCGGTGAGCACGAAGCCCCGGCCGGCCCAGGTCGGCCCGCCCGACATCCTCGGCACCCCGCTCTCGCCGACGGCCACGCGGGTCATGGTGCTCGGTGCAGGCGAACTGGGCAAGGAACTGGTGATCGCCTTCCAGCGGCTCGGCGTCGAGGTCATCGCCGTGGACCGCTACGAGGGTGCACCCGGACACCAGGTCGCCCACCACGCCGAGGTCATCGACATGACCGACGGCGACGCGATCCTGGCGCTCGTCGAGAAGTACGAACCCCACTTCGTGGTCCCGGAGATCGAGGCGATCGCCACCGAGGCCCTGGATGTCGTCGAGAGCAAGGGCCTCGCCGAGGTCATCCCGACCGCGCGCGCAGTCGTCTCCACGATGAACCGTGAGGGCATCCGGCGCCTCGCCGACGAGGACCTCGGGCTGCCGACCTCGCCGTACCTCTTCGCCGCATCCCTCGACGAGCTGACCATCGCGGTCGGCCAGATCGGGTACCCGTGCGTGGTGAAGCCCGTGATGAGCAGCTCCGGCAAGGGGCAGACGGTCCTCACGAGTGCCGACGACGTCGCCCGCGCCTGGGAGACGGCGACCACCGGCGGGCGCGTCGCCGGGGAGCGCGTCATCGTCGAGGGCTGGGTGGACTTCGACTTCGAGATCACCCTGCTCACCGTGCGCGCCATCGACCCGATGACCGGCCGCCTCACCTCGCACTTCTGCGCCCCCATCGGGCACAAGCAGGTCAACGGCGACTACGTGGAGAGCTGGCAGCCGCACGAGATGACCGCCGACGCGCTCGGGGCGGCCACCTCGATCGCCGCGCGGATCGCCACCTCCCTCGGCGACGGCAAGGTCGGTGGCCGGGGCATCTTCGGTGTCGAGATGTTCGTCAAGGGCGACGACGTCTACTTCTCCGAGGTCAGTCCCCGTCCGCACGACACCGGACTGGTCACGATGGCCACCCAGCGACTCAGCGAGTTCGAGATGCACGCCCGTGCCATCCTGGGCCTTCCGGTCGATGTGACCCTGGCGTCGCCGGGGGCGTCGGCGGTGATCTACGGCCAGCTCGACGAGGCGGCGATCGGCTTCACCGACGTCGCCCGCGCGCTGTCGGTGCCGGAGACCGACATCCGCCTGTTCGGGAAGCCGGAGAGCTATCACCGGCGCCGCGTCGGGGTCGTCACCGCGACCGCCGACGACGTCGCCACCGCCCGGGAACGGGCGATCCGCGCGGCCTCGATCGTCTCCCCGGTCAGTGGCCGGCCCGCACGGTTCGGCGCCCCTGCCCCGGTCGCCCCGCCCGCCCGCGCCCCGATGCCGCCACGCCCGGCCGC
>JASGFO010000174.1:0-9006 GCA_047605505.1 Gordonia sp. (in: high G+C Gram-positive bacteria) | reverse complement strand
GCTCACGGGCGGCCTGCTCGACGTGCCCGGCTGCGACCCGCGTGACCTCGACGATCGCGGCGCCGTCCGCAGCGACCCCGGAGGCCTGCCGCGCGGTGTGCGCCCCGGCGTCGACGGCGGCCGTGGCCCCGGCACCGTGCCATTGGTCGGCCACCGTCGCGGTCGCGGCGAGCGCGTCGTCGCGGATGCCGTCGAGGTCCGGGGCGAGTGCCGCGAGCGCGGTCACCGGATCATTGCCGGGCAGGATGCCGGTGCCCAGCGCGGTCAGCAGGATGCGCAGTGGGGCAATGAGCAGATCGGCAGTGAGCATCAGATCTGGACTTCCGGACCGGCCGCCGGGATCCCGGATCGGGTGAGCTCGCCTGCGGCGGTGGCGTCGGTCTCCGGGTAGGTCTGCGCCGCCCCGGCGCCGGCCACCGCCAGGTGCTCATGCCGGGCGGCCAGGGCGGCGAGCCGGGCGCGGCGGTCGTCGAGGACGGCCCCGAGGGTGGCGAGGAACTCGGCTCCGATGACCCCGAAGGTCATCGTCAGCGGCGAGACATCGGTGGTGGCGGCCTGGTGGATCCCGAGGCGGGCCGCGGTCGTGGACTCCTCGGCGGCATAGGTGTCGAGCGCGGCCGGGGTGACAGACATCTGTGGGTTCATGTGCATTTGGACGCAGCGGCCCCCGCGTCGGTTCCCTCGACGCCGATCGCGGTGTTCGCCCCGGCATCGCCATCGCCGCCCCACTACAGTTGCGCCATGCAGGTACACCTTGTCGATCACCCGCTCGCCGCGGCCCGCCTGACCACGATGCGCGACAAGGAGACCGGCAACGCCGCGTTCCGCGCGGCGCTGGCCGACCTCACCCAGATGCTGGTCTACGAGGCGCTCGCCGACGCCCCGGTGGCGACCCTGGGCATCGAGACCCCCATCACGGCCTGCGTGGGATCCCGGCTGGCCGCCCCGCCGCTGCTGGTACCGGTGTTGCGGGCGGGGCTCGGGATGGTCGAGCAGGCACACGCAATGGTGCCCGAGTCGTTGGTGGGGTTCGTCGGCGTCGCCCGCGACGAACGGACCGCCCGACCGGTGCCCTATCTGGAATCGCTGCCCGCCGAGCTGTCCGGGCAACCGGTCATGGTGCTCGACCCCATGCTCGCGACCGGTGGGTCGATGCTGCACACCCTGGATCTGCTGGCTGCCCGCGGCGCCGACGACATCACCGTCGTCTGCGTCGTCGCCGCACCCGAAGGTGTTGCCGCGCTGGAGAACTGGGGTCATCCGCTGCGGCTCTTCGTGGCTGCCGTCGACGACGGCCTCAACGAGGTCAGCTATATCGTGCCCGGCCTCGGGGACGCCGGGGACCGGCAGTTCGGGCCGCGGTGATCGAGCTCAGACCGCGACGGCGGTCCAGCGCCCGCCCCGGCGGCGCACCGACACCGGATGGTCGAAGCAGGCGCTGATCGTGGCCGAGGTCAGCGCATCGTCGACCGGCCCGGCCGCGATGGTCGCGCCGTCGGCGAGCAGCATCGCGTGCGTGGTGCTCGCCGGCAGATCCTCCAGATGATGGGTGACCAGGACACTGGCCAGCCCGGTGACGTCGGCGCACAACCGGTCGATCGCTGACAGCAGCGTCTCCCGGGCGGCGAGGTCGAGGCCGGTCGCCGGCTCGTCGAGCAAGAGGAGCGCGGGGGCCGGCATCAGCGCGCGGGCGATCAGGGTGCGGCCGCGTTCGCCCTGGCTCATCACCGGCCAGCGCGAGTCGCGCCGCTCGGTCATGCCCAGCTGGTCGAGCAGGTCGTCGGCGCGGCGATGTTCGTCGTCGGTGTAGACGTGGCGGGCGTCGAGCTCGGGGGTGTTGGTGAGCCCGGTGAGCACCACGTCATGGGCCGTGATCGGGATGTCGATGCGCCACCGCGGGTCGACCTGACCGATATGCATGCGCAGGGCGCGCATGTCGACGCGGCCCAGTCGGCGGCCGAGGACGTCGACGGTGCCCCGGGTCGGATGCGTACGGGCCCCGAGAATCGCCATCAGCGTCGACTTGCCCGCCCCGTTGGGGCCGAGCAGCGCCCAGTGCTCGCCGGGCCGGACGGTCAGCCCGACGTCCCGCAGCAGGGCCCGGCCGCCGCGCACGACGTCGACCTGGGTGGCGACCAGGACCGCGGGCACGTCCGGCGGATCGTCGGCCGGATCACCCGGGCGGACACCGGGAGGCGTCACGACGCCCAGTAGTCCTGCATCGTCTCGTTGCCGATCACCGATCCGCTCTGGGTGATGACCAGGCTGCCCGGGGACACGGTGTAGGTGTAGTTGCCGTTGATCGCGGTGTAGCTGCTGCCGTTGTCCTGCACGGTCGTCACGCGCAGGCTGTTGCCGTCCGCGGCGCCCATGTAGTACAGGCTGCCCACCCCGGACCGGCAGATCACGACCTGCGACCGGTTGGTGCGGCCGACGGCGACGGCCGTGTCGGGGCTGTCGCAGCGGGCCGAGGAGCTCAGGAAGCCCTGCGAGTCGGTCCCCGACACCGTCGGCCGGGACTGCACGGATGTCGTGCCCCCGGGCGCGGTCCCCGCACCGACGGTGACGGTGTTGGTGAACGTCGACGTCGACGGGCCCGCGTCGGCCCCCGAGTCGTTCGAGCTGGTGAGCCACCAGGTGAGGGCGCCTGCGCCGATCACCAGGACGACGCCGATGGCGATCGCCACCAGCACCAGCGGCGACGACCACGGCGAACGCGGCGGCGGGGTCGGCGGATACGCGGGGTAGCCGGCCGGTGGGTAGCCGCCGGAGTGGTGCGGAGGGTAGGTCATATGCGGCCTCAGAGCTCATTGATGATGGTCGATAGCAGCCCGCCCATCCGGGCCGCCGATGTCTGCCCGACGTCGAGGACCTCGGTGTGGTCGAGCGGCCGGCCGGTGATCCCGGCCGCCAGGTTGGTCACCAGCGACACACCGAGCACATCGAGCCCGGCCTCGCGTGCGGCGATCGTCTCGTGCACCGTCGACATCCCGACGAGGTCGGCGCCCAGGGTCCGCAGCATCCGGATCTCGGCGGGCGTCTCGTAATGCGGTCCCGGCAACCCGGCGTAGACCCCTTCGGTCAGGGTCGGGTCAACCTGCCGCGCGACCTCCCGCAACCGCGGCGAATAGGCATCGACGAGGTCGACGAACCGGGCGCCCACCAGCGGTGAGCGGCCGGTGAGGTTGAGGTGATCGGTGATCAACACCGCCTGGCCGACCGTCATCCCGTCGCGCAGCCCGCCCGCGGCGTTGGTCAGGACGACGGTGTGCACCCCGGCCGCGGCCGCGGTGCGGACCGGATGCACCACACGGGCCAGATCGTGCCCCTCGTAGGCATGGATGCGACCCAGCATGAGCAGCACCCGCCGGTCCCCGACCCGCACCGAGTGGATCATCCCGCCGTGACCGGAGGCCGACGGCGCGGTGAATCCGGGCACCTCCGACATCGGCAGCGAGGCGACCGGGGCACCGAAGGCGTCGGCGGCCGCCGCCCAGCCCGATCCCAGGACCACGGCCACCTCGTGGACGGCGGAGTCGGTGGTGGCGGCGATCGCGGCGGCCGCGGCCGCCGCCGCGGTGTCGGCGTCGACAGTGGGATCCATGGGGACAGACTAGGCCGTGACCCGGCGTCGTGGTCTGCTCCGCCGAACACGGCGTGTGGTCGCCGCCGCGCCGATCGCCTGGCGGCTGCGGCGTCGGGCCGAGGCGATAAGGTCACGTCCATGCCATTTCTGAGTCCGGAGTCCACCGCTGCCGATGTCGCCGAGCTGTTCCTCGGCACGGCTGGAGTCGAGCTCGACCCGAGCAATCCCGAGAACCGCTTCCGCCCCGACTGGATCGAGCAGGTGAGCACCCTGCTCGACGAGGCCGTCGCGGCCGGGGTGAAGGGCCTCGTCATCACCGCCACCGGGAAGTTCTTCACCAACGGCCTCGACACCGACCACATCGCCGCCCACGCGGCGACCCTGCCCGCGTACCTCGACCAGGTGCACGCGCTGTACACGAAGGTGCTGACCCTGCCGATGCCGACGGTGGCCGCGGTCAACGGTCACGCCTTCGGTGCGGGTGCCATGCTCTCGCTGTGCGCCGACCTCGTCGTGATGCGGACCGAACGCGGTTACTGGTCGTTGCCCGAGGCTGCGCTGAACATGCCGTTCACCCGCGGCATGGCGGGACTGGTCCGCACCCGGCTGGCCGAGCGCACCGCCGCCGAGGCGATGCTGACCAGCCGTCGCTATGGCGCCGAGGATGCGGTGGCGGCCGGGATCGTCGACGAGGCCGTCGACGTCGCATCGCTGGTGACGCGGGCCGCCGAGCTCGCGGCGGGCCGTGCCCCCCTGGCGGGCGCCAACCTCGGTGTCATCAAGCGTGGCCTGCGGCGGCCGCTGCTCGACGATCTCGCGGTGCCGACCCCGGCCACCCTGCTCTGAGACGGGCCGGCGGTGGAGACGCAGGGCCTCGATCCGGACCCGACCGCGGTGGTCGGTGCCTGGCTGGCCACGCACCGGGACCGGCTCGTCGGCTGGCGACGGCGCTTTCACGCGCACCCGGAGCTGTCCCGGCAGGAGGTGGCGACCACGGATCTGGTGCTGGCCGAGCTCGCCGCGCTGGGGCTCGCGCCGCAGCGTCTGCCGCTGGGCACCGGGGTCGTCTGCGATCTGGGGCCGGCCGATGGCCCCCGCATCGCCCTGCGCGCCGACATGGACGCCCTGCCGATCACCGAGCACACCGGGTTGCCGTTCTCCTCGACCGTTGAGGGCGTCTCCCACGCCTGCGGCCATGACGCACACACCGCGATCCTGCTCGGCGTGGCGTCGGTGCTCGCCGGCGTCGAGAACCTGCCGACGGGGGTGCGGCTGATCTTCCAGGCCGCCGAGGAGGTGATGCCCGGCGGGGCACTCGACGCCATCGCCGGCGGGGTCACCGAGGGTGTTTCCCGGATCTTCGCGCTGCATTGCGATCCGCGGCTGCCGGTCGGCTCGGTCGGCCTGCGGGAGGGTGCGCTGACCTCGGCTGCCGACCACATCGACCTCCAGTTGCGGTCGCCGGGCGGACACACCTCACGCCCACACCTCACCGGCGACATCGTGTATGCGATGGGTGCGGTCATCACCGGGCTGCCCGGTATCCTCTCCCGCCGCGTCGATCCCCGCTCGGGCACCGTGATGGCCTGGGGCGCCGCACACGCGGGCAGTGCCCCCAACGCGATCCCCCAGACCGGGCAACTCCGGGGCACCGTGCGCACCGGCGAGCATCAGACCTGGGAGGACATGGAGCCGTTGGTGCGCAGTGTCATCGGGGAACTGCTGGCGCCGCTCGCGGTGTCCTACGACCTGTCGTACTTCCGCGGTGTGCCGCCCGTCGTGAATGACGGGGTGGCCGTCGACATGTTGCGGGAATCGGTCGCGCGGCTGGGCGAGACCGCGATCGCCGACACCCCGCAGTCGCCGGGCGGCGAGGACTTCTCCTGGTACCTCGAGCAGGTGCCGGGCGCGATGGGGCGGCTCGGTGTCTGGGACGGGTTGGGACCACAACTCGACCTGCATCAGGCCAACTTCGTGCTCGACGAGCGTGCCCTCGACGTCGGGGTGCACACCTTGGCGGGTGTGGTGCTGGGCGCGGTCGGCTGAACCGGGCCCGTCCGGCCCGTCGGTTCCCTCGGCGCGGCCGCTACGGCTCGACCGGCCCCGGGCCCGGCCCCACGTTGCGGGACTCCCGCAGCCGCAGGTCCTGGACGTAGTCGGCGGGGGCGCCGGCGATCTCGGCCGCGTCGGCCATCACACCGAGGTAGCGCGCCGACGGCAGGCCACCCTCATAGGCGTCGAGGACGTAGAGCCAGGCCAGCACCGCGTCGCCGTCGGTGGTGTCGATCCGTGCCCGGATCTTGCGGTGGATCCCGAGCTCGGAGCCCTCCCAGCGGTCGAGGGTCTCCTCGTCCTCGTCCGGCACGTCGTACAACACGACGAAGACCTTGGCGTCGGGATCGTCGCGGTCCTCGGTGACCGTCGCCAGCGATCCCTCCCAGCCGATGTCCCCGCCACCGAAGGTCAGCCGCCACCCGTGCAACCACCCGGTCCCCGCCATCGGGGAGTGCGGCGCACGCTGCGCCATCTGCTCGGGATGCATGTTTGAGCCATACGCGGCGTAGAGCGACATTTGTGCTGCTGACCTGCACTTTCTTGGTGTTGGGTCCAGCGTGGTCACCGGCGGAACCTTGTTTCCTCATCTGATCGTATTACGCCGGAAGGTCGCGCACCGGTGCGAGATCGGGCCGGGTGCGTGCCGCCGACCCATCCGTTCCGGTCGCCATCGGCGATCCGGTCAACCGGTCGATGCCCGGCGGACTAGGTTTGTGACGAGAGTGCCCGAGCATCGTCTGCAGCCCGACAGGAGTGTGCGAGTGACCAAGATCGTGATCATCGGTGGAGGCCCCGCGGGCTATGAGGCGGCACTGGTCGCGGCTGCCTACGGCGCCGACGTCACCGTCATCGACTCCGACGGCATCGGCGGGGCATGTGTGCTGTGGGACTGCGTGCCGTCCAAGACGTTCATCGCCTCGACCGGCATCCGCACCGAGGTCCGCAAGGCCGTGGATCTCGGCATCAGCCTGCGCACCGACGACGCCGTCGTCGCCCTGCCGCAGATCCACCAGCGCGTCCGGGACCTCGCCTTCGCCCAGTCCGCTGACATCCGGTCGCGGCTGATCAGCGAGGGCATCGACATTGTCGCCGGGCGGGCGCGGCTGGCGCAGGGCCAGGTCGGGGTCTCCACGCACGGTGTCGTCGCAACATTGCCGGACGGGTCGACGCAGCGGTTCGAGGGCGACGTCGTGCTGATCGGGACGGGCGCGTCGCCGCGGGTCCTGCCCGACGCGGTGCCGGACGGCGAACGCATCCTCACCTGGCGTCAGCTCTATGACCTCCAGACGCTGCCCGATCATCTCGTCGTGATCGGGTCGGGGGTCACCGGCGCCGAGTTCGTGCACGCCTACACCGAGCTCGGTGTGCGCGTGACCCTGGTCTCCAGCCGTGACCGGGTACTGCCCGGCGAGGACGAGGACGCCGCGCTGGTCCTCGAAGACGCCTTGGCCGAACGCGGCGTCGAGCTGATCAAGCACGCCCGCGCCGACCGCGTTGTCCGTGACGGCGATACCGTCACCGCGCATCTGGCCGACGGGCGCACGGTGGTCGGCTCGCACGTGCTGATGACGGTCGGTTCGGTGCCCAACACCACCGACCTCGGCCTCGACGCCGCCGGCGTCGACACCCATCGCGGTGGCCATATCACCGTCGACCGTGTTTCCCGCACCTCCGTGCCGGGGATCTACGCCGCCGGTGACTGCACCGGGCTGTTCCCACTGGCGTCGGTGGCCGCGATGCAGGGCCGCATCGCGATGTATCACGCCCTCGGCGAGGGCGTGAGCCCGATCAAGCTGAAGACCGTCGCCTCGGCGATCTTCACCCGGCCCGAGATCGCGACGGTCGGCGTCTCGCAGACCGCGATCGACGCAGGCGAATACCCGGCGCGCACGGTGATGTTGCCGCTCGCCACCAATCCGCGCGCCAAGATGAGCGGTCTGCGCCGGGGTTTCGTCAAGATCTTCTGTCGGCCGGCGACCGGCGTGGTCATCGGTGGTGTGGTGGTCGCGCCGACTGCCTCGGAGCTGATCCTGCCGATCGCGATCGCCGTCCAGAACAAGCTGACGGTCGCCGATCTCGCCGCGACCCTGTCGGTGTATCCGTCGCTGTCCGGGTCGGTCACCGAGGCTGCGCGGCAACTCGTCCGCCACGACGACCTGGACTGATTCGGCCCTCACACCGGATTCGCGGTCATCCACATCCGCAGACCGGCACTGCTGTCCCGACCTGCGGGTACGGGGTAGTGTCGGCGGCACCAGCGGCCGGGGTTCGGGGGAGGGGCGCCGATGGGCAAGGCCTACACCAATTGGGCAGGGATCAGCATCGGGGAGATCATCGGTCTCGTCGGCGGGATGAATCCTGGTTCGGCAGAAGGTGATTCACGAGCAGTGGTCAATGCTGCGGATGCCGTCACCGGTGTCGGTGACGCGCTCGGGCGGTTCTTCGCCGCCGACGAGCTCGTCGGGGTCGCAGCCGACGGGGCCGAGGCGCAGGGCGCGACGCTCGCCGCCGACATCCGTGAGGGCGCAGCCACCGCCGCCGGCGGTGTCGGGGCGATCGGCGCGGCCGCCGGGATTCTCGGCGCCACCCGCGGAGTGGAGCCGGTGCTGGCCGGACTGGCGGCACGACTGCGCAGCGATCCCGAGGCCGCGCTGAGCGTGCGTTACGCGGTGAACCGACTGATGACCGACACCTACGGGGAGCCGATCGTCGACGCCGCCGAACCCCTGCCGCGCGCCGGTGCCGCCGGGGAGGGCGGATCGTCCCCGGCCGGCGCGTCGCCGTCCGGGACATCGGGTGGTGCGTCATCGGGTGGTGCGTCCTCGGGTGGGATGTCCTCGGGTGGTGCATCGACGAGCGGGGAGTCGCCGGCCGCTGCGGGTACCGGGTCCCCGACGACGGCCGTGGACTCTGGTGCCGGGTCCGTCGGCACACCGGCAGCCACCGACGCGACCGAGACCGGCGATCGGGCGGTCGCGTCGGGGGAGTCGACGACGCCGGTCGGCGCATCGACGTCGACGGCGGCAGCGTCGCCGGGCAGTCCGTCGGCCGGGGCGGCGTCGAGTGCCACCGGGGGCCGCGCCACGGCCCCGCGGACCGCCCGGTCCGCAGCCGGGGCCACGTCCGGATTGACGGGTGCGGGGGCGCAGCCGGCCGCGTCGCATCCGGATTCGGGCAGCGGCAGGCCCGGCGCCGCCGACGGTCTGGGCCTGCGGTCGGGTGGTGCCGCGGCGGGCGCCGGCGGGGCCGGGGGATCGTCGGTCCCGGTCGGTATCCCGATCGGTCCGGGCACGCTGGGGCCGGCCCTGCCGGCGACCGGCCCGGTCACGCCACCGGCGCCGCCGGGCGGTCCGGTGGCCGGCGGT
>JASGFO010000173.1:0-9100 GCA_047605505.1 Gordonia sp. (in: high G+C Gram-positive bacteria) | reverse complement strand
CTTCGTCGCCCAAACCCAAAACTGGCCAGCCACTACTCGCGGATCCAGGTCAGACGAAGACGCCCCAGCATGCCATTTTCGCCACCCGTCGAGCGTGTCGAGACCGGCGACACCGGACAGGGGCGACGGCAGTGAGCCACTGTGAGATCGCGATCGCACCACGGAATCGGGAGACTGGAGGAAGTAGACAATGAAGGCCCGGTTGCGCTGTCTGGCCATGAGGCAATCTTCAGCTTGTGTGCTACCTGCTGAACGGCACGGTGCCGACGCGTGACCCCCGGCACGCGACCGGTTGGGGCGCGGCTGGCGCGGGACCGAATCCGAGGGTACTGCATTGCCCTGGTTCGTGAGGTCGCCGGCGGGGATGTGGCCGGGAGTCCGAATTTTTCACACAAATGGGGGATACCCGGTTGGCTGCGAGGATGCCAAGATAGACACTGATCTCTGTCCGCTGGATGGTCGATCGCGCGTCGACCAACTCTCCGGAACTGCTTGTGCGGCTGGTGGACTGGAGTAGCATGGCGCGCACCACAGGCGACTGGAATTGTCGACGAGAGCGGATGGGTGCTACCACGACGATGCATTGGGTAGTGATCGAAACCGGATCCAATCAAAGTTATATTTTTGCGACGAACAAGCAGCGGTTACAGGTGGCGGCCTCGGCTGCGGTCTGGTCGCTGGGGTATGAGTGGATCGGCCAGGCGATCGAGGGATGTGGACTCGAACGCGCCGTAGACCTCGGCGACTTTCTCGCGGACACGGCCAAGAAGCTGGTTCTGCATGTCGTCGAGGCATCGGGGCGAGCTGTGCTGCTCGTGCACGACGCGGCCCACGGCAAGAACATCATCTCTGACGTCACGCGTCGTGCACTCGAAGATCGCACCGGCATCGACGTCTGGGGGTCGACCGGCGCCGAGGTTGCCGCCGATCTCGCTGATGCGCCTGCCCGATTCTTCGAGACGGATGTCCTGTTGCGTGAGCAGCGCACCAAGCGACGGGCTCCCGGTCTGCGTTTCCCGACATTGCCGTTTCATGAGCAGTGTGCGTACACCAGCCGTCCGGCGGTCCGATTCGACAAGGAGGCCCGAGTCGCCAAGGAGCCGGGCAGCGAGCCGGCGGTTCTTGCGCGCTCGGACGTGATCGACTACCTGTTCAGCACCGCGCCCGCTGCTCGCAAACGGCTGATGACCAGGTTGATCGACGACGAAGGGTTGTCTCCCGAGGAGAAGGCCACCGTCAAGCATGTCACCGTCGGTGTCCGCGACCTGGGTGACGGGCTGAGTGACAACGGCTGGATCGGTGTTATTCACGCCGACGGCAATGGCATCGGCAAGATCTTTGCCAACCTCCGCCGTACTTATCGCGGTGCCGATTTCGTCACCAAGCAGCGGGAGCTGAGTGCCGCGCTTGAGGAGCTGACCTGGCAGGCGCTGCGTGACACCGTCGTCGGCAAGGACGCGGCAACCGGATTGCCCGATGAGTGCGCGACCTGGGCGAAAGGTCCGAAGGCGGAACGGCCCCACGAATCGAAGAACGCGATCCTGCCGATCATCGTCGGTGGCGATGACATCTCGGCAGCGGTGTCGGGACGGTTCGCTTTCGAGTTCGCGGTACTGCTGGTGCGCAACTTTTGCCACTACAGTCGTGACGACATGCTGGGCAAACCCTTCACGGATGCGCTGAGCGCGGTGAAGAGCCAACTGAGAAGCGACGGCGAGGACGTGTCCGATATCCCGGATCGACTCAGCCTGGCCCTGGGGGTGGTCTTCACCAAACCGAACCATCCGTTCGTGCATGCGATCACGATCGCGGAGGAGCTGACCGGCGAGGCGAAGAAGAAGTCGAACCGTGAGTTCGGGGCGATCGATACCCACACGTTGTTCGAGTCGGCGATCCGTGACCTTCATGCGATCCGCGCGGACATGGGATTCCCGGCAGCCAACAAGGATGCCGGCTTCACCTACGCCGGATCGGTGATCGCTGCCGAGGACGGTGCGAACACCGATCTCCCCACCGTCGAGGACGTCCGGAAGCTGATACACGAGGTGACGGGGCCCCACGCCGTGCTTTCGCGTGGACAGATCCAGGACTTGAAGGAGGCGTTGACCGAGTCGAAGAACCGGCAAACCCTGATCACCCGGGTCGACGCCGTGCGAGATCGGATCGACGTCGACGCGCGAGACGGCGCGGCCATCCCCGAGGCCGTCGCCGCTCAGCTTCCGAAGGCGAGCCCCGCTTCCACGCTGTTGGTATCGGCGATAGATCTGGCAGTCGTCGCCGCGGGCACCGTGGAAAAGACCACATCACAGGATGCTGTTGAGAAAGTGGAGGCTTCGGCATGACAACGACACTCAACGTCGCGATCACCTTCGACTCCGACTGGATCATCGGTGCCGGGTACTCGCGGAGCAAACGGGTCGACCAAGCGATTCTGCGCGATGCCGAAGGATTGCCGTACGTGCCCGCGAAGACGCTCGTCGGTCTGCTACGGCACCGTGCCGCGCAGGTGGCCACCGCCCTCGACGACGGTGATACCGGTCGGTGGCACGACTGGCACGAGTTCGTCTTCGGCACCAGACCGACGACCGAGGACAAGACTTCGCACCGTCGACGCGCCCCCGTTCCGTCGGCACTGCGTTCGGCACCGCTCACGATGACCGCGGCTTTCCGGCAGGCCGGCAGCGAGGGGCGCTTCGGTATTCTCACCGCAGAAGAGGTTGCCCAGGCAGCCGGTGTGGTCCGAGCCGCCGTGGCCATCGACCCGGAATACGGCTCGGCCAGACCGGATACCGTGCGTTTCGAGGAGCGAGCCCGAGCCGGTCTGACGGTCTCGGCAGTCTGGACGCTCGAATCGGCGGGCGCTGACCTCTGGCCGGCCAAACTGCTGCTGGGCAGTGCGGCATCACTGATCACCGCAGTCGGGGGCAATCGTCGTCGGGGTGCCGGCGAGGCTACGGTGAGCGTGGGAATCGACCACGAGGTCCTCACGAGGAACTTCGGCAGGGTCGACAGTGTGCCGGCGGCGCCGCAGGACGCCGGCTCGAAGCCGGTCGATCAACCGTCGGGCCCGGCTGCCTCGGGAAATCGCAAGAGAAAGCGCAAGGCCAAGCAGCGTCCGGTGCCGACTGTTCAACCAGCGAAAGCAGTTGCGCAACGGGACGATCCAGCTGTACCGGTCACCGACCGGCGCGACTATGACGTCACGGTTACGCTGCGTCACCCGGCGATTGTGGATGCAACCGTCACCGCGAACAATGTGGAGACCTCATTGTTGATCTCGGGAAGCGTCTTGTTGCCGCTTGTGCTTCGCGCGGTCGAGGTGCCCCCGCACGCGGTGCGTGACGGCGCGATCCGGATCTCCGATGCCACGGTGGACATCGACGGGAAGCGGGGAATGGTGTGGCCGCTGTCCTTGACCACGGACAAGACTGCTCCGGACGCCGGCGCCCGGATCATCACCCACGAGCACGAGTCGAATCCGAAGAACAAGGCGAAGGTCGGGAACTTCGTCGTGGCAAGCGGCGACTCGCTCCGGACAGCGAAACCGGAACTCGTGCAGCGCCTGCATGCGGTGGTCGGAGATGAGACGCAGGGCCCGGAAGATCTCTACTCGACCAGCGCTCTGCCGGTCGGTACGGTACTCCGCGCGGTGCTGACCCTCGGGCCGGGAAGCGTTCTCAAAACACTAGAGCAAGACGTCAGGATCGGACGTGCCAGCAAGGACGACTACGGCCTGGCCCGAATGACGATCGCCCCCGCCACAGCATCGGTCGTCGAACCGCAGGCGATCACACAGGGGACACCGTTCTCGATCTATCTGGAGTCCGACGTCGTGCTCATCGATGGCCACGGTGCCTACGCGCCGACGGTCGAGCAGTTGATCGTTAGCCTCAACGAGCGCCTCGACCCGGATATTCGGCTGACCGTGGAACAGCCGATGCCAGACGGTAGCAAGCCCAAGGCCACCGCGAACTTCCCGAACTGCGTGTCGATCACCCGGCTCGACGGATGGCAGACAAAGTGGGGCCTCCCGCGCCCGACGGTGGCGGCGCTGGCCGCCGGGTCCGTGATCTCGGTGATGGCGACTGGCGACCTCGATCAGGCGCAGGTCGAAGCACTTGCTCAACCGGTCGGGTGGCGCCAGGCCGAGGGCAAAGGCCGGATTCAGGTCAATCCTGGCTGGCTGTCTCAGGCACGGGTCACCGAGAGCAGTGTTACGTCCGCTCCGCAATCCAGCGCACCTGCAGATCGCGCCGCCGTCGAGAGCATCACGCCACTCATTCGCGCAGCATTGCGCGAACGGGCTGACAACGCCGCATTGAGAGCGGCCACGTCTTCCAAGGTCCGCGATCGCTACGTGCCGAACAGCGTGACCAACGCCCAGCTGGGTGTTCTCCGCGGACTCGCCGAGAACCTGAAAACAGAAGAAGGCAGAAACTCCTTCAACAGTTGGGTCGCCGAATCCAAGAACGACGCGCAGTGGCGGAACGTGATGGAGCCGCTGGCCACGCTGGTCGGTGACCCCACCACGATCTGGAAAGAATTGTTCCGCGCGGAACTCGGTGACAGAGAGCCCGCGCTACCGGCGCGCGAGGATGTGTGTGAGGCCGAGCGAATGACAAGCATATCGGCACTGCTTGTCTATATTATTCGTAAGCGATTTGCGGAGGCAGCAAAATGACCGCGATCTATCAACTTGAGGGAACACTCGTAGCCATGAGCCCCCTGCACATCGGGTCTGACTCTGCGGGCAACGTCGTCGATCTCGTGCAGTTTGTCGACGGCAAGAATCGGCCGACGATTCCGGGGACGTCCCTGGCGGGGGCGCTGCGCACGGCGCTTGCGGCGCGGGCCGAGAAGGATGATGGCTGGGGTGACAAGGCGCGCGCCAGTGCGATCACCATCTTCGACGCCCATGAGAAGGACGCGGGCTCGGCCACCACGCACGCGCGGCATTCGGTGGCCATCGACCGCCATACCGGCACGGCCGTCGACAAACATCTGTACAGCCGCGAAGTGGTGGCGGCGGGCAGCAAATTTCGACTACGGATCATCATCGAGACCCGCGGGAGCTACACCACCGAACGCGCCGAGCAGGATCTGAAGGCGATTGTCGAGGCCCTGACCGGAACCGGGTTCGCGGTTGGCGCATCGACGTCACGGGGACTGGGGCAAGTCCGGCTCCAGGACTGGAAAACCACGCGCCGCACGCTGGACAACGCAGGTATCCGGGATGCGATCCTGGCCGCAGCCGGCCGTCGAATCGATGTCAAACCTGATGGCGCACAGACGATTCCCCACGGAACCCTGCGGATCATGGTCCCGTGGCAACCGCTCGGGCCGGTGATGAGCAAGGTGGAACTCGACGGTGGAGTCGCCGACGCACGGCCATTGGTCGCCGACCACGACAATGCCGTGCGCATGGTGATCCCGGGCTCATCCATCAAGGGTGTCATTCGCTCTCATGCCGAGCGCATCGCACGCACGGCTGCGGGTGCGGATGCGCCTGCTGTGCCCTTCCTCGAGCAGATGAAGGCTACTGGCCTGGCCGGGATCGCCGACCTCTTCGGCCTGGCCTCTGACGACAACGACACCGAGAGCCGCGGCCGCCGAGGCGCTGTCACCGTTCACGAGGTGAGCACAGAGGTGGCGGTGCGGGCAGAGAAATGGCGTAAGGTGGCGATCGCCGCGACCAAGACCAACGTCGAGGCATCGAAAGACGAGGACATGCAGGCGTTGGCGCAGGCGATCACGTCGTTCAACCAGTCGGCCAACGCCACCGGTGGCGATGCATTTCTCCATCTTGACGTGGTGATGCGCAATTCCATCGACCGCTGGACCGGGGGTACCGCCGACGGGCGGCTGTTCTCCACGATCGAGGCGCACGCGACGTGGAAGCCGATAGTGCTCGACCTCGATGTCACCAGGTTGCGGGTCCTGAACAAGAAGAATCCCGGAATCGTCGACGCATCATTGGCGCTCTTGCTCTTCTTGCTGATCGACGCGTGCGCGGGCTGGCTCGCTGTCGGCTATGCAACGACACGGGGCCTCGGATCGTTCACGGCCGCTCCTTCGGCGGTGACGTTTGAGGCATCGGACATCACCGATCGCAATACCGACCACGTCACTGCGCTCGTAGGGAAGAATCTCGGCCAGATCCTGGCAGATGAGGCGTTGCTCGCCTCGCTCACCGAGATCTGGAATGAGGCAGTCGTCGAGGCTCATGAGGCAGCGATGAACAACAGCACCACCGACGAGGAAGCTGCGTCATGACCGAATCCTCGAGGTATCTGTCCAGCACGCCCCACCCGGGGTTGACAGCGGAAGCCGCAGCAAATCTCCTCACCGATGTCGGTGCGGTCGGATTTGTCTACTCTCCGCTCGCGGCACGGTTCATCCGGCGCGACGCCGACCACTGGGCCACCGACGACGGGAACGACCCATTCAAGGACGTCTACGAGCTGTGCGTCTTCACCGAGCATCGTGAGTTGCGCTGGATTCAGGAGTCGGGTGGTAAGGGGACCGCCTACGACCGGGCAGAGACGGGCGCCGATGGACCGTTCGCGTTTGGCGACGCCCGCGCCCATCTGCTGTGGGGGGCCGTGGGAACCGATTCGGACGGCACGTCCGGGTGGGTCGACACGGAGAGTGCGCGCGTCGGACGGGTCAGCGTCCCGCTGGCGACCGCTGTTGTCTCCGGATCGCGCCTGACGATCCGAAGTCAGGAGTATGCCGAGTACGACGACCAGGGAAACGTCTCCATCGTCGATGTCCGCTATCTCGGTCTCGGTGTCGCGTCGACCCCGGCGACCTCCAAGAGTTCCGCAGGAAAGGCGAACCATGGCTAGAATCCCGCGCCCGCCCCGACGACCGGTCGCCAGGCGGGGCGAGGACGAGGGACCGAACGCCCAGTTCCTCAACCCCTACAACTTTGTCTCGGCACCGCCGCGGGCCACCACGGGAGTTCTCGGTGACGGCGAGCCGGCATCGCATGGGGTGGTGGCACCGGCAAGCTACTCCGCCCGGATCCCGATCCGGTTGACGACGCGGACGCCGATGCTCATTCCCGATCAGCCGCGGGGGCAGAAGGACGTCAACAGACCCAAACGGTTGGCGACCCGTAAGGACCGTCACGGCGATGCCATACTGTCCGGGTCGACGGTCAAAGGGTCGATCCGCGCAGCATACGAGGCCATCACGAATTCACGCTTCGGCGTGTTTGATTCCCGGCATGAGTTGCCGGGAGCGATCCGGTCGGTGGCCAACTCTGCTTTGGAGCTCCAGCCGGCCGTGATCACCGAGGTCCGGTACGGACCGGACGGCACACCGGTCGAGGCCGACGCCAAGCGCGTGGTGTCCCTCGTGCCGACGGGCGCTCCGAATAATATGAAGCCGATGCCAGCGGCGTGGCTACCGATCAACCTCGGGAGTGCCTTTGCGCGAAGGCTTCGGCGGGAGCCGTGGCGCCTGGACTCGGAAGAAGTGTATGCCTGGATTCAGCTGCAACGGCATCCCAACCCGACGTTCTACATGTGGCGGGTCAGCGCGTTGGAGCTGCAAGCCGAAGAATTGGCCGATCCAGAGAACGTGCCGAAGGCAAAGGACTCCCATTGGAATGCGAGAGACTCCGACGGATTCTACGAACCGATCCGCGTCAAAGGCGTGATCCACTGGACCGGAGGCCGTTTCGGCACGAAGAAGCATGACGAACGTCTATTCGTCACGGAGATCCTCCCCGACGACGACGAATATGCGACGCTGCAACTCGAAGACGTCGTGTTGGACTCTACGCGGATCCGTGAATGGGAGGCGACGATCGCATCGTACCGGAGAGCCCACGAGGACGAGACGGCCGAGGAGCAACGACATGCTGGGTTGGGGAACTACATTCAGCGGCCCGATCGCTGGGAGCTGAAACCGGGGCGGACCTTGCACTTGCGTTATGACAACAATGACGCGTTGGTGGGTGTGACCCCGGCGATGATCGGCCGCGACGTCTTCGCGTACTCGCCCAGCGAGCTCGCTCCCGACGCGCTGAAACCGGCGAAGAGGAGCAGTGATCTATCCCCGGCCGACAGGGTGTTCGGTTGGGTTGCCGATGGCCGGGAGAAAGGGGAGTCCGCGGCACGGAAAGGTCACCTCCGGGTGACCGCGCCCCGAGTGGTTGATCGGCCGAGCGGAAAGAGTATCGAGGGCGCGCCGGGCGGCGCACTCTGGCTGACAACCCTCAACGGACCCAAACCCAGCCAGTTCCGGTTCTACATCACTGACCGGGACCGTGGCATCCTGCAACAGCAGCCCAAGAACGCACGCGCGGCGTTCCGTCGCACCGATCGACTGCGGGGTCGGAAGTTCTATCTCCCGCATGTGGACGTCAGCGGAGACAGTGCCGGCGCACAGCAGTACTGGCGCAGCCAGAATGCGGGGCAGTCGGTGCGCGTCAATGGCCGGCATCGGTACCCCGAGCACGTGGACGTGGCGCGTGACAAACCGAATGTCGGTGTCGAAGTGAAGGATTGGGTCCCGGTCGCGACTGCCTTCACGTGCGAGCTGATCGTCGACAACGTGTCTGCCACCGAGCTCGGTGCGCTCCTCTGGCTGCTCGCCCTTCCCGAGCAGTCCGTGTTCACGATAGGAATGGCCAAACCGCTGGGGTTCGGTGCGACCCGTATCGACGCAATCTGGGAGGATGTGCGGATCAGCAGTGCCGAGCAGATCCGGGAGCGATACTCGTCGCTGACGGCCGCCGCGCAGCAACTCTCGTCGATGAATGGCTCAGGTGAGAGCGAGGCCCAGACTCTGATCGACAAATTCGATAAGTTGCTGCACACGAGCACCGAGATGCAGACGGTGCGCACCGAGTTCTTGAACGCGACGATGGGATATGAAGGGCTTCCCGTCCACTATCCGCGCGTCTTCGGCCCCAACAATTCCACCGCACCCCGTGCGCGCAGCTACGAGTGGTGGGTGAAAAATGAGCAGACTGCTGCCAACCGGTATGCGTTGGAGCTGATGGACAGCGCCGAGATCCCGTGGCTGCCCTATCTCTGACCTAAATCCGCGAGTAGTGGCTGGTGGTTTGTTCGTGACTGTATTGTGT
>JASGFO010000172.1:0-9227 GCA_047605505.1 Gordonia sp. (in: high G+C Gram-positive bacteria) | reverse complement strand
TACTTGGATGCTGGCTCGTCGGCACGCGGCGGTGCGGCGACGGCCGGGGCCGACGGTGATGCAGTGCCGGCCGGGGCCGATCCCGACGGCTGTGCGGGGGCGGACACCGCCGGGGTCGGCGCGGCGGCACCCCCGGACTCGAGGCGTTCCAGACGCTGCAGGAGTGCGGCGTCGTCGGCGGAGGTCTGCGGCAACAGCATGCGGGCGCACATCACCTCCAGCAGGAGCCGCGGCGACGTCGTCCCCCGCATCTCGCCGAGCGCGGTGTGCACGATCTCGGCGAACCGGGTCAGCCCACCCGGCCCCAGACGCTCGATCTGGGCGGTCATCCGGGCCAGCTGATCCCCCGGCGCCTCCACCAGGCCACGGTCTGCGGCATCGGGAACCGCTTGCAGCAGAATCAGATCCCGCAGCCGCTCCAGCAGGTCGACGGCAAAACGACGGGGATCGTGGCCGGCATCGGCCACCTTCTCCACCACCGAGAACAGTGTCGCGCCGTCGGCAGTGGCCAATGCATCGATCGCGGCGTCGATCAGGGCGATGTCGGTGACCCCGAGCAACGCGAGCGCCCGGTCATAGGTGATCCCCGCATCGGCTGCCCCGGCCATCAGCTGATCCAGGATCGACAGCGAGTCACGCGGCGAGCCACCGCCGGCACGGATCACCAGCGGATAGACGTCGGGCGCCACCTGCACGCCCTCCTTGGCGCAGATGTTCTCCAACAGGCCCCGCATCACCGGCGGCGCGAGCAACCGGAACGGGTAGTGGTGGGTCCGCGACCGGATCGTCGGGAGCACCTTCTCCGGTTCGGTGGTCGCGAACACGAAGATCAGGTGCTCGGGCGGCTCCTCCACGATCTTGAGCAGCGCATTGAAACCGGCATTGGTGACCATGTGCGCCTCGTCGACGATGAACACCCGATACCGGGACTCGCTGGGCGCGTAGAACGCCCGGTCCCGGAGTTCGCGCGTGTCGTCGACACCGCCGTGACTGGCGGCGTCGAGCTCGATCACGTCGAGATTGCCCGGCCCCCCCGGAGCCAGCGCCACACACGACCCGCAGGTCCCGCACGGCGTCGACGTCGGGCCCTGCACACAGTTCAGCGAACGCGCGAGGATTCGCGCCGACGACGTCTTCCCGCACCCCCGCGGACCCGAGAACAGATACGCGTGATTGATCCGACCCGAATCCAGCGCGTGCGACAGCGGATCGGTGACATGCTCCTGCCCCACGACCTCGGCAAAGGCCGCCGGACGATAGGTGCGATACAGGGCCACGCGTCGAGACTACCGGCGCGCACCGACAGACCCGCAGCCCGTCCGGGCCTCCCTACACAGCCGTCCGCGGTGAACGAAACCACCGGCGGACACGGGGCCGCCACAGCACCGCGAGCGTTGCCAGCGTCGTCCCGAGAAACACGGCGTTGTACGGGTAGACGACGAACCACCGCGCCCACTCCGGGCCGTGCTCGAAGAACAGCCCGAGGAAGTAGCCCTCGGGATAGGTCGCGTTGATGTACCAGATCTCATGATCGACGTGCGTGACCCACGAGAACGTCACCGCGACCAGCACCACCGCGCCCGCCCCGGCAGCCCCCCGGCGCGGCCACGACAGGTCGGTGCGCAACACCGCGTCGACGCAGATGACCAGCACCGGCACCACCCACACCCAGTGATGCCCCCAGGACATCGGCGAGACCGCACACGACGTGAGACCGACGATGCCCAGCGCGAGCAGTTCGTGGCCGCGCCGGTGCGCCACCACTGCCGCCCCCATGCCCAGGGTGAGCGCACCCGCCACGAGCACCAGCCACAGCACCGGGCTGGGCTGGTCGGTCTCGGCGAGATTCGCGATCATCCCGCGCAACGACTGATTGCCGACCGTGTCGGGCAGCCCGACCCGCCGCGCGTCATGACTCTTGTCCGTCCAGTAATCCCACGCCGCATGCGGCATCGCCGCGAAACCGATCGCGACCGTGAGCACGAACCCGCCGAGCACGCCGGTCATCGTCCGCCACCGCCGCAGCAACGCGAAGTACAGCACGAAGATCAGCGGCGTCAGCTTGATCCCCGCCGCGACACCGGTCCCCCATCCCGTGAGCCGCGCCTGGCGCTCCCCCGTCGCTGCGCTCGCCCCGGCATCCCGGAGCAGATCGGCCAGGATCACCAGCAGCAGAAAGATGTTGATCTGACCGAACCAGATGGTGGTACGCACCGGCTCCAACAGCATCGCGACCGCGACCAGCGCGACCGCCAGGGCACGCAGCGGCCAGCTCGCCGGCCGGCCCAGCGCGCCGAAGCTGCGCATCACGATCAGATACAGGGCGACGAGAATGCCAGCGGTCCAGACGATCTGGGCGACCGGTAACGAAACCCACGTGAACGGTGTAAGAACGACGACCGAGATGGGCGCGTACGTATAATCCATCGGGCCCGCATATTTGAGTTCGTACAGCGCCCCGCCGGACCAAAATGCCTGCGCACCACCGCGATACACCTCGAGATCGAGGCCGTTGTCGAACAGCCCCCAGAACGGGGTGGTGTACGGGACCAGCAGGTTCCCGATCCAGACCGCCAGCCCGGCGACGATGAGCGCGGCGACCGACGCGAGAATCCGTCGGATCGAGCCCGTCGCCTCCCCGCTGATCGAGCTTGTCGAGATCCGCCGGTCGGCCAACCTACCCCTGCCCCGTGTGCGGCCGGTCGTCGACGGCGAGCAGACTCTCGGTCGCCGCCAGCAGCACACAGGTGGCGACCCCGTCCATCGCGACCCGCAGATCGTCGATGGCCGGGAAGGTCGGGGCCAGCCGGATGTTCCGGTCGTGCGGATCGGTCTTGTAGGGGTAGGCCGAGCCCGCGGCCGTCAGGGCGATCCCGGCGTCCTTGGCGAGTGCGATGGTGCGTTTGGCGGTCCCGTCGAGGACGTCGAGGCTGATGAAGTATCCGCCTTCCGGTTCGGTCCAGGAAGCCACCTTCGACGCCGCGAGACGATCGTCGAGGATGTCGAGGACGAGCCGGAACTTGGGTTCGATGATCGCGCGATGCCGGGCCATGTGGGCCCGCACCCCATCCGCGTCGCCGAAGAACTCCGCGTGCCGGAGCTGGTTGACCTTGTCCGGTCCGATGGTTGAGAAGCCCAGGTGCCCGATGAACCAGGCCACATTCGCCGCCGACGATCCGAAGAACGCGACCCCGCCGCCGGCGAAGGTGATCTTCGACGTCGACCCGAGCACGTACACCCGGTCGGGGTGGGCGGCCGCGGCGGCCAGCTCGAGGATCGGCAGCGGTTCCGGCGGCGTGTCGACGAGGGTGTGCACGGCGTAGGCGTTGTCCCAGTAGATGCGGAAATCGTCGGCAGCAGGCATCGACACGAGCCGACGGGCCACGTCCTCGGACACCGTGACACCCGTCGGATTGGCGTAGGTGGGCACCATCCACATGCCCTTGATGTCCGGGTCGGCGGCGGTCAGGGCCGCACAGGCGTCGACATCGGGGCCGTCGGGGGTCATCGGAACGGTGATCATCTCGATGCCGAAGTGCTCGGTGATCGCGAAGTGCCGGTCATAGCCGGGCGCCGGGCACAGGAACTTGGTCCGTGGCCCCCACGGCGCACCCCCGCCCGCGGTGCCCTTGAGCAGCGCGGACGTGGTGAGGTAGGACATCAGCTCAAGGCTGGAGTTGCCGAAGGCGATGAGGTTGGCCGGGTCGACACCGAGGAGCTCACCGAAGATCGCGCGCAGTTCGGGCAGCCCCGCGATCCCACCATAGTTGCGGGTGTCGGTGCCGTCGGCGGCACGGAACCGCCCGGCGCCGGGCAGTGTCAACAGACCGTCGGACAGCGCGAGTTGCTCGGGCGCGGGCTTCCCGCGCGTCAGGTCGAGCGTGAGTCCGGCCGCACACAACGCCTCGTAGCGTTGGCGAAGGCCGTCGTGGGTGGCGCGGAGTTCGTCGACGCTGCAAGCGTGAAGATTCAACCGGGGAGACCTCTCGCGAAGCCGCGGGGGTGGTGCGGCGGTGCGGACCTGATCATGGGTGGACGATCATAGGGGACCCCGCGCACCCGAGAGAGCCCGTTGACCCTTGCTGCCTTCCGGCCCTGGGGGAGTTCACAGGATGCACGCCGCGCGGGATCCGGGGTTCAGTGTAGCGAGCCGCCGACACGCCCTGCGGGCGGGGTCACTTCTCGTCGTCGACCGGCCCCCGCCGCGGTCGTCCG
Organism: Gordonia sp. (in: high G+C Gram-positive bacteria); assembly: GCA_047605505.1. Lineage (GTDB taxonomy): Bacteria > Actinomycetota > Actinomycetes > Mycobacteriales > Mycobacteriaceae > Gordonia. The sequence continues at coordinate 5,012 of JASGFO010000172.1, read as the reverse complement.
CGTGGACTGTCCGGCCGGTCCGCCCGATGCTGGTCGCGCGTGATCGACGGTTCTCATCGACCCTCGCCGGCCTCGCGGCAGGTGCGGTCGCTGGTCCCGGTCATGCGGATGCTGGGCGAGATGGCCACCGCCAACCCCGATGATCGTGGGCACTGGCGGTCACCGTCCTGCTGACCGTGACCAACCTGGTGAGCATCGGCAATACGGTGAATTCGACTTCTGGTTGGCGCTGGTCAAGGTCGTCGCGATCGTGGCCTTCATCACCGTCGGCCTGCGCGCGATCTTCGGCTTGATCGGGCTCCGAAATCAACGGCATCGACGATGTGCATAAACCGAATGGCTTCATACCCAACGGGTTCAGTGCCATCATCGCCGCCATGTCGGTGACGATGTTCTCGTTCATGGGGCCGAGATCGTGACCATCGCCGCCGCCGAATCCCACAATTCGGCCGCGGGTATCACCAAATCAGCGAATTCGGTGATCTGACGAATTGACGTTTTACATCAGGTCCATTTTCATCCCATATCGCTACTGCCCGACAACCCGCTTCCGGGCGGGATTGTCGTCAGCCGTACTCGCCGCGGTCTATGCGGCGAGCCCGGATCACATGCGGGCTGCGTCGTCGCCGACACGCCGGGCTGCGCAATACACGAAGACCGCGGTCAGCAGGAGTGCGACGGGGACAAGGTACATCGCCGAATTCAGTCCCTCGCCGGAGAACTCAGCCGGATCGCCCGTCCCGGCACCGGCTGCGGCGCGTGTGGCGAACCAGTCGGAGAGAGCTCCGACCGCCACCGGGCCGGCGAATCCGCCGAGAAGGTACATCGCGGCAAAGAACAGCGCCGTCGCGGTCGCTCGCAGATTGGGCATGACGACGTCGAGGATGGCCGGGTAGACGCTGACGTAGAAGGTGTAGGCAAGCAGCCAGCCGAGTGCGAACAGAACAGTGAAGGCGAGGACGCTGGTGCCGTTCTGATAGATCGCGAGCGCGGTGACGGGTGCGGCGCCGGCGGTGGCGACAGCGCCGACGAGCAGCCTCGCTGTCGGTGAGGACGCCGACGCGCGGTCGGCGAGACGAGCGCCGAACAGGAGTCCGATCAGCCGTGAGCCTGGTCAACAGCAGTGGTGGTGGTGCGTTGATCCCGGTCTTCGAGGCAGAACCCGATCTCCCCGAGTGGCGAGAGAGCGGTCAGTACGCGGCGCTTCGCCGGAACCTGCAAGACCTGGAGCGCGTTGTCGGGGCGAGCGTATTGTCCGCGGTGGCCGCAGCCGAGCCGGACGGTATCCCCGAGGCGTACCGCCTGGCGCGCGAGGTACTGCGGGTTGCCCGCTGCTACGGTCGCGTCAATGGGGTCGTTGAGCTCACCGATCTGGCGCTCGAGTTCCAGTTGACCCGGAGAAGTGCGGCGACGACCTCGCTAGCCGGCTTGCTCGCACCGCTCGACGGTCGGCCGGGACTGCACGAGACTCTTGAGTGCTACCTCGATTCCTCGTGCGACCGTGCGGTGACGGCGGCGTCGTTGCACGTGCACCCGAACACGGTGGCCTATCGGTTGCGCAAGGTCGCTGATCTCACCGGACTTGACCCCACCGCCAACTCAGATGTCGTGACCGTGGCGGCAGCGGTGGCGGCTCGCCGCAGTCAGGCGTTCGACCAGTTGCGGAACGGCGGGGACCATCATGGCCTCGCCTGACGCAAACCCCGCGAAGGCAGTCATGCCTCGAGGCTGCGCTCGGCCGGGAGGTCATACACGGGGCAATCAGCGACACCGATCGTCTCCCGGGTGATGGACTCGACAGCTTTCTGGGTGGCTTCGGCGTCGGTCACCCAGTTGCGGTAGAAGTCGAAGGGACATTCGGCTAAACCTTTGTCGCCATCGCCACCGGCATAAACACCGGTATATCCGCGGTGCAACAGCTTGAACAGATGATTCTGTGACTGATCATTGGCACGGGCGTCCCGGATCGTCGACAAGGACAGCTGCGCGTACTGGACCCCGTAATCTTCTTCACCGCATTCACCGAGTGTGCGGCCATCGAATCCGATGATCGCACTATGCCCGAAGTAGGAGTACACGCCGTCAAATCCGGTGGCATTGGCCACTGCCACATAGCAGTTGTTGGCCCAAGCCATCGCCTTGGCCATCAGCACCTGCTGCTCCTTGGCGGGGTACATGTAGCCCTGCGGGCGCACGATCAGTTCCGCCCCCTTCATCGCACAGTCACGCCAGATCTCCGGGTAATTGCCGTCGTCACAGATGATCAGCGAGACCTTGAGCCCCTTGGGTCCGTCGGTCACGTAGGTCTGGCCGCCCGGATACCACCCCTCGATCGGCGTCCACGGCAGGATCTTCCGGTACTTCTGGACGATCTCGCCCTCATCGTTGATCAGCACCAGTGTGTTATACGGCGGCTTGTTCGGATGGTCTTCGTGACGTTCGCCGGTGATCGAGAAGACTCCCCAGGTGTGCGCGTCACGACACGCCTGGCCGAAGATGTCGGTCTCCGCTCCGGGGATCGAGGCCGCCGTCGCGAACATCTCCTCGGCGTCGTACATGATCCCCATCGTCGAGTACTCGGGGAAAACGACCAGGTCCATGCCGGGAAGGCCGGTCTTCATCCCGACCACCATGTCCGCGATCGCCTGCGCGTTGGCCAACACCTCCGCCGTCGTGTGCAATCTCGGCATCTTGTAGTTGACCACCGCCACGCCGACGGTGTCGGGGCTCGATGAAATGTCTCCGTGCCGCATCGGGCCTCCTCGGGACTGTGGTTATGGTTCGGTCCGCGCCTGAGTTCACTGCTTATGGGGATACTTCCCTATGGAAGCGAACATTTCTGCGCAATGGTGGCGGCCGTCGGTTTCGTCGCTGTTTCGTCGTTGTTCTTTCGGCGTTACAAGCAGCGGCATGGCCCTGCTCGCCGACGGTGACACGCCTTGTATAATTCCATTTGACAGCAGCCTGTAGCGACGGCGAGAGGTGCATGAGTGTCGGGATTCATTGCGTCGAAACTGGCCGACCTCGACCCCGGCGACTCGGCCGGGCCGACCTCGATGTTCCGAATGGGTCGCGCCCGTTCGCCGGAATCCCTGCGTGAAATGCTCAACGGCGCCATCCTCGGCCAGGACGAGGCGGTCGCCGCGGTGGTACGGGCACTGACGATCGCCGCTGCCGGCATCAGCGACCCGCATCGCCCTATCGCGTCGTTGTTGCTGGCCGGCCCCACCGGCGTCGGCAAGACCGAGCTCGCGCGCCGGCTCGCCGCCGCGATCACCGGCGATCCCGAGAAGCTCTGCCGGATCGACATGAATTCGCTGGCCCAGGAGCACTATGCGGCATCTCTGTCCGGGGCACCGCCCGGCTATTCAGGCGCCAAGGAACAGTTCACCCTGTTCGACCGAAAACTCATCGAAGGCAACCCCTCGCGGCCGGGCATCGTGCTGTTCGACGAGGTGGAGAAGGCGCACACGACGGTACTACGGTCACTCCTGCAGATTCTCGACACCGGGCGGCTGCGGTTGACAGCCGGCACCTCAACGATCGACTTCCGCAATTCCGTGGTGCTGCTGACCTCCAACCTCGGTTCCGCGCAGCTCGCGGCTCAGCGGAAACAGTCGCGTGGCGCGATGAGCGGGCTACGTCGCCGGCTCCGCCATGACGGGATCGATCCGACCCTCCGCGCGGTCGAAGAGTTCTTCGACCCCGAGCTCTACAACCGGTTCGACGAGGTGATCAGCTTCTCGGCCATCTCCCACGACACGGCCGCAGCCATCGTCGACCGCGAACTGCGGTTGCTGGCCGGCCGGCTCGCCCGCCAGGACATCCACTGGCAGCCGACGGCAGCGATCAACGACTATTTGACAGCGACCGGATTTGATCCCGTGTACGGCGCACGCAACCTGAAGCGCACCATCCGGCTGCGACTGCATTCGGTGATCGCCGAGGCCATTGTCGAGCATCCCGGCGGTCCACCAATGCACATCCGCACCGAAGTCGTCGGTGAACGGATCGTCGCGTCCGCGGCGGCAGAGCCACCGCACCCGCCCGTCGCGTCGTGAAACCGGAACGCTGGCCGTCGACGCCGGCGCGCACGTCGAGCGCGACACGGCACCGACGCCGCAGTCGGTACCACGCGCAGACACACCCCCGCACGGCCTTCGACCTCGACGGCATCGGACCGGGCGAAGCGCTGCTACGCGGAGCTCGGCCACACGCCACCACCTTCCGTCAGTCAAGGATCAGGTGACGGTGGCTACGTGGGGGGCATCTGCGCGCGGCGCTCGTGGAAGCGATCGCAGCCCACACGGCGGGGGTCATGCGCAGACCCTACCCACGCCAGGCGGTGGCCACTGTCGATGGCGGAAGGTTGAGGCGTCGATCCCCACACCCGCAAAGGGGCGCGCCCGGGTTCGGGCCGGACTGCCAGGCCGCTGGCTAACCTTCCAAGAGGCCGATCAGGCCGCGGACGATGAGGGACGCAGTGCACCCATGTCGGCGAAGTCCGGCAATGCCGCGAGGATACGATCTGACAACGGAGGATCGATGTGCTGGCCGGACTTGTCGACTTCTGCGAGCAGCCACCACAGAGCATCCTGAGGATCAAGGTCGCGCAAAATACCAGGCCACACGTCCTCGTCAGGGATCGTCACCGAATCCGCGACGGCGTCATACAACTCGTCGAGCATCCGGTTCTGCTCGGTGACGTTGAAGGTCCGCGTGTACACACGCCGAATCATACGCTGTACTGCGCTCGTTGGCGGGGCGTGATCGGACCCGCAGGTTGAGGACCTGTCGATGGATCGTTGCGGACCACCCCGTCGCCTCTCAACGGCACCGCACGCGAGAACCTCTCACTACCGTCCGGGTTGATCCCCGCCACCGTCTCGATGACCACTCCGTCGACAATCCCGGTTCGGACACGCCGATTGTTGAACGTCCCGTCCATGCCGGGGTTGAGTACCACCCGCGCCACATTGTTCATGATCCGATCATCCGACCAGCCTCGCGGG
>JASGFO010000171.1:0-9236 GCA_047605505.1 Gordonia sp. (in: high G+C Gram-positive bacteria) | reverse complement strand
GTCATCGGGGATCACCTCGCCCCGCGCCGCATCCTCGCGCACCCCATCGAGCAACTCGGCACACCGCCGCGCAACGGACTCATCCCCCGTCGCTGCGCTCGCCCCGGCGATCCGGTCCAACTGCCGCGGCAGCCACTTGGTCTCCAGATACGTCTCCCCACGGCTCGCGCACCAGGCCTTGGCCCCCTGCACCAGCGCATCCGCGGCCCATCCGGCGGCCTCGCCCGTGGCGCCCAGAGCACGCAACGCCACCACATGTCGCATCGCCGCCCGGGTCCGCAGCCGCCACCACTCGGCGACGATCTCCGCAAACCGGTCATGCCCCATGATCGCTGTCAGCTCGTCGAGGTCCACCCGCGCGCTGGGGCGGACGATGGTGGCCCGCAGGAACCGTTGACATCGATTGAGCAGATCCTCGGTCACCTCACCGATCCGGTCGCCCGCGGCCGCGTCGGCAACGGCGAGCAGCTGACTGCGCAGTTGCGCCACCGACCTGGTCCGAACCTCCAGGCGCCGCCCGTCACCGAACAACACCGACGGCAGGGTCGGCATCTCCTCCTCGCCGGCGGCCACCACGAGATAGTCGACGTCGGAACCCTCGTTGCCGAAACCCTCGGCCAGCGAACCCTCGAACAGGATCGCGTACCCATCGTCGATTCGATCACCACGCGTGCCCGGCAGGCTCACCAACCCCAACGCGGTGTCGAGCAGCTGCGCGACGCGGTCGGCACTCAGCGTGGGCACGGGCCTGCGCGCGGTCCCGTCAGCCTCGTGGCTCACCGCGCCGGCCAGCCGGCCCTCGGTGTAGAGCTGCCACATGTGTCGGCGGCGGGGTTTGCCGCTCGACGTCCGGTGAATCAGTCCCCGCGGTCCGGTAACCACGGTGACCGTCTGCGCGGGGCCGAGCTCGGCCCGGATGACGGTGCGGGCGTCGGCAATCCACGGCCCCGGCGCGGTCTCGGCGAACAGCGCGATGCCCTGGCTGCCGGCATCGGCGATCGCCACCGCCGCGAGTTTGCCCTTGGTGATGCCACATTCGGCGGACACCGTGGATTCGAGGTCCTCGGCGAACACCGACCGGCCGCGCACCTTCAGGCTCGATCCCATTCGGCCCAGCACATACAGCTCGCCATCGAGCAGAAAGCCGGCGTCACCCGTGTGCAGCGTGCCATCGGCGATCCGGGTCGACCCCGACCCGCGCCCCGCGTCGCCGGCCTGGTCGGCATAGCCCAGGGCCACCGATCCCCCGGTAACGGTGACCTCGCCGAGCACGCCGTCGGGCAGCGGCCGGCCGTCGGCGTCGATGATCCCGAGCCGCGAATCGGGGAGGGAACACCCCAATCCGGCGATCCACCGGGTGCCCGGATATGTTCGGCCGGCATCGAACCCGGCCCGCTCGGCCACGATGACCGGCGCCCCGAACCGGAGACCGCCGGCCGCAGGCCGCAGCAGACTGATCGGACGGTCCCGCCGCGACGACGACACCATGAGCGTCGACTCGGCCAGCCCATAGGCAAGAGTGAACGCAGACGCGTCGAACCCGCGCGGACCGGCGAGGGCGGTGAACGACAGCAGATCCGAGAGCTCCACCGGCTCCGACCCCACGGCCAGGGTCCGCCACCCCGACAGGTCGGCGTCAGCGATCGCCGCCGCCGACACCCGATGGGCAACGTAGCCCAACGCGAACGACGGCGACGGGGTGTGGCGGGCGATCGTCATCGCTCGCAGCCACCGCGCGGGATCGCGCACGAACTGATCCGGCCGCATGAGGTAGAGATCCTCGGCATTCGTGACCGTTGTGATGAAGCCGCCAACCAGCCCCATGTCGTGGTACAGCGGCAGCCACGAGGCCATCGGCTCCCCCGCCTGCCAGTCGAGCAGGTCGGAGATCATCGCAGTGTTGGTCGCCAGATTCGCCCACGAGATGCGCACCCCGCGCGGCGTGCCGGTGGACCCGGAGGTGAACTGCAGCAACGCGGTGTCACCGGGCTCACCGAAGACCCGATCCGCCGGTCCGGGCGCCGCAAGCGGCCGGTCCGGCGCCAACTCCAACACCTCGCACACGACATCCACGCGACCACGGGCAACCGCGACGATCTCCGCGAGACCGGGTGCGGTCACCACAAGCTGCGGGCGGGCCTGGGCGAGGATCGCGGCGACATGGTCGGTGTACTCATCGAGATCACCGAACGTCGGCGGCGCGATCGGCGTGCACACACCACCACGAGCCCACACCGCATAGAACGCGGCCGCACACGCCAGATCCGTGGGCAACACCACACACACCCCATCGCCGCCGGCCACACCCCGCTCGGCCATCGCCGCACCGATCGCCCAGGCGTCGTCGGCGAGGTCGGCATATGAGCGAAACGTCCACCCGTCCCCCTCCTGGGCCAGGTGAACACCGGTCTCGGAGGCCGGATCGGCAAGCCAACCGCGAATCACCTCGACCGAATCGAGCTCACCACGTTCACGCATCGGCATCCCCCGTCGCTCCGCTCGCCCCGGCATCCCCCGTCGCTCCGCTCGCCCCGGCATCCCCCGTCGCTCCGCTCGCCCCGGCATCCCCCACGACCTCAGCCCCCTTCGCCGGCTCGGCCGCCAGGACCGTGACCCTGCCCTGGGCACCGTCGACGCGCACCCGCATGCCCGTGCGCAGGCGGGTCGTCGCATCGCGAACACCAACAACCGTCGGCACACCGAGCTCCCGGGCCACGATCGCGACGTGGGTCAACGGGCTGCCCCGCTCGATCACCAGCGCCGCCGCCGACGGCAACGCGGCCACCCATCCCGGGTCGGTGCGGTAGGCCACCAGGACGCCCCCACGCACCTCGTGCGGTGCGCTGACCACCTGGGCGGTCCCTTCCACAATGCCCGAGCACGAGGGGGTCCCCGGCAGCACCGCGCCGGGCCGCGCCGCGGGTAGGTCGGTGACGGGTACCCAGCCCGCAGCGGCGAGATCGGCACGACCGAATCGGGTGCCGACGGTCTCGAAGCGCTCCGGCGCCACCAACGCCGCGTCGCCCAGGCGCTCGGCCTGGCGGGCCCGCACCACCTGCGCCAGGTCCGCGCGCGGCCCAGGGATCTCGCCCGGAGGTTCATAGGAGGAGCGCAACTCGTCGACCGTCAACTCGAAGACGTCGGTGAAGTTCTCGATCACCCCGCGCGCGGCAAGGTCGCGGCCCATCACCCGGATCAACCGCTTGACCATCCCGAAGGCGCGGGTGCGGGCAAAGCGGAGGCGTTCGCGGTGGGCCGCGCACCGCGACACCTTGGCGCGCAGCCGCTCGTACACCCGGCGACGGATCCCGTGCAGATGCTCGTCGAGGTAGTCGTCGGCGGACTGACCGGGCGCCGCCTCGAATCCGGTGTCGGTGGCGCGGGCCAGGGCGCTGCGGAGCATGACGAACACCGACGACGGGTCTTCCCGCAGGTCCGGCACCTCGAGTTTGAGCTCGTCGAGGCTGCGGTAGCCGTAGCGGGTGAGGTAGTCCTCGACCGCGGCCCGGAAGTCCTCGTGCCCGCCGCTGCGCAGGTCGTCCAGAGCGGCGTGCGGCTCGGTGGTCTCGATGAGACGAACCAACTCGGGGTCGGCCGCGGCCCACGCGGCGAGCTCCGACATCGCGCGGGCCGGCTCGGCCGATTCGACGTCGGCACCGGGCCCCACGACGGCGTAGCGGAACCACTCCGGTGCCGTCGGCAGGAACGCCTTGGTCAGCAGGTACATCGACCCGGTCAGGGTCAGCAGGATCGCGTCGAGCACCATCAGCGGTCCCCATCGGTCCACCAGGTCACCCTCGACCCGACGGTAGGCGGCATAGGCCTCCGGGCCGCTCATGGTGGTCAGGTCGAGCGTCTCGAAGTCGTCGTAGACCCGGTAGAACTCGGTGAGGAAATCGGCGACGATCCGATCGATGTCGCGGAGTCGCCGAAAGTACGTGACGGTGATGATCAGCCGGGCGAACGCCCGCTGCGCCGGGTTACCGAAGGTGAACGGGCGCAATCTCTTTGCAACCGTCGCAGCGAGCGGCTCGGCGACGCCGAGGGCGGCCTCGAGAACTTTGCGGTTGAGCGGGTAGCCGGGCGCGATCCCGACCATGCGATACCAGTGCAGCAGGTTGTAGTAGACGCGGCCGTGAAAGTAGCCGAGCATCACCGGCGTCCACGCGTCGGTCTGTGCCAGCTGCGCCGGCGGCACCCGCAATGACGTCGCGTAGCCCCGGTAGACACGACCGTAGATGTCGGCGGCCGTGGTGTAGGTCAACGGCGAGGTGAGACCGCTGAAGCTCTCGATGATGTTCGAGTTGTCCCAGATCCGGATCTCCCCGTCGGGGACGTCCTCGCCGGCACCACGCAGGATCGCATCGGGCGGGGGCTCCGCGGCGGCCGGTGCCGGGACGGCGACGGCGGTGACCGGCCGCGTCTGCAGAAACCAGAATCCGTCCTCGGCGAGCGCCCATTCGATGTCCTGCGGTGATCCCAGTGAGTCGGCGATGTGCCATGCCGTCGTGACCAATTCACCAACTTGCACCGAATTCAGTGCGCTGCGTTGACGATCCGCGTCGGCAACGGTCACCATCGTTGCCCCGCCGTCCGGCCCGGGTGAACAGCGGGTCTCCTTGGCGCCGACCACGGTGTCGAGAATCGACCCGGACCGGTCGACGATCATCGTGTCGGCGTCGACGGCGCCGGAGACCAGGCCCTCCCCCAGTCCGTAGGCTGCGCTGACCACAGCCTCGTCGACCGCACCGGTTGTCGGATTGACGGTGAAGACCACTCCGCTGACCTGCGAGTCCACGAGTCGCTGGATGATGACGGCCACCCCGCCGGGATCCGGATTGCCATGGGCGAGCCGGTAGCTGATCGACCGTTCGGAGTTCGCCGACGCCCAGCAGGCACGCACCGCGGCCACCACGTCGTCGATGCCGTCGACGTTGAGAAAGGTGTCGAACTGCCCCGCGTAGGACAATTCGGCCCCGTCCTCGGCGACCAGCGAGGAACGAATCGCGACAGCCCCGCCACCGACCGCCGAATACGCCTGCGCGATCAGGTGAGTCACATCATCACCGACCGGTGTGGAGCGGATCGCGGTGCGCAGCGCCACGGCCGCGGCGAACGCCGATGATTCCCCTGATGCCGAGACCACCGTCCGGCGCCTCTCGTCGAGACCCGATGCGACGAGGAAAGACTCGAACACGTCGGCGCCGACAACTGCCCAATCCGGTACCGGCACACCGCATTCGGCGAGCGCTGCCAGACCGCGACCCTTGCCGCCGGCCAGCGTCGCCAGTGTCGACGGCTCGGTCCACGAACCCAGCAGCTGCACGGACGGTTCCTCCCTTGGGGATCGGGTATCCACCAACATCAGTGATCCGCGGCGGGGCGTTCGGCGGGCACAGACCACGCACCGCCCGACTCCGACAACCCGAAATCGTTCACACCGATTTCATCGTCACGGCAGACCCCGACGCTCGCCACCGTGTCCGCCGATCGGATGACATGTCCCGATGGGCTCACGCTACCCGAAGCGCGCACCGACCCGGACACGATCAGACGACCCGGCGCTGCCCGATCGCCTGGCACAGCGCGGCGCTGAGGTCACCGCGGTCACCGATCTCGACGGCGGACAGGCCGAGCCACCGCGCCATCGACTCCAGGCCGGCCGCCAACGCGGCGACGACCTCCGCCCCGGAGCATCCCCTCGTTGTCGCGGGCTCGGCGAAGGCCCCGGGCACCAGCAGCGTGCCGCGGGCCCGGTCGGCCTTGAGATCCACCCGCGCGACGAGGTCGTCGCCGAGCAGAAACGGGTGCACGTAGTAGCCGTGGACGCGTTTGTGCTCGGGCACATAGATCTCGATGCGGTACCGGAAGCCGAAGAGACGCTCGGTGCGTGGCCGGCAGAACACGAGGGGATCGAACGGCGACAGGATCGTCCCGCGCGGCCGCGCCGCCGGCCGGGGCCGCCGCGGCACGATGACGTCGGCGTGCAGATAGGCGGGCTCGCGCCGGCCGGTCGGCCTGTCCGCCGCCCCACTCTCCCCGATCACCGAGACCGGACGCAGGATGCCGGCGTCGACGAGGTCGGCCACCGCGGGTCGCACGTCGGCGGTCCGCAGCCGGTAGTAGTCGGCGAGATCGGCGACGGTGGCGACCCCGAGCGACGCGGCCGCCTTCGCCACGAGGCGGCGGTGCGCGTCGGCCCGGTCGATGTGTGTGCCCACGTACTCACTGCCCACAACGCGCTCGGCCAGATCGTAGTGGCGAACGAACGCGGCATTGCGGACCGCTCCCAGCTCCCCGGCGGCGAACATCGCCTCACACAGGTGCTTGACGGCTCCGCGGTCCCACCAACCGCCCGACCGGCCCGGTTCCCGCCGGATGCCGAGCACCCGTTCGATGGACCGCGGGGTACTTGGTCCCGCCTCGGCGATCACGGCCCGCACCTGCGCGGCGAGGTCCCGATTGTCTTGCATGAGTTCACGCGTATGGCGCCACCGGCCGTCAGCGAACTCGGCCATCCGCCATCGGAACAGCGGCCAATCGGCCACCGGGATGAGCGCGGCCTCGTGCGCCCAGTACTCGGTGAGGATGCCCGCGGACGGTCGCGGACCCCACGCCACGGCGTCGAGCAGACCGCGGTCGTAGGGGCCGAGCCTGCTGAACAGGGGCAGATAGTGCGCTCGGACCGCGACGTTGACCGAGTCCATCTGGAACAGCCCGGTGCGCGCGATCACCCGGTCCCGGTGCCGTGCGGTGACCGCACCCGTCGGCCGCCGGTCACCGAATCCCTGCGCCACCAGGGCGATTCGGCGCGCCTGGGCGATCGTCAGGTCATCGGCCATCAATGCGGCACGCGGCGCGCGTAGTCGACGAACCGATAGCGGGTGCCTGTCGCCGACCGCTGCCACTCGCCCATCTGGCCGACGTCCCAGCGGGTCTCGTCGACGACCGGCGCGAAGGCGTCCGCACCGTCGACGAGCACGTCGATCTCGGTGACCCGCAGCCGCGTCGCCTGCTCGATGGTTGCCGAGTAGATCTCGCCGCCGCCGATGACGAGCACCTCGGCACCGGCCTGGGCACCGGCGCGCGTGAACGCGTCGGCGACACTGTGCACGACGTCGGCGCCCGCCGCCCGGTAGTCGGCGGCCCGGGTGACGACGATGTTGTGACGTCCGGGGAGCGGCCGGAATCGCTCGGGCAGCGACTCCCACGTCTTCCGGCCCATCACGACCGCGTTGTTTCCGGTGATCTCACGGAACCTCGCCATGTCCTCAGGGATGCGCCACGGGATGGCGTTGCCACGACCAATCGCTCCCACGCGATCCTGTGCCCAGACGAGCGTGATCATTCCTCGACGATATCGCCGCCGGTTCCCTCGTCAGCGCCAGACCCAGAAGTCCACCTGGCGCGTGTTGTCGAGGAACCCGTAGCCCAGGTAGACGCCGTTCGGCAGGGCGCGCAGCTCATCGTGGCCGAATGGTGCGCCGCTGCGGGCATAGTCGATGCGCACCACGGGTTTGCCGTCGATGACCGACCGCCCGTACCGCACCGCCGCGCTGATCGACTCTCCGCCGAGCACGCGATTGGTGAGCCACCCGTTGTAGAAGTGTTTGCCTGCCCAGATCGACGACGCGGCCGCGGTGGCCGCGGGGTTGGGTGCCCCGATCGGGCGGACCTGACCGTTCATCACGACGTTTTTCGGCAACGCACCTGCCGGCAACCTGCGGAACAACGCGTCGAACTGCGCCTGCGTGCAGGTCTGGCGGAGCGCGGTGACCGTGCGGGAGACCGGTTCGGCGGCGACGGTGCGCTGGTGCGGGTTCGGGCAGGCGGGTGCGGCAACCGCGGGACCGCTGCCCAGGGTGGCGATCGCGCCCAGCACGACCGTGAACGACATCACGAGGGCACCCACGCGCCGCCGCAGGGCGCGTCCCCCGGGCACCGGGGGCGCCCCATAATCGATGATGGACATCGTCGAGACCTCCTGCGCTCGGGCCCGTTTTTCCGTGGACCCATCCTGCGCTCATCGTGGCGCGACCACAACCCGGGCGTCAGACCGCGACCGGCGCCGTGATGCCCGGATGTGAGCGATATCCGACGACGGCGACATCGTCGAATTCGTAGTCGAACAGCGAATCACGATGCCGCAGTTGCAAAGTCGGGTACGGATAGGGATCCCGGGAGAGCTGCAGCCGTACCTGGTCCACGTGGTTGGCATAGATGTGGCAGTCGCCGCCGGTCCAGATGAAGTCGCCGATCTCGAGCCCCGCCTGCTGCGCCATCAGATGCGTGAGCAGCGCGTACGACGCGATGTTGAACGGGACGCCGAGAAAGAGATCGGCACTGCGCTGGTAGAGCTGGCACGAGAGCCGGCCGTCGGCCACGTAGAACTGGAACAAGGCGTGACACGGGGGCAGTGCCATCTGCGGGATCTCCCCCACGTTCCAGGCCGACACGATGTTGCGGCGCGAATCGGGGTTGACCTTCAACATCTCCAGCGCCGCCGAGATCTGGTCGATGTGCTCACCCGACGGTGTCGGCCAGTTGCGCCACTGCACCCCGTAGATGGGTCCGAGCTCGCCGTCGGCGTCGGCCCACTCGTCCCAGATCGTCACACCGCGCTCCTGCAGCCACCGCACGTTGGACTCGCCGCGCAGAAACCACAGCAACTCGTAGATGATCGACTTGAGGTGCACCTTCTTGGTGGTGATCAACGGGAAACCAGCCGAGAGGTCGTAGCGCAACTGGTGTCCGAAGAGGCTGCGGGTGCCGGTTCCGGTGCGATCGGACTTGGGTGTCCCGGTCTCCAACACGAGACGCAGCAGGTCCTCGTATGGGGTGGGGATGCCCGACAGGGCGGGGTCGGAGGCCGTGGTCACACGGTCCAGTATAAGCCGTGTGACCACGGCCTCTGGTGGAGGCGCGTGGTGCCTCTCGCGCTGTCACCGACTGTGGAAGCGTTCGGCGATTGCTGTGACGAGTTGGTCCGGGGCGTCTTCGGGGGCGAAGTGCCCGGCGTCGGGCAACTCGACGACCGTGAGGTCGGCGAACGCGGATCATCGCGCGTGACGGTCTGCGAGCGCTCACCCATCGAGCTGTTGACCGGGAGGCGGGTATCCCGCAGGGCTCAACCTCCTATCACGCGGCGACCCGTCAGTCCCTGGTGGAACTGATTGTCGATGGGCTCGCCGCGAAGTCGGCCGCCGACACGGCAGCGCTCGCCCACCCGCGCGACA
>JASGFO010000170.1:0-9289 GCA_047605505.1 Gordonia sp. (in: high G+C Gram-positive bacteria) | reverse complement strand
GGGCCCGCGGGCACGCCGAGGACCTCGTCGAGGTGAATCTGCTGCTCGCCGACCTGCCCGCCGAACGCCGCGAGGCCCTTGTCCTCACGCAGGTGCTCGGCCTGTCCTACCAGGAGGCCGCCGCGGTCACCGGCTGCCCGGTCGGGACCATCCGCTCGCGGGTGGCGCGGGCGCGGGAAGCGCTGATCGCCGCCTCGTCGGCGGCGCGCCGGCAATCCGGGTAGCGCCGGGGGCACCAGAGCACCAGACCCGGCCGGAAACCACGCCGCTACTGCCCGAAGCCCGCCAGCAACCCCGTGTACCGCTTGGGCAGGGGAGCGGCGAACTCGCCCGAGGTGGTGCCGGTGCGCAATCCCATTGCGGCCATCGCCGAGAGCATGCCCACGCCGGCGGCGACACCGTCGATGACCGGCGCCCCCAACTCGCCGGAGAGCCGCTGCGCGAGCTCGGCCATGCCCGCGCAGCCGAGCAGGATCGCGTCGGATCCGTCGGTGGCCAGCGCATCGGCGCAGGCCGCGCGCAGGATGTCGGCGGTGTCGGGATTGGTCTCGAGATCGAGTACCGCGATCTCGCAGGCGTGAATGCCGCGGCACCGCTCGGTGAAACCGTAGTGCGCGACGAGGTCGTGGGCCCGGCCGATCGTCCGGGACAACGTGGTGACCACCGAGAATCCCCGGCCCAGGGGTGCCGCGAGGTGCATCCCCGCCTCGGCGATGCCGAGGACCGGTGCGTCCGCGATCTCGCGGGCGGCGTCGAGGCCGGGATCACCGAAGCAGGCGATCAGGTAGCCGTCGGCGTCCGGGTCGGCCCGGATCTGATCCAGCAGACCCGGCACGGCCAGCGCCTCGTCGTAGTGGCTTTCGATCGAGGCCGGCCCCATTGCGGAGGTGACCGCGGTGATCGTCGCGTCCGGCCGCGCGACGGAACGCGCGGCCGCGTCGATCACCGCGGTCATCTCGGCGGTGGTGTTCGGGTTGATGACACAGAGTCGCATCGACACGAGTTCACCACACCTTGCTGGTTCGTGCTGTTGGATCGTGCTTGTTGGTCCGGGCAGGTGGTCAGTTCTTGTCGAGATCGGGTGTGGTGCCCTCCGTGACCTCGGGCGCCGACTCGACGACGTCGGTGCCGTCGGCGTCGACCGAGATGTCGGTGGTGATTGTCGCCGCGGGCAACGCCCCGTAGATGAACTCGGCGGGGGCGTACCGCATCCCGGCCCAGTAGATCACCGCGCCGATGCCCGCACCCATGAACCAGGTGAAGCTCGCCTGGTAGGGCGTGCCGAAGATGACGAACGCGATCGGCACGATGGAGGACAGGATCACCGCGATGACGGCGATCGGGTTCCAGCCGTTGCGGTAGTGGTAGGTGCCGTCGGCGCTGGTGGTGAACAGGTCGTCGACCTCGATCTTCTGCTTCTTGATCAGGTAGAAGTCGGCGAGCAGGATGCCGAACAGCGGGCCGATCACCGCGCCGAGGGTGTCCATCGTGTAGTGGATCGCGCTGGCGTTGTTGAACAGGTTCCACGGGGTGATGAGCACCGAGCCGACCGCGGCGATCATGCCGCCGGTGCGCCAGCTGATCTTGGTCGGCGCGACATTGGAGAAGTCGAAGGCGGGGGAGACGAAGTTGGCGACGATGTTGATGCCGATGGTGGCGATCGCGAAGGTCAGCACACCGAGGACGGCGGCGGTCGTGTTGTCGATGTGGTCGACGATGTGGACCGGATCGGTGATGATCTTGCCGTCGTCGTCGCGGCCGATGACGGTCACGCCGGCCGAGACCGTGCAGACCACCAGGATGGAGAAGAACAGGAAGTTGACCGGCAGACCCCAGAAGTTGCCCTTCTTCACCTCGCCGAAGGTCTTGCCGTAGCGGGAGAAGTCACCGAAGTTGAGCATCGGACCCGAGAAGTACGAGACCACCAGCGCGAACGCGCTGATCATCGACGTCACCGACGCCCACCCGGTCATCCCGGCGCCCTCGGAGAGATCGAAGGAGACATTGCTCCAGCCGGCCTTGGCGATGAGGTAGCCGGCCAGGATCACCATCACGACGTACACGGCGGGGCCGCAGAAGTCGATGAACTTGCGGATGGTCTCCATGCCGTTCCAGAACACGAGTGCCTGCAGCACCCACATCAGGGCGAACCCGGCCCAGCCCAGCGGCGACAGCCCCAGGAAGGCATGTGTCCCGGAATCGCTGTACTCCTCCAACGACGGCCAGAACTTCAGCGCGAGGAGACCGAACGCCACCGACGCGAGGTAGGTCTGGATGCCGTACCAGACGACGGCGATCACGCCGCGGATGATGGCGGGGATGTTGGCGCCCTTGACACCGAAGGCCACCCGCGTGGTCACCGGATACGGCACCCCGGCCTGCTGCGACGGCTTGGCGACGAGATTGCACAGGACGTTGACGGCGACGATGCCGATGATCAGCGCCACCAGCACCTGCCACGACGAGATGCCAAGGGCAAAAAGGCTGCCTGCGAACACGTAGCCGCCGACCGAGTGGATGTCCGACATCCAGAACGCGAAGATGTTGTACCAGGTCCAGGACTGCTCTTTGAGCGGGGCCAGGTCTTCGTTGGTCAAGGATGGATCGTAGGTGTCCTTGATCACACTCTCGCCGGCCGCGGAGGTCTTCTCCGGGGCCGCGTCGGTGGATGTTGTCATGTTCTCCCCCTACTAGCTGGCGGTCACTTGTGGGGAACACGCTAGGAACGCTTTGTTACCGGCGCATTTCGCACCGAAATATTTCCGGGGTTCGGCGCCACCCGTGGCGGGTGTGACGGGGTATCGCCACGCCGGTGGCGGGGCGTCGCCCGATCACTCCTGGGTGCGCGTCGCGCGCCGGTCGGCCGCGGCCAGGATGGCCGCCTCCAGCCGGGAGTGATGGGCGGCCGAGACCGCCAGCACGGCGTCGGCGTCACGCTCGGTGACCGCGGTCAGCATGGCGGCGTGGTCGTCGTTGAGGGCCTGGTGGGTGGCCGCGTCGACGGTGCGCATGATCTGGAATGGCTCGGTCAGGTTCCACGTCGACTCGAACATGCCGAGCAGACGCGGCATCGCGCACGGGGCGGTCAGGCAGACATGGAACTGCCGGGAGACGTCGTGAAAGGCCTTGCCGTCGTGGATCTCGGTTGCGGCGAGGAGCTGCTCGTGGCACGCCCGGGCCGACGCGATGTCGCTGTCGGTGATGCGGTCGACGGCCCGTGCCAGGGCGGCCTGCTCGAGGATGCCGCGGACAAAATAGAGCTCCTTGAGTTCCGGTGCCGACATCTGCGACACCCGGTAGCCCGAATTGCGCTGATGCACGACGAGTCCCTCGCCGACGAGCGTCTTGAGTGCTTCGCGCACCGGGATCGGGCTGACCTGGAAGACGTCGGCGACCTCGCCGGGCGGGATATGTGTTCCGGGTGGGGCGCCACCGGACAGGATCAGCCGCCGGAGCTGCTCCTCGACGCCCGCGTGCTCCCCTCCGACCTGGATCGCGATGAGCCGGTTGATGAGGGGATTGGTGCCACGCCGGTTCATCTGTCCAGGGTATTCGGTCGTCGGGCCCCGGCGGCATGCCCTACCGCGGTGTCACCCAGGTGGTGATGTCGGCGTGGACCACCTCGGTGCCGTGGGTGTCGGTGACCGTGATCGTCACGACGACGTCGGTGCCGTCGCCGAGCGCATCGACCTCGAGCGGCTCGGCAAAGGTGGCCGCCGCGGTCAGGCGGGTGGTGGCCTTGGCCAGATACCGCGTCGACATCGCCTTGGGCAGCCATCGGTGGCTCGTCGGCAGCGACGCCTCCATGAGCATGCCCATCGCGACCTCGGCGAGATTGCAGGCCGCGATCGCATGGAAGGTGCCGATGTGGTTGTGCACCCCGAACCACTTGGGGGCGATCACCCGGCAGTAGCCGGGCCGCATCTCGTCGACGAGGGGCAGGACGGTCCCGAAATAGGGGACCCGGGCGACCATCCCGAGGGAGAACACCAGGTTCCCGAGCAGATTGTCGGGGAGACGACGCCGCAGGGCGTAGGTCGCCGTGGGGTTGTGTGTGGTGGTCATGGCCGTGAGGGTAGCGCCGGACCTGTCCATTGCCTGTGGCTATGGTCTCAACGTTTCACGCAGAACGCCCATATCGGGCCCGGATGTACAGGAGATCATACGGTTAGGACAGCGAAATATCTTCTAGCGTCAAAGATGCACGGACACCATCGAAGCAGTCCCGCGATGGTGTCCGTGGTCGCCGCACAGCGTTGGCGATTCAACCGGAAAGGAGAGTGGCCCAGAGATGAAGAACATGACGATGAGACGCACGATTGCCGGGGTGATCGCGGCCGGCGCGATCGCCACGGGCATCGGCGCCGGTGCCGGAATCGCATCGGCGGCCCCGGCCCAGGACGCCGCACGGCATGCGCCGACCCAGCGCCACAAGCCGGTGGTGCCCAAGCCGCAGCCCCAGCGCCCACACATCCGGACGCCACACGGCTTCTGGTTGTTCGGCGTCTGGATTCCGCTGCCCTGACGGGCCGTCTGATGCCGGGCCCGCTCGAATGCGGGCCCGGCATTCCGGCGGTGCGGGCGAGCGTCCCCCTCCGCCGGCCGGACCGGATTGGGGCCGGTGGGCGAGATCGCAATAATTGCGGGCGTGCGTTCACACACCGTCGGCCGGCGTCGCGATCTCGCCCGGACCGCCCGGGCGGCCTTCGCGCTCACGGTGCTCGGGTGCGCGGCGTACTTCGCGACCGTGCCCTACCTCGACGAACTGGCGATCAACGGCCGCACCCAGCGGGTCGGTGACTGGGTTATCAACTACGCCGGCGGCTTCGTCCGGCGCGGACTGTTCGGGGAACTGTTACGCGGCCTCGCCCCGCCCGGCCTGCCCACGCTGGTGGCCCTGGTGGCCTTCCAGGTGATCTGCTACGCGATCATCGGTGGATACGCGCTCGGGTACCTCGTCGACACCCGGTTCTCCTGGTCCTCGATCGCACTGGTGTGTGCCCCGGTCGCGCTGCCGTTCGTCGGGTGGGATCCCCGGGCGGGCTGGCGCAAGGAGATCATCGTCTTCGCCGTGATCGCCCTGCTCGCCTGGGCCCGGCAGGCATCGGGCCACCGCCGCACCGGGCTGACGGTCGCCGCGATCGCGCTGTTCGGGCTCGCGATGTTCTCCTGGGAAAGCAGCTTCTTCGGCATCCCGGTGATGCTCTACCTGCTGCGTCGCGACGACGCACCGGCCGGCGACGGGGCGCGCCGTACCCGGCTGTACGCCCCAGTCGAGTTCCGTGTCGCAGTCGACCTCCGCAACCCGCCCACGCTGGCGGTGCTGGCGCTCGGCGCCGCCGGCGCCATCGCCGCATTACTGTTCCAGGGCAACCAGGCCACCCAACGCAACATCTGCGCCGACGTCGTCGCACACGGCATCAACCGCCGCGTCTGCCACGGCTCGATCGACTCGCTCGCCTGGACCACCCACTACGCACTCCAACAACAGGAGACGTTCTTCCCGCGCTACCTCATCTACTTCGCACTGCTGCCACTGGTGCTTGCGCCGATCCTGCTCTCACCGTGGCTGCGCCGGAACTGGCCCTGGTTCCTCGCCACGGTGCTCGCGGTGGCCCCGCTGTATGTGCTCGGCCAAGACTACGGACGCTGGCATTACATCCTCGTCGTCACGACGTCGCTGGCCATCATGTCGGCCGGCCGCGACGCCGTCGTCTCCCGATTCTGGGGACCGCTGACGACGATCGTCTACGTCGCCGCCTGGGGGCTGCCGCACTGGATCTCCGACAAACCATGGCCCCACCTGGGCTTCACCGCGAGCGTGCTGCAATCGTTCGGGCTGCCGGTGGCGCCCTGGTAGGTGGGTGGCGTCACGATCGAGCCTCTGCCTCGGCTTCGCTCGGGGACGCGGGTGGGCGAAGGCCAGAGACCTTCCTTACAGACCACGCGGAGTGACCGAAGAGTGGTGCATCAGGGGCGCAACCACCCCGATTTGTGCCTGCCGACGCCGCTGGTGCATACTGGCCGGGTTGCCTTCACCGGCGGACGCGGGTTTTTCGCGGCCTCGGGGTGGGTGAATGAACTCCCAGGGCCCAACCAATCGGCAACTGGGCGTGTAACGCGTGCGCCGGATTCGGCACACGGACCCGACACGCCCGACCGCGGGTGCCGGAGCACAGCAGGCTCGGACCAGTGCCGAGCCAACGTACAACGACAGATGAACAGCGTCGATCCCCGAACTCACGCGGTGATCATGTGCCCGCCGGCCCCCACGTCGGCCAGGTACGCGGTGTTCGTCTGTCGAGAACAACTGACGGAAGAGGACACAGCGTGGCGGGACAGAAGATCCGCATCAGGCTCAAGGCCTATGACCACGAGGCGATCGACGCTTCGGCGCGCAAGATCGTGGAAACCGTGACCCGTACCGGGGCACGGGTGGTCGGCCCGGTGCCGTTGCCCACCGAGAAGAACGTCTACTGCGTCATCCGTTCGCCGCACAAGTACAAGGACAGCCGCGAACACTTCGAGATGCGCACCCACAAGCGACTCATCGACATCCTCGACCCGACGCCGAAGACGGTCGACGCGCTGATGCGCATCGACCTGCCGGCCAGCGTCGACGTCAACATCCAGTAGGCGGGGGCGAGGAGAATCATGAGCAACCAGAGTTCGACCAAGGGCATCCTGGGCACCAAGCTCGGCATGACCCAGGTCTTCGACGAGAACAACCGCGTCGTTCCGGTCACCGTCATCCAGGCCGGCCCGAACGTCATCACCCAGTTGCGCACCGCCGAGCGTGACGGCTACACCGCCGTCCAGCTCGCCTACGGCGCCATCGACCCGCGCAAGGTCACCAAGCCGGTCGCCGGCCAGTACGCCAAGGCCGGGGTCACCCCGCGCCGGCACCTGGCCGAGATCCGGGTGGCCGACGTCAGCGAGTTCGCGGTCGGCCAGGAACTGTCGGCCGACATCTTCGCCGACGGAGCGCTGGTCGACGTCACCGGCACCTCCAAGGGCAAGGGTTTCGCGGGCGCGATGAAGCGCCACGGCTTCGCCGGCCTCGGCGCCAGCCACGGCGCCCACCGCGTGCACCGCGCACCGGGCTCGATCGGTGGCTGCGCCACCCCGGGCCGCGTGTTCAAGGGCATGCGGATGGCCGGCCGGATGGGCAACGACAAGGTGACCACCCAGAACCTCACCGTCCACAAGGTGGACGCCGAGGCCGGCCTGCTGCTGATCAAGGGAGCGATCCCGGGGCGCAAGGGCGGCATCGTGGTGGTTCGCGACGCAGTGAAGGGCAGTGCCAAGTGAGCACCGATCTGACCAAGACCACACTGACGCTGGCGGTCAAGAACGCGGACGGCAGCACCAACGGCACCGTTGACCTGCCCGCCGCGCTGTTCGACGCCCCGGCCAACATTGCGCTGATGCACCAGGTGGTGGTGGCCCAGCAGGCTGCCGCCCGCCAGGGCACGCACTCCACCAAGACCCGCGGCGAGGTCCGCGGCGGTGGCGCCAAGCCGTACCGGCAGAAGGGCACCGGCCGCGCGCGGCAGGGTTCCACCCGCGCCCCGCAGTTCACCGGTGGTGGCACCGTCCACGGCCCCAAGCCGCGGGACTACAGCCAGCGCACCCCCAAGAAGATGAAGGCGGCCGCCCTGCGCGGCGCGCTGAGCGATCGGGCCCGCAACGAGCGGATCCACGTGATCACCGAACTGGTGGCCGGCCAGGTGCCGTCGACCAAGACCGCGCGCCGGTTCCTCGAGAGCCTGTCGGACCGTCGGAAGTTCCTGGTGGTCCTGGGCCGAGAGGACCTGACCGCCTGGAAGAGCGTGGCGAATCTGCAGAATGTGCGGCCGATCGCTGCCGACCAGCTCAACACCTACGACGTCCTCGACTCGGACGACGTGGTGTTCACCGTCGAGACGCTCAACGCGTTCATCGAGCAGAACACCAAGGCGGAGACCACGTCTCCCGTCGATATCGCCACGAAGGAGGCGTGATGGCGACCATCGCCGACCCGCGCGACATCATCCTGGCCCCGGTGATCTCCGAGAAGTCCTACGGGCTGATGGAGGACCAGGTGTACACCTTCCTGGTGCATCCGGACTCCAACAAGACGCAGATCAAGATCGCGATCGAGAAGATCTTCGACGTCCGCGTCGAGAAGGTCAACACCGCGAACCGGCAGGGCAAGCGCAAGCGCACCCGCACCGGCTACGGCCGGCGCCGCTCCACCAAGCGCGCCTTCGTGACGCTGACCGCCGACAGCAAGCCCATCGAGATCTTCGGAGGCTCGGTCAGCTGACCGGGGCTCGGAACAGAGGGACTTTCACATGGCTATTCGTAAGTACAAGCCGACGACCCCTGGTCGTCGCGGGTCGTCGGGCTCGGACTTTGCCGAGATCACCCGCGACCACCCGGAGAAGTCGCTGGTCCGTCCGCTGCACGGCCGCGGCGGGCGCAATGCGCACGGCCGCATCACCACCCGGCACAAGGGTGGCGGCCACAAGCGTGCCTACCGGCTGATCGACTTCCGTCGCAACGACAAGGACGGCATCAACGCCAAGGTCGCCCACATCGAGTACGACCCGAACCGCACCGCGCGGATCGCGTTGCTGCACTACGTGGACGGCGAGAAGCGCTACATCATCGCGCCCAAGGGCCTCGGCCAGGGCGACGTGGTGGAGAGCGGCCCGAACGCCGACATCAAGCCCGGCAACAACCTGCCGCTGCGCAACATCCCGGTCGGCACCACGGTGCACGCCGTCGAGCTGCGTCCCGGCGGCGGCGCCAAGATGGGCCGCTCGGCCGGCGCCCGCATCCAGCTGGTGGCTCGCGAGGGCAAGTACGCCACGCTGCGGCTGCCCTCGGGCGAGATGCGCATGGTCGACGTCCGCTGCCGCGCCACCATCGGCGAGGTCGGCAACGCCGAGCAGTCGAACATCAACTGGGGCAAGGCCGGCCGCATGCGCTGGAAGGGCAAGCGCCCGACCGTCCGCGGTGTCGTGATGAACCCGGTCGACCACCCGCACGGTGGCGGCGAGGGCAAGACCTCCGGTGGTCGCCACCCGGTCAGCCCGTGGGGCAAGCCCGAGGGCCGTACCCGTAAGAACAAGGCCAGCGACAAGCTGATCGTCCGGCGCCGTCGCACCGGCAAGAACAAGCGATAAGAACAGGAGGAGGTACGCAATGCCACGCAGCCTCAAGAAGGGCCCGTTCGTCGACGACCATCTCCTGAAGAAGGTGGATGCGCAGAACGAGAAGGGCACCAAGCAGGTCATCAAGA
>JASGFO010000169.1:0-9309 GCA_047605505.1 Gordonia sp. (in: high G+C Gram-positive bacteria) | reverse complement strand
GCCGCACGGTCGACTTCAAGAACACCGTGCTGATCTTCACCTCGAACCTCGGCACCAGCGACATCTCCAAGGCCGTGGGCCTGGGCTTCTCCAAGGGCAACGACGCGCAGTCGAACTACGAGCGGATGAAGCTCAAGGTCAACGACGAGCTCAAGAAGCACTTCCGGCCCGAGTTCCTCAACCGCATCGACGACGTCATCGTCTTCCACCAGTTGACGCAGGACGAGATCATCCAGATGGTCGATCTGATGATCGGCCGCGTCGAGACGCAGCTGAAGAACAAGGACATGGCGCTCGAGCTGACCGACAAGGCCAAGTCGCTCCTGGCCAAGCGCGGTTTTGACCCGGTCCTCGGCGCCCGCCCGCTGCGCCGCACCATCCAGCGCGAGATCGAGGATCAGCTGTCGGAGAAGATCCTCTTCGGCGAGCTGACCGCCGGTGAGATCGTGCTGGTCGACGTGGACAACTGGGACGGTGAGGGCGACGGCGAGGACGCCGTGTTCACCTTCGCCGGCTCGGAGAAGCCGCGCGAGGTGCCCGACGCACCGATCGAGCTGACCAAGGCCGCCGAAGGCTCGGGCGAGGCGAGCTGATCGCGCTACCGCCACGACGATGGCCGGCCGGGGAATCCCGGACCGGCCATCGCCGTGTCCGGGGGGATGCGCGGCGTCGCCCGATCGGTTGATCTGAGCTGCCGCGACTGGACACCGGAGCGGGCCAGTTGCCACGATGGCTCCGACAAGCTCGACAATCGGCCGCCACGGTCGGTGTTGCGGAGAAGGCAAGGGGAAGCAATGACACATGGCTGGCAGCAAGGCCCTGTTCCGGCCGGAGGCCCCGGTCCGTCGGGACAGCCGGGTGCGCCCGGAGGGCAGACGGCCCGCCCGGAGTTGATCAGTCGACTGATCGCGCAGCGCAGTCCCACGGGGACCGGAACGCTCAGCGTTCTGGGGATCGTGACCGCAGTCCTGGGCTTCCTCCTGATCGTGTTCAGCTGTCTGTCCTGGATCAGCGTCGACGACGATGATGCGACAGCCTCGGTCAGTGGCCTGGGCTCCGCCTCGGTCAGCCTCGAGGAGACGTCCGCCATCACCGACGTCGACAGGCAGGAGAAGATCGTCGAGCGGGAGATCGAGAACGACACCTCGGCCCCGGGCGGGGCCACGCTCGCGATGGGCGTGATCCTGATGGTTGGTGGCGTTGCGCTGGTTGTGGGCTACTACCCGGTGCCCGTCGCCCTGGTCGCCTTCGTGTTCGGGATCGTGACACTGTCGCTGGCCTCGGTGAGCTTCGCCGATGCGGAGGAGGCCGTCGGTTGGCCACCGGCGTCCGAACATGTGGCAACCAGCACCGGTTACGGCCTGTGGATTGTGTTCTTCGCCGGTTTGACAGTGTTCTTCGTCACCTTGGGTGCCGCTGCCTACGCACTGTTCGGCAAGGCTGCCCCTGGCCCCGGACTGTGGCAGTCGAACCCGGGGACCCCGAACAGCGGGTGGGGTGCGCCCGCGGCGTCCGGCTGGGCTCAGGTGCCGCCCGCGGTGCCACCGAACCCGCAGGTGGCGCCGCCCACCTCCTATCCCGGTCACGGCTCCTATCCGCAGGCCCAGCCGCAGTACCCGCAGCAGCCCGGCACCGGCGGGTGGGGAGCGCCCAACCAGCCCTATCGCTGACGCTGTTGTCTGCTCGTCGCCCGATCCCGTCATGGGGTCGGGCGACCCCGCGTTCATCGTCTCGTCCCGGGCCGTGTGGCACAGACGACGCCGTGCCTCCGCACTCCGTCGCGGCTCATATGTGAAACTGGATCAGTTATGTCTCGTGCCTTCCTTGGTCGTGCTGCCACGGCCCTCGTCACGCTGGGTGTTGCCGCCGCCATTGTGCTTCCCGGGAGCTCCACTTCCGTCTCGGAGGCGCAACCGGCCACCCAGAATGTCCGGCCGGTCGTCCAGACCGAGACCGAGGAGCCGCCGACCACGCCCAAGAAGTACGTCGCGCTGGGCAGTTCGTACGCATCCGGGCCGGAGGGTGCGGACTCACTGCGCACCCGGTGCCTGCGCAGCGCCGACAACTATCCGCAGCAGGTGGCCGCCGCGATGGGTTTCAGCCTGATCGACGCCACCTGCTCGGGGTCGACGACCGCCAATATCCTCGATACCCCGCAGCGCTTCACCCGCAGCCCGCAGATCGATGCCGTCACCGCCGACACCGCGGTCGTGACCATCACGACCGGTGGCAATGACATCGGCTACATCCAGCGGCTGATCTCGATGAGCTGCCGCAATGTCGCCCCGCCGGTGGCCCGGCAGGTGGCGGCCCGCGCCTGCAATCTCGGCCGGCCGATTCCGCCGGTGCCCGATGCCGTCGCGCTCGGTGATCTCGAGGCCAAGATGCTCGCCACGGTCTATGCGGTGCGTGAGCACGCCCCCAAGGCGCGGATCATCCTCGTCGACTACCCGCCTGCCGTCGTCGCGGGCGAGCATCCGTGCGCGCGGCTGCCACTGACGACGGCCGAGATCGCCACCGCGGTGCAGACCTTCGACGCGTTGACAGCCGTCAGCAAGCGGGTCGCCGACGCGACCGGGATCGAGCTCGTGCAGGCGTCGACGGCCGGCGCCGACCACACGGTCTGCTCGCGTGATCCGTGGCTGTTGGGCTTCGAGCTCGGCGTGCCGTACCACCCCGATGCCGCGGGCAAGCGCGGTGTGGCCCGCCTCGTCACGAAGGTTCTGCGGACGCCGGCACCGCCGATCCAGACCCCGGCGCCGCTGCCCGCGCCGCCGGTCTACGTTGCCCCCGTGCCGATGTATGACCCCAACATGGGGATCTACGGCTACTACGGGTACGGCTACTAGCCCAAGCCGCGCGCGCCGGGCAGGCCTCCCGAAGCCCACGCCCCCACAAGCCACAAACGCTGTTCTCCCCGGAGAACGCCGATGCCGGTGCACCGGTGTTCGCCGACAAGAACAGCGTGGACAAGAACAGCGTCAACGGGTGGAGTAGGGAACCCGCGGAACCGCTCGTGAGCGGGTGCCCACTCCTTACCTCTCCTTACCGCTACGCTACGCCGCGTCCTCGGCGGCAGTCTCGTCGTGCATCTGATGCCAGTACACCAGAGCCATCGAGGCGATCAGGAACACGCCGGTCGCGGTGACGACGTTGCCACCCCACATACCGAACCCAAGCCGCATCACCAGGCCGACCGCCACACCGCCGAGGCCCACCAGCGCCGACCGTCCGGCATTCTGGGTGCGCCAGTCGATGCGATTGCGGCCGGTGGTGATCAGGCTGATCGGGGAGCGGCGCAGGGTTTCCACGAGGAAGATCGTGAGGGCCACGGTCAGCAGGTAGGCGAGAAGAACGCGCGGGAGGGCGTGGATCGACGGGGTCGCCGCCTGCGGCAGCAGCGCGTAGAGGGCGAGGACGTGGGCCAGATAGATCCCGAAGGAGCGGTCCGATGCCGTGCGCATCAACCGGTCAATGATGGAGCCGGGCGTGCGCCGTTCCATCCAGACCGAGCCGATGCTGTACAGCATCACGATGATGGCGACATATGCCCACATGTTGTGCAGCATGAACACATTGGTGGCCCGGAAGAGCTCCTCGCCTTGATCGATGGTGTAGAGGTAGTACAGCCAGGTCGCCACGATGACGACGATGGCCAGGCCGATGAGATACCGGCGCCACCGTTTGATGAACGTGTGGAAGGCCTCGTAGTGCATGGCCGCCACGCACCCGGAAAGGATGAAGCCCTGATACGGGAGGATCGTGATCGTCACGTGTGTCCAGAGCGTGCTCTGGATACCCCAGGTGAAGAAGTCCAGCGGCGGACGGACAATCGAGTACATCATCCACATCTGGAACGCGATACTGACCGCGAGCAGATACCGGTGATAGCCCCAGGTGCGTTTGAGAACGTAGAGCACCAGCGGGAACACCAGATAGATCTGCATGCTCACCGACAGGAAGTACAGGTGGTAGGCCGCGTGGCCGGTGATGAGGTCGTAGACGATGCTCTTGACCGAGTCGACGGCCGCATCGACGCTGTTCCATGCGTTGGCGATGCCGTCGGCGCCGCGGGACCGATAGCGGATGAAGAACCAGTAGAACAGGCTCCACATCAGGAAGGGCAGTCCGATGAGCTTGAAACGCCGTCGCCAGAATTTGCCTGCGGAGAGATCGCGTTTGCGGTACTGATAGGTCAGGACGAAGCCGGTGAGTGCGAAGAATCCGTAGCGCGTGTAGCGCAGGAAGACCTCGACGGCGCCGGCGGCGACGTTGGTCGATGCGGTGACGCTGAGCATGACGTGATCGAGGATCACGCCACCGAAGGTCACCAGCCGAACCAGGTCGATCTGGTAGAGATGCCGGTCCTTCTTCGCCGCGGGTTTGCCGGTGGCGGGTGGGGGATCCTCGGAGTTGCCGACCGTCGTCTTGTCGGTCGAGGGGTGCTCGGTAACGATGGGTCGACCTCCGTCCAAACTTGCGCACATCGCAGTGGGTGAGGCTACCCCTTCTCTCTGGGCGAATCGACTTTGCCTTGTCGGCGGCCGTTTCGGGTGGCCGTGAGACCCGTGCGGGGAGGCGATGTGGGGCCCGGCCGGCGGAGATCGTGAGCGTCCGGCGATGCCTCGGCGGGGCCGGTGACTACCGGGCGCGATGCCGGGCCAGCAGCCGGCCTGCCGTGCGGATGTGTTCGGCCATCCCGGCGCGGGCGCCCTCGCCGTCCCGCGCGCGCAGGCTGTCGAGGATCGCGCGGTGGTCGTGGGCCGACGCCGCGGGCCAGCCCTCGACGGTTGCGAAGAACCGGCGTGGGGCATAGTTCAGCGACGCGGAGAGCATCCACGAGAGTTTCGGCGACCGGGCCGCGGCGTAGATGGTGCGATGGAAGCGGTGGTTGAGGCGTTCGACCTCGTCGTAGTCGGCGCGCTCGGCCGCGGCCTCCAGTTCGGCCTGGATCTGCTCGAGCACGGCGATGTCGTCGTCGGCCAGGCGTGCGGTGGCCCGCGCGGTCAGCTCCCCGGCGAGGAGGGCCTGCCCGGCGAAGACGTCCTCGATGTCGTCGGCCGACAGCGGTGCCACCACGAAGCCGCGCCGCGGTTCCACCCGGAGCATGCCCTCGCTCTGCAGCGCCAGCAGTCCTTCGCGGGATGGCGTCGCGGAGACGCCGAGCTCGTCGGCGATGTTTTCCGGCCGGATGAACTCACCGGGTCGCAGCCGGCCGGACACGATCGACTCGCGCACGTACTCGGCGACCTCGTCGGACAATCGGGGACGCCGACGACGGGCGCCGCCCGCGTTATCGGCGGCCATGGTCTGTAGACCATAGTGCGTGACGTGCGCGGGCCGTAGCCCTGCGTCCTCCGCGACGGCCCAGGTACCGTTCGTCAGTCGGTGGCCGCAAGAATCCGCCGGGCGCGGGCGACGACCGGTGCGTCGACCATCTGCCCGTTCACCGCGACCACCGAGGAGTCCGTCGACGCTGCGGCCACGATCGAACGCGCCCAGGTGATCTCGTCGTCGGTGGGGGCCAGGCAGTCATGGACGACGGCCACCTGCGCCGGGTGAATGCACAACTTGGCGGCCAGCCCGATCCGGGCGGCGTAGCGGACGTCGTCGGTGAGCTTGGCGGTGTCGCGCAGTGCTGTGGTCACACCGTCGATGGGGGCGGCGATCCCGGCCGCCGCCGACGCGCTGACCAGCATGGACCGGGCGAAGAGCAGGGCCTCACGATCGTCCGGGTCGACCCCGGTGTCGACGCCGAAGTCGATGGCGCCAAAGCCGATTCGGACGACCGGCGCGAGTGCGGCGATCACCGGTGCGGCCAGGATGCCGCGTGCGGTCTCCACCAGCGGGATCACCGGGGCGCCGGTCGCGGTGCCGACGGCGGCCACTTCCTCCGGGGTCTGTGCCTTGGCCAGCAGGACGGGCGCCGAGTACTCCGCGGCGAGGGCGACATCGGCGGCGTGCCAGGAGGTTTCGGCCGCGTTGATCCGGATCAGTGCGCTGTTGCCGGCGGCGAGCCAGTCGGCGATGTGGGTGCGGGCCGCGGGCTTGTCCGCCGCGGTGACGGCATCCTCGAGGTCGATGACCACGACGTCGGCGCCCGCGGCCGCGGCCTTGGCGAATCGCTCGGGCCGGTTTCCGGGTGCGAACAGAAATGTCCGCGCAACCGAAAGCCTTGCTGCGGTGAGTGGTTCGGTCGGGCTCATGCCAGTTCTCCGGTTCCCGAGACGTGGATGGTGTCGATACCGCTGACGACGCCCAGCAGCACGGTACCGTCGGCGCCCGGGGTGCCCTCGATCCGGAACGGGTCGCCGGCGAAGACCGGCTTCCGGAGGCGGAAATCAAAGGAGCGCAACGGTGTTCCCGAATTGTTGCGGCGCGCGAGTTCGGCCAGGTAGGTCGCGAGCAACGGCCCGTGGACCACCAGGTCAGGGTAGCCCTCGACGCCGGTGGCGTAGGGGTGGTCGTAGTGGATACGATGCGCATTGGCGGTCAGCGCCGAATACCGGAACAGGGTGGTCGGCCCGGGCGCTGGCTCGGCCGACCACGGTGCGCCCGCCGGATGCCGTTCCGGGCGGTGATGTGGCGCGGGCGTGGGCCGGCCCGAATCGCTGCGGTACACCAGATCCTGATCCTCGACCAGTATGTCCGTACCGTTTTGTCGGTAGGTGTTTCGTACCGTGACGAACAGCATCGCACCACTGCGGCCGTGTTTCTCGGTCACCGCGGTGACGTGCGAACACTTCTCGGTACGGGTGCCCAGCAGCATCGGTGCGGTCGCGGTCATCCGGGCCCCGGCGAACATCCGACGACGATGGGGGAGCGGTGGCAGGAAGTGGCCGTCGGCGGGATGGCCGTCGGCGCCGAGAGCGCTCGTGGGGGGCCATTGGCCGAAGTAGATCCACTGCCAGGTCAGCGGCAGCCGATCGCCGTTGTCGAAGGGCTCCGGCTGATCCAGGGCGGCCGCGAGGCGTCGGGCCTGCGCCGGGTCCAGCTCGTCGAACTCGCTGGTTGGTTCCGGATGCCAGTCGGCCACGAGGTCTTTCAGGTTCACAGTTGCCTTCTCGGTCATCGTCGCCCGCTCAGAGGGTCAGTCCGCCGCGCTTGACGAGCTGCCGCGCGATCACGTTCTGCTGAATCTCGTTGGTGCCCTCGCCGACGATCATCAGCGGTGCGTCCCGGAAGTAGCGCTCGACGTCGTACTCGGTGGAGTAACCGTAGCCGCCGTGGATGCGGACCGCGTCCAGCGCGATCTCCATCGCCGTCTCCGACGCGAACAGCTTGGCCATCCCGGCCTC
The DNA here is from genome assembly GCA_047605505.1 of Gordonia sp. (in: high G+C Gram-positive bacteria). GTDB lineage: Bacteria > Actinomycetota > Actinomycetes > Mycobacteriales > Mycobacteriaceae > Gordonia. The sequence continues at coordinate 2,011 of JASGFO010000169.1, read as the reverse complement.
CATGTCGGCGCGCGCCCCCGAGTCCAGGCGTTCGGCGGCGGTGCGCAGCAGACTGCGCGCGGCGGTGAGCTTGGTGCCCATGGTCGCGAGCAGGTTGCCGACCGACTGGTGCTGCCAGATGGGCACCCCGAAGCTCTCGCGTTCCTGCGCGTAGCGCAGCGCATCGTCGAAGGCGGCACGGGCGACGCCGGTGGCCCGCGCGGCCACCTGGATGCGGCCGGTCTCCAGTCCCTTCATCATCTGCGCGAAACCCTTTCCCTCGACGCCACCGAGGACGGCGTCGGCGGGGACGCGGGCGTTGTCGAAGGTGAGCTCACAGCTCTCGACGCCCTTGTAGCCGAGTTTGGGCAGGTCGCGGGACACGATGAAACCGGGCACCTTCTCCACCAGCAGGATGGAGACACCCGTGTGGGCCGGACTCGCCGACGGATCGGTCTTGCACAGAAGCGCGACCAGGCCGGACTTGCGGGCATTGGAGATCCACGTCTTGGAGCCGTTGATGACGTAGGAGTCGCCGTTGCGGCGGGCTTGCGTCCGCATGTTCTGGAGATCGGATCCGCCGCCGGGCTCGGTCAGCGCCATCGTCGCCCGCAGCTCGCCGGTCGCCATCGGCGGCAGATACCGCTGCTTCTGCTCGTCGGTGCCGAAGGCGAGGATCAGTTTGGCGACGACGGTGTGCCCGCCCATCGCGCCGGCCAGGCTCATCCAGCCGCGCGCGAGCTCTTCGGTGACCTGGGCGTAGCACGGCATCGAGACCGCGCCGGCGCCGTAGGGCTCGGGGATGGCCAGGCCGTAGACGCCCATCTGCTTCATCGTCTCGATGAGCTTCTCGGGGTAGGTGTTCGCGTGCTCGAGGTCGCGGACGACGGGACGGACCTGCTTGTCGACGAAGTCGCGGACGGTGTCGATGATGGCCTGTTCTTCGGTGGACAGTGCAGCCATGGGGGCCTCCGGCGTCAGCTAGCTCTATTTTTTATAGACTATAGAGCAGCGACGCCGGGTTGGGAACGGTGGTCCCGGAGCTCCCGACCCGATGGGGCGCCAGGAACCCCGGGAGGGGTGCCTACACCCAGCCGTCGGCGGACCGCCCCGACCAGTTCGCGAGGCGCTCGGTGGGACCGGCGGCCGGGCGGGGCGCCACGACGGGGCCGAAGGGGACTGCCGGATCGTCGCGGATGTCGGCGGAGATGAACGGTCGGACCACCGAGAGCGCGGTGGCCGCGGCGTCGGCGGTGTCGTCGGACTCGGCGGGCTGACCGGTCGCGACGGCCAGATCCCAGCCGTGGACCAGCATTTCGTTGACGTAGCCCCACAGTGCGCCGGCGACGGGGACGGTTCCCCACGGCACGGTCACCGGCCGGCCGAGGACGGCGTCGTCGCCGAGGGCGCTGAGAGTGTCGGCGATCGTGGCGGCGAAGCTGTCGGCGTCGCGCACCGCGGCGATCGGGTCGATCGCGAGCACGTCGCCACCGGTCGCGATGGCCCGGGAGCGCTGGGCGACCCCCAGGATGTGCGCGGTGAGCGTGGCCACGTCGAACTCGGTGCAGGGTGTCGGTCGATCGAGGGTGTCGGCGGTGACCGCGGAGAGGAGGTCGGTCATCCGGGCCGTGGCCGTGGTGAAGGCGGGGCGGGGATCTGCGGGGGCGAGGGTGGGCTGATTCATGGGAGGTTCCTTTCGGTGGTCGCGCGGGGCGAGATGTCGGCGGTGATTCCCGCGTCGCGGATCAGTGAATCGCGAATACGTGACACCTTCTGGCATGTTTTTGGCGGAGAATGGGAGAGCATGCGAGCCGAACGGTTGCTGGCGCTGTTGATGCTGCTCAAGGTGCGGGAACGGATCACCGCTCCCGATCTCGCGGCCGAGCTCGGCGTCTCGGTCCGGACGGTGCTGCGTGACATCGACGCGCTGTCGGTGTCGGGGATCCCGGTGTACGCCGAGCGTGGTCGCCACGGAGGCTTCGCGTTGCTACCGGGCTACCGCACCGATCTGACGGGCCTGACGGCGGCGGAG
>JASGFO010000168.1:0-9318 GCA_047605505.1 Gordonia sp. (in: high G+C Gram-positive bacteria) | reverse complement strand
AGCTCGCCGAGGTCGGATCGGGTCTGCTCGTGGCCACCCTCCACGGCATCCTTCATCGTGTGTGCGCGGAGCTCGGTTCCACGCCAGATGTCGCCATACTCCTTGACGACCTCATCCACCACACCCGGGAATTACTCGCAGCGGCCGCGCCGATCGTCATCGCGATTGACGCCCTGGATCAGCTGCCTGATGACACCCGACTGACATTCCTCACCGCACGGCCGGCCGGGGTCGGCATTCTCACCTCGACAACCCGAGATGATCACGTCCGGTATCTGTCGGGAGCCGGGATACCGGGCATCGCTGTGCCCCCGATGAACGCCGACTCGGCGCGAGCCGCCGTATCGGCGATCAGCAGTTCGATCAGCCGCGCGCTTCCGCCTCCTGCTGTGGACACGCTGGCCTCGCGCGACCGCTCGCCATTGTGGTTACGGCTGGCCATTGCAGAACTCCTCGCGCTGGCTGCCAGGGACTACACCGAGGTCAATCCGGCCGCAGACCCACTCGATGAGACGGCTCGCGTCATCAACTCCACCGTCGCCGCACTGCCACCGGCGACCGAGGCCCTCGTTGACCGCGTGATCGGAAGGGCCGCAGACCGATTCGGAGATGAGGCGGTGCGCTCGGTGCTGGCGTACTGCGCCGTGTCCCGCTCCGGGCTACGACCCCTTGACATCGAACAACTCGTCGGGCTCGACGCATTGACCGTCGCCGGCATCCGGCGCAGCCTCTCGCCGCTGTTGGCTCCACGCCGTGAGGGCGGCCGACTCGGGTTTACTCACGCCATCATCAGAACTCACTTTCGCACATCGATTCCGGACCATGAGATCGAGCGTCTGCACGGCGAGTTGGTGACCTACCTGGCCACGGCCGACGACGACCCTCTGTGCACCGACGACCGTCTCTGGCATGCCTTTCGGGCACCGTCTCACCACGCGACGGTGTCGACGCTGCTGGCCCGGACAAACAAAGCCCAGTTGCCAAAGGTCGCAGCCATCATCGTCGACTCGGTGGACGCGCCCTACTTTCGCGCCGGTCTTTCGGAGTTGACTGCGCACGGGGTCACGATTCTCAGCAAAGCCGCCCATTGGCATAAGTCGGAAGCGACGGCGTCGACTCGCGTCGCCCTCGCCTTTGCCCTGTTCGACGCGGCGCGGCAGATGCTCGACCGGGGAGACAGCACTCCGGCAGCCCTCGCCGCGTTCTCTAATGCCGCCGGCTGTCTCGCCGATCTGCCGGCGGTGTCCGGCGTCGACGTGCTCCCGGCACTCACCGCGGCCCGCGAGTTCACGAGACAGCAGCTCAGTGCACACCCGGACGAGATCTCCCTGATCGGGGCATTCGCCCTGACGACGATGGGCGTCGCCAGAGAATCACCAGACCAATCCACCGCGATCGCCGAGCTCACCCGCGCCTGTGACGCGTGGGAGACGATCAGTCACCGCCAGCCAGGACTCCACGCCGACTCCTGGTATCAATACGCGCTGACCCTCCTCGGCGGGGCCTATCGGGCTGCCGGCGAGCATGCAGCCGCTCGTACCGCCTATCTGAGAGCACTGCCGCTCGCCGACCGCGTGGACAACGATCCCGAGCTTCGGACGCACAATTCCGTGGGAAATCTGGTCAACATCAGGATCGGTCTGGGTGAGGTGGCGATCGCCTTGGGCCACCATGCTGACGCCCGAGACCACTTCGGTGCGGCATTGCGTAGCGCACAGGACAGCTACCTCCGCAATCCCGATATCAGCGGGACGGGAATCCTGGCCATGTCGGCTCAGGGGTATGGTCGGGCGCTGTTCAATCTGGGCGAGCACCAAGCGGCACATCGGTGGCTCGATGACGCCGACCAGCTCTTCCGCCGACGCGGACAGCTCGAACCCGACACAGCCGAGTGGCGCGCCGGTGCGACGGCGGTGGCCTTCGCTGCGGAAGGCGACATCGTCGTCGGACAGGGCGACGCGGCCCGCTGGCGCGTGAGCAGCTACCTCGATTCCACGCCACATCGCGACAAGGCGTTCGGCGTCATCGCACAAGGGTTCCTGCACACTGCACGAAAGAACCGGCGACGCCTCGCCGAGCCGCTCGCTCAACTCGTCGTCGACACCGCCAAGCGCGTCGCTTCCGCCGATGAACCCGATAGCCGGACTACATCGGCGCCAATGTCTTTTGAGGAGATCGCCGAGCAGGCGATGGCAAACGTGAGGGGTGACCGCAACGTCACGTATGGACCACACGTCGCCGCCGTGTGCGACGCGCTGGAACTGATCGCCGGACAGCGCGCAGGGAAACGGGACCCGCGCTGCTTGGAGGTTCTCGACGAGGCCATCGAGCTACGGACTCGACGGCTGAAGGGTTCTCCGATTGACTACGTGACCGATCGCGCCCGCGAACTCGGGCGAGCGCTTCTCCTGGAAGCCAACGAGTTACCGGGTCCCGATCGCGCCCAGGCCGCGGCGAACATCGCGTACCACTGGGACACCTATCTCGCCGACGACGACGGCAACACAGCAGACAATCGCATGCTCACCCTCGGCCTCGGCCTCGCGCAACTCGCGGCCAATGAGCCGGCACAGGCCGACACCCTGTTCCCGGCCGCTGCCCGATACGCGTCGGCGGTGGTGGCGGCGTTTCCCAAGAATGAGTCCCATCGAGCCAACCTGGTGGCGGTTCTCGACACATGGGGTGTTCATCAAGCGAACAGCGGGCACTCCGAAGACGCCGTCGACACGTGGATTCGTGCCGCCCGCAGCGCCGGTGGCCCGTCGTCCGACGAGTTTCTGAAACGAATGCGAAAGAGTCTGGCTCGCAACCTTCGTCAGATCTCGCGGTCCCGTATCATCAAGCGCTCCCGCCGCAAGGAGTGTGCGAGGTGGGCGGACCGCCTCGACGGGTCCTCGTGAGCAAATCCTCGTGAACACGGACGTGGGCACGCGAGGCGTCTGATTGCCACACTGTTCGCGATGAGCGTGCCCGGCGCATTGGCGGCTCTCGGCGACCTCGAACTGACCGACGTGGGAGTGCGGAGTCGGATCGTCGATCAACTCGAGGCGCATAAGGACATCATTCGCGCCGGGAATCTCACGAGACCCACAGTGTCACTTGCCAGGCGATGCCAGTCCGGTCCGCGATCCGCCGGCTGGCAAGACCGCCTGAAAGCCTTCATTGCCCGACACGAGGGCGAGAACAGCCAACCGGACTAGCAGAAGAAGACCCGCGGCAACCGCTACCACGCACCCTCAGCGATGATCCCCAACGCCCCCAGGTCTCCCCCGCCGTCGGCGTACCGCTCGATGAGGTCACCGATCATCTCGACAAATCGCGGATCGCTCCCGACCGTCTCGGCACGCACCAACTGCACGCCGAGCCGTTCGCACAGCTGTGCCGCCTCGATGTCGAGGTCCCAGACCACCTCGAGGTGATCCGAGACAAACCCGATCGGAACCACGACGACCGACGCGATCCCCTGCCCAGCAAGACTTTCCAGGTGATCGCAGATATCCGGTTCCAGCCACGGCACCTGGCGCGGCCCCGACCGTGACTGCCACACCTGATCGACCTCGGCACATCCCACACGCCGTGCGACCGCCGCCACCGCCTCGCCCACCTGCCGCGAATACAGTCCCTTGCCGTCGATCACCGGTCCGTACCGCAGGTCGGCCCGGATCGGCACCGAATGCGCCGTGAACACAATCCGGGGCGGCACCTGAGATCCCGCACACCGCGCGACCGCTCGCCGTACCGCGTCGGCGCACGCGTCGAGAAAAGCAGGCTCGGTGCAGTACTGCGGCAGCTTGCGCAGCAGCATCGGATCGGCGGCGGCCGCCGGCACCCGCTCGGCCAGCGCCGACAACCCGCGCGCCAGATCCTCGTGGTACTGCTCGCTGCCCGAGTAGCCACCCCACGCCGACGTCGTGAACACGAGCACCCGCCGATGCCCGGCCACGTACATCTGCTCGAGGGTGTCCTCGAGCAGCGGATGCCAGTTGCGGTTGCCGAAGTACACCGGCAGGTCCCGGCCACGCTCGGCGAGCACCCCGCGCAGCGCGTCGATCATCTCGCGGTTGAGCCGGTTGATCGGTGATACACCACCGAAGTGCAGATAGTGCTGTGCGACCTCGGAAAGCCGTTCGGGCGGCACTCCCCGCCCCCGTGTCACGTTCTCGAGAAACGGCATCACCTCGTCGGGTGCCTCGGGCCCCCCGAAGGAGAGGAAGAGGACCGCGTCGAAGGCCCGCCCGGCGACGTCACTCACCTGGTGAGGAAATCCTCCGGGAACCACGTGTTGTGGCTGGCCCCGCCGTCGACGTAGATGATCGAGCCGGTGGTGCCGGGAAGGAAATCGCTGAGCACCGTGACGACGCTGGTCCCGACCACCTCGGGATCGTCGACGTTCCAGCCGATCGGCGACGCGCCGTCCCAGTACTCGTTGAGCATGTTGAGCTTCTTGGCGTCGTCGGTGGCGGTACCCGAGATCGCCTTGGCCGCGAGCGTCTTGATAGGACCGGCGGCGACGAGGTTGGAGCGGATCTTCTTGGCGTTGCCCACCTCCCGCGCCACATAGCGGTTCACCGACTCCAGCGCGGCCTTGGCGACGCCCATCCAGTTGTAGTCGGGCAGCGCGGTCCGCGGATCGAAGTCCATGCCGACGATCGAGCCCCGCTCGTTCATCACGGGCAGGACCGCACGGGCCAGCGACGCGTAGCTCCACGCCGAGATCTCAAACGCCCGCGCCACATCCGGGCCGGGGCCCTCGAGGAACGGCAACGCGTCGGGGCCCATCAGGGTCTTGGGGGCGAACGCGATCGAATGCACGACACCGTCGACGCCTTCCGGTGCGAGCTCACGCACCTTGTCGGCGAGCGCGCCCAGGGACTCCTCGTCGGTGACGTCGAGCGGGATGGCGTCGGGCACCTCCTGCGGCAACCGCTTGGCGATCCGGTTGATCAGCCGCAAACGGTCGGGGATGCCGGTGATGATCACCTTCGCGCCCTGCTCCTGCGCGACCTTGGCCGTGCTGAAGGCGATCGAGGCGTCGGTGATGATGCCGGTCACCAAAATGGTCTTGCCGGCGAGGATTCCGGTCAACGTGTGCTCCTAAGACGTCGAAAGTACTTGCAGAGTAAGGAAATACCGAGGTCGGATGGGGTCAGTGACCCATGCCCATGCCGCCGTCCACCGGGATGACCGCGCCGGTGATGTACCCGCCCTCGTCGGAGGCGAGGAAGCTGATCGCCGCGGCCACGTCCTCGGGCTTGCCGGTGCGGCCCAGCGGGATGGCCTGCTTGGCCATCTCGATGTAGCGGTCCTCCATCCCGGCGGTCATATCGGTGTCGATGAAACCCGGCGCGACGACATTGGCGGTGATGTTGCGTGACCCCACCTCACGGGCAATCGAACGGGCCAGACCGATCAGCCCGGCCTTCGACGCCGCGTAGTTCGCCTGCCCGGGAACCCCCGAGGTCGCCACCACCGAGCCGAGGAAGATCATCCGCCCCCACTTGGCGCGCTGCATCCCCTTGGTGGCGCGCTTGGCGCACCGGAACGCGCCGGTCAGGTTTGCGTCGACGACCTTCTCGAACGACTCCTCGCTCAACCGCATCAGCAGCATGTTGTCGGTGATGCCCGCATTGGCCACCAGCACCTCGACCGGGCCCTGATGTGCGGCGACCTCGTCGAATGCCCGCTCCACCGACGCATTGTCGGTGACATCGCACTGCACCGCGAACAAGCCGTCCGGGGCACCCGACCCCCGGTGGGTGACGGCCACCTTGTGCCCGTCCGCGGCCAGCCGGCGGGCCACCGCCAGACCGATACCGCGATTGCCTCCGGTGACCAGGACAGAGCGTCCGCTGTTGGGTTCGTTCACTTCAGACATGCTGGCCAACCTATCCGACGACGCCCCGCCGCCTCGCTCGCGCCCCTCATTCGCTCACCCGGCCTCACGGCACCCGCTGATTGATCGCCAGCGAACCGATCACCGCGATGATCGCGAGAACGGTGCCCGCCACGATCCACGGCCGCGAGTTGTCGCCCTTGCGGATCTCGTAGCCGATCTCCTCCTGCAAGGTCTCGTAGACCTTGTTGAGCTCGTCGAGACTCGACGCGGTAAAGAACCGGCCGTCGGCCAGATTGGCGATCTCCCGCAACGACTCGTCGTCGACGGGCACCGGGATACGATCGCCGTCGAGATCCACCGTGCCCGTCATCGTGCCGAACGAGATGGTCGAGACCGGGATGTTCTCCTCTTTGGCCTTGCGGGCCGCGGTGAACGCGCCGCGCGGATCGTTCGGGCTGTCGGGGACGGTCTGCTTGCCGTCGGAGAGCAGCACGATCCGCGCCGGCGGTGCCGCGGCATCACCGCCCAACACATTGTTGAGGGTCTCGATCTGCTGGATCGCGGCGAAGATCCCCTCACCGGTGGCCGTCTTGTCGGCCAGGGTCAACCGGTCCACGGCCACGGTAGTGGCATGGTGATCCGGGGTCGGCGTGACCAGATTCGACGGCGTGCCGGCAAACGCGATCAGACCCAGGTTGATGCCGTCGGTGAGCTCATCGGCAAATTTCTTGGCCGCCTCCTGCGCCGCCTTCAGGCGTGTCGGCGCCACATCGGTGGCCTCCATCGACCGGGACACATCGATCACCAAGATCACCGTCGCCTTGTTGCGCGGCACCTTACGATCGGCCTGCGGCCCCGCCGCGGCCACCACCAGCAGCAACAGCGCCACCAGCAGCAGTGCGATCGGGATATGCGTCAGCCAGCGCCGCCAGCGGGGCTCCCGCGGGGCCACCCGATTCAACACATCCAGATTGGCGAACTGCAACACCCGCTTGCGCCGCGTCCTCAGCACGACGACGTAGCACGCCGCCACCACCACGACCAGCAGCGCCAGGAACAGCATCCAGGGATTGACGAACACGTGCTACCTCACCCCGCCCCGGCCGCCAGACCCCGCCGGCGCCGGCCGACGAACCTGACCACATCCGAGAGCCACTCACGGTCGGTCCGCAAACTCAGGACCGGACCACCGCAACTGCGGATCGTGCGCAGCACCGCGGCCTGATGCGCGCGGGCCGCCGCAGCGAAATCCGCGCGCAACGACTCGGTGATCGTGACCTCGGTGAGCTCACCGGACTCGGCGTCGGCCAACCGGACCTGCCCGACCGGCGGCAACTCCAGATCACGCGGATCCAGGACCTCGACGGCCAACAGCTCATGGTGGGCGCCGATCGCGCGCAACGACCGCTCCCAGTTGATCGGGCCGAGAAAATCGCTGATCACCACCGCCAGACCGCGACGGCGCTGCGGCCGGCGCAGTGCCTCGATCCCGGCGTGCAGATCCCCGCGCACCCCCGGCACACTCCGCGTCGTCGTCGCGATCGCCTTCAGCAGCCGCTGCGCATGCACCCGGCCGGTCCGCGCCGGAATCCGCACCGTGGTGTCACCGGTGACGATGATCGCGCCGTGCCGATTGCCGCCGCCGCTGGTCAGATGCACGATCGCGGCCGCGGCAGCGACCGCCAGATCACGCTTGGTGCAGTTGACGGTGCCGAAATCCAGGCTCGCCGACGCGTCGACGACGATCCACGTCTCCAACTCCCGGTCGGCGATCATCTGACGCACGTGCGGCTGCGTGGTCCGCGCCGTGACCGACCACTCCATCCGCCGGATGTCATCGCCCGGCTGATACGCGCGGGCCTCCCCCGGCTCCGAACCCGGCCCCGGGATCAGACCCAGATGCTCACCCTGCAGCACCCCGTCGAGCTTGCGGCGCACCGTCAGCTCCAGCATCTTCAACGCCGCGGTGAGCGCCGGCTCCTCCAGCAGGCCCGCACCCAACCCCGGCAGATCGCTGTTAGCCGCCATACTGCGGAGTCGCCTGGTTCTGCGGATTGGGGTTCTGCGGTGCCGGGTTCTGCGTGGTCGGCTGATTCATCGGCCCCGCCTGCGGATACGGCACCGGCGGCGATGGTGGCTGATTGGGTGCCCCCGGATGCGGCAGATGACCCGGCACGCCCGGACCCGGCAGCGGCGCCGGCGCCACCGGCTGCGCACCCACCTGCGGCAACCCGACCGACTGCAGGACCCGCGCGATCACCTGATCGGCATCCACCTCGTCGGCGAGGGCGTCATACGAGAGCACGAGACGATGCCGCAGCACATCCGGGATGATCTCGACGACGTCCTGCGGAATGACATAGTCACGTCCCCGGACCAGGGCCAGCGCCCGCGACGCGGCCACAATGCCCAGGGTCGCGCGCGGCGAGGCACCATATGACAGCCAGGTCGCCACGTCCGTCAACCCGATGTCGGCGGGACGGCGGGTGGCGTTGATGACCCGCACCACATAGTCAACCAGCGCATGATGGACAAAGACCTCCGCGGCCGTGCGCTGCAGGCGGATCATCGCCTCCGGGTCGAGGACCTGCGACGCCACCGGCGGGACATTGCCCATCCGGTAGACGATCTCGCGCTCCTCCTCCACCGACGGGTAGTCCACCAAGACCTTGAAGAGGAACCGGTCACGCTGCGCCTCCGGCAGCGGATAGACGCCCTCATTCTCGATCGGGTTCTGCGTCGCCATCACCAGGAACGGATCCGGCATCGGATATGTCGTCCCACCGATCGACACATGGCGTTCGGCCATCACCTCCAGCAACGCCGACTGCACCTTCGCCGGGGCGCGGTTGATCTCGTCCGCCAGCAGGAAGTTCGCCACCACCGGACCCAGCTCGGTATCGAACTCCTCCCGCCCCTGCCGGTAGATCCGGGTACCGATCAGATCGGTCGGCACCAGATCCGGCGTGAACTGGACACGCGAGAAACTGCCACCGACCACCTTGGCGAAGGTCTCCACCGCCAGCGTCTTCGCCACCCCGGGAACACCCTCGAGCAGGATGTGCCCGCGCGCCAGCAAACCCACCAGGATCCGCTCGACCAACTGATCCTGGCCGACGATCACCCGCTTGACCTCGTAGATCGTCCGCTCCAGCAACGCCACATCCGAGTCGCTCAACGAGAGACCCCCCGACTTGTCCCGAGGCTCGGCATTCGGATTCGAGGTCAACCCTTCACTCCTGTCATCACCGGTGTGCGGGGGCACAGCCACACCCCGCCCGCGTCATCCGTGCCAGCCTACTGTGTTTGTCTGCGCCGCCTCCGGCAGCGCGGGCGTTTGCGCCTGCATGCACCACTCTTCGGTCACTGCGCGCGGTCGCACGCTCCCGCACTCCACTCCCTGCATCGCGGCGCGGCACAAAACGCGGTTTGTCTGCGCCGCCTCCGGCAGCGCGGGCGTTTGCGCCTGCATGCACCACTCT
>JASGFO010000167.1:0-9385 GCA_047605505.1 Gordonia sp. (in: high G+C Gram-positive bacteria) | reverse complement strand
TGTCGGTGGGGGTGCGCACGGTGTTCGACGCGCCGTCGGTCCGCGAACTCGTGGCGGCGCTCGCCGCTGTGGACCCGGCATCGACGGTGGCGGACCTTGTTCCGCGCACCCGGCCGACGCCGCTGCCGTTGTCATTCGCGCAGCGCCGGATGTGGTTCATCAACCAGTTCGACCCGGATTCCCCGGCCTACAACATCCCGGTGGTCCTGCGCCTGCGTGGCGTCGTCGATGCGGCCGCGATGCGCGCCGCGCTCGCCGATGTCGTGGCCCGCCACGAGGTGCTGCGCACCCGCTACCCGGCCGGTGCCGACGGTGATCCCTATCAGGAGATCCTGGCGCCCGACGACGCACTCGCACAGCTCGACTGGACCGACACCGACGAGACGGCGACCGACCACACAGCCACCGACCGCACGGCCACCGACCTGCTCGGCCGTGGCTTCGACGTCACCCGCGAACTCCCCATCCGGGCCCGCCTGATCTCGCGGGGACCCACCGAGCACCTGCTCACCGTGGTGCTCCACCACATCGCCGCCGACGGCGAATCCGGCCCGGTCCTCGCCCGCGATCTCGCGCTCGCGTATTCGGCACGGGCCCACGGGGATTCGCCCTCCTGGGCGCCACTGCCCATCCAGTACGCGGATTACGCGCTCTGGCAGCGGGAGCTCCTCGGCGACGACGCGGACCCGGCATCCACCGCGGCCCGGCAGCTCGGCTACTGGCGGGAGCGGCTCGCCGGCCTGCCCGACGTGCTGGAACTCCCGATCGATCATCCGCGCCCGGCCGTGGCATCCCTGCGCAGCGGGGTGGTGGAGTGGTCGGTGCCTGCCGAGACCCGTGATCGCCTGGCCGCACTCGCCCGCGCCCACGGACTCACGACCTTCATGACCCTGCACGCGGTCACCGCCGCGCTGCTGGCCCGCGTGTCGGCGACCACCGACATCGCCATCGCCACCCCGATCGCCGGCCGCGGTCACCGGGCCCTCGACACTCTCGTCGGCATGTTCGTCAACACCCTGGTGTTGCGCACCGAGGTCGACCCGCACACGCCCCTGGCCGCGCTGCTCGAGCAGGTCCGCACCGTCGATGTCGCGGCCTTCGCCCACGCCGACCTTCCGTTCGAGCGGCTTGTCGAAGCCCTGGATCCGGTGCGGTCGGAATCCTTCGAACCGCTGGCCCAGGTGCTGCTGATCGTTGAGGACGGCGACGGACCCGCACCCGGCGTCGTCGGCGACATCGAGATCAGCGCCGAAGATCCCGGCGCCGACGCCGCCAAGTTCGATCTCACCTTCGGCTACACGCTCTCCGGCGACGGTGGTCTCGGCGGGAAGATCGTCTACGCCGCAGACCTGTTCACCCACGACACCGCCGAGCGGATCGCCGCGGGGTTGACCACCCTGCTCACCGCCCTCGCCGATGCCGCCGAGCAGACCGATCGGGCCGTCGGCGATCTCGCGATCCTCGACGGGCCCGCCCTGCGGGGGCGCCTCGCCGCCGCCACCGGCGCACCGATCGACCTGCCGGCCCAGACCCTGCCCGCGGCCCTGCAGGCCGCGTCGGCGCAGTGGCCCGCCGCGGCGGCACTCATCTGCGCCGACCGAGAACTCGACCGCGCCGAATTCGACGCGCGGGTGCACGCGCTGGCCCGCACCCTCATCGCCGCCGGTGTCGGCCCCGAGGTGGCCGTCGCGCTCTGTCTGCCGCGTTCGGTGGAACTGGTGCTCGCCGTGCACGCCGTGGTCACCGCGGGCGGCCAGTACGTGCCGATCGACGTGGACACTCCCGCCGAACGGGCCGGATACATCATCGAAACCTCCGGCGCGGCCGTGGTTCTCGTCGCACCGGGGGCGACGCCGACCGCGCTCGACGGCGTCGGCATCGTGGCGATCGTCGTCGACGCTGACATCCCCGTCCCGGCGGTCGCACCGGTCACCGACGCCGACCGGACCGGCCCGCTGACCCCCGACCATGCCGCCTACACGATCTTCACCTCGGGCTCGACCGGCCGCCCGAAGGGCGTGACCGTGTGCCACCGGTCGGTGCTCAACCGGTTGCGCTGGGGTCTGGCCACCTTCCCCCTCGACACCGCCGACACGGTGATGCTGAAGACGCCGTACACCTTCGACGTGTCGGTGCCGGAGCTGTTCGCGCCGCTGCTGGCCGGGGCCCGCATCGCGATCGCCCGCCACGGCGGGCACACCGACCCCGCCTATCTGCTGACGGCGTTGCAGCGGTACGCGGTGACCTCGGTGCACTTCGTGCCGTCGATGCTGTCGGTGTTCCTCGACGTCGTGCCCGCCCACGAGCTCGCTCGTCTGTCGCGCCTGCGCTTCGTCTTCTGCTCGGGCGAGGCCCTGCCGCCCGCGGTGGCCGCCCAGGTCCGGCAGGCCCTGCCCGCCGCGGCGCTGCACGATCTGTTCGGCCCCACCGAGGCCGCGGTGGAGGTGGCCCACCAGGATCTGCACGCGGTCGGTGAGGTGGTGCCGATCGGCACCCCGATCTGGAACACCACGACCCACGTCCTCGACGCCCGGTTGCGGCCCGTGCCCGCAGGCGTCCCCGGCGAACTGTATCTCGGTGGTGTCCAAGTTGCGCGCGGCTACGCGCGGCGCCTGGATCTCACCGCCGAACGCTTCATCGCCGACCCGTACGGCCCGCCCGGCAGCCGGTTGTACCGCACCGGTGACCTCGTCCGGAGGCGCCGCGACCCCACGCGGGACGGCGTCGAGGTCCTCGAATACCTGGGCCGCACCGACTTCCAGGTCAAGCTGCGCGGCCAGCGCATCGAGCTCGGTGAGGTCGAGTCGGTGCTGCTCGCGGTGCCGGGTGTGGTCCATGCCGCGGCGGCGGTCGCGGTGGCCCCCGGCGGCGCGCGGCACCTCGTCGCCTATCTCGCACCGGCCGCGACCGTGGACGTCGACGCCGCGGCGGCCGCGGTCGCCGAGGCCCTGCCGCACTACATGCGACCCACCGTGTGGACCGTGCTCGACGACCTGCCCCGCAACACCGCGGGCAAACTCGACCGCAAGGCGCTGCCCGAACCCCGGTTTGTCGCCGAGACCACCGATCTCGTGGAGGCGGGCTCGGGCGACGAACAGCGGATCGCCGCGATCGTCGCCGGTGTGCTCGGCGTCGACCGGGTCGGCGCGACCCAATCCTTCTTCGCCCTCGGTGGCGATTCGATCATGTCGATCCAGCTGTCCGCATTGCTCCGCGCGGCCGGCTACCCGCTGGGTCCGCGTGACATCTTCGAGCACAAGACGGTTCGGGAGCTGGCCCGGGCCGCAGGCCGCGGCGTGGCCCGCGTCCTGCCGGAACTGCCCGGCGGACCGGTCGGGGACGTGGCCATCACCCCGACCATCCGCTGGATGCTTGAGCACGCCGACGCGCCCACCGACATCGCCGACTACTCGCAGGCTCTCACCCTGACCCTCCCGGCCGACGCCGACGCCGACGGCCTGGCCGCCGTTCTGGCCGCCGTCGTCGCCCACCATCCGATGCTGGCCGCGCGCCTGGCCGTAGGCGCGGACGGCGACTGGCAGATGCGGGCCGGGGAGCCGTTCGACGCGCGGTCGGCGGTCGTGCTCTTCGATGACGCTGCCGGCGAGCGCGCCGGCACCGACAACCGCCGGCGCGCCGGCACCGACGATGATGCCCGCGTGCACGCCGCCCACGCCCACGCCCTGGGCCTGCTCGATCCCGCGGCCGCGCGCATGATCGCCTGCGTCGGCGTCCGCGGCACCGACGGCATCGGCCGACTCGTGGTGGCGGTCCACCATGCCGCGGTGGACGCGGTGTCCTGGCGGAGCATCGTCACCGACCTCGTCACCGCGTGGTCCCACCACCGGGCCGGCACGCCGATCGTGTTGCCGCCCAACGGAACCTCGATGCGCCGCTGGGCGCACGCGCTCACCGACCCGGCCCATGCGCGGACCGCGGAGGTCGAGCTCTGGCGCCGCCACCTGCCCGCCCGGCCGACCGGCCTGGGCGCCCCGCTCGAGCGGGCCCGGGACCGGCAGTCGACGGTGCACACGACCACCGTGCGGGTGCCCGCCGAACTCACCGACGCCGTCCTGGGCCGCACAGCCGCCGCGTTCCGGACCGGCGCCGACGACCTCCTGCTGGCGGCGCTGGCGGTGGCTGTCGCCCGGTTCCGCGGCGCCGCCTCGCCGGTGTCGGTGCTCCTCGAATCGCACGGCCGGGAAGAAGATCTCGTCGCCGGGCCGGACGGTGCGCGCGCCGACCTCTCCCGGACGGTGGGCTGGTTCACCGCGGTCTCCCCGGTTACCGTCGACATCGACCCGGCGGCCGCCCCGATCCCGACGGTGAAGGCCGTCAAGGAAGCCGTGGCGGAGCGGCCGGACAACGGCATCGGCTTCGGCGCCCTGCGGTATCTGGCCCCGGATACCGGGCTCCGGGATCGTCCGCTGCCCCCGATCACCTTCAACTTCCTCGGTGCCGGTGCAGCCACCACCGGCGCGGTCACCGAGCCGGAACAGCCCGTCGACTTCGCGCCGCGCACCGACGCACCGGCCCTCCCGGGCACCCGGTCCGGGGCGATGGCAGCCCTCGCCGCCCTCGCGGTCAACATCAACACCGTCGCCGACGCCGGCGGACGGACCTTCGCCGCCGAGTTCGCGGCGCCGGGCGCCGTGCTCGACGCGGCCGCGCTGTCGGCGATCGCCGACGGCTTCCACACTGCGCTGCGCGACATCGTGGCCGCGACCGACGCCGTCGGCGACCCGGGACTGACGCCGTCGGACATCCCGGCGACCGGGCTGAGCCAGCCGGAGATCGACGCCCTCGCCGTCGATCATCCCGGCGCCGATCTCTGGCCGCTGTCGCCGCTGCAGCGCGGCCTGTTCTACCAGGCCCAACTCGCCGCCGACGATCCCGACGCCGTCGACGTCTACCTCACGCAGGGGATCATCGATCTGACCGGCGACCTCGACGCGACCCGGCTCGAGCGGGCGCTGCAGCGGCTCGTCGCCGCCCACCGCGTGCTGCGCGCCGGCTTCTGCCGGACAGAGCGCGGGACACCCGTGTCGATCGTGGCGCCGCAGGTCGAGATCACCCCGACGATCAGCGACCTGACCGCACTGTCGGCCGCCGCGGCCGCGGACTCCGCCGCACGGCTCGCCCTCGACGACCGCCGCGCACCGTTCGATCTGGCTGCGCCACCGCTGCTGCGGGTGCGGCTCATCCGGTTGCCCGGCGCGGTCTCCCGGCTCGTCATCACCAATCACCATCTGCTGCTGGACGGCTGGTCCGGGCCACTGGTCCTCGCCGAACTGTTCGCCGACTACGCCGAGATCGACGCGCCGGAGGTCGGTGCCACGCACCACGCCGACTACGCGGTGTTCCTCGACTGGCTCGCCCGCCGCGACGCGGCCGCGGCCCGCGCGGCGTGGCAGGCGGAACTGGCCGAGGTCGACGGACCCACCCTGGTCCGGCCGGGACACCTCCCCGTCGCCGGGGAACTGCCCCGCGACCACCGCGTCACCGCCGGTACCGAGCTGACGACCGCGGTGACCGGGCTCGCCCGCGCCACCGACACCACCGTGCCGACGGTGCTGCAATTCGCCTGGGGCGTGCTGCTGTCGCTGCTGACCGGCCGCACCACCGTCACCTTCGGCGAGACCGTGTCCGGCCGCCCGCCCGAGATCCCCGGCATCGAGACAATGATCGGCCTGTTCATCAACACCCTGCCGGTGGTGATCGACGTCGACCGGACCCGCCCGGTCACCGCGGGCCTGGCCGACCTGGCTGCCCGCAAGGCGCGGCTGCTCGATCACCAGCACCTCGGGCTCGCCGACATCGCGGCCGCCGCCGGCACCCCGGCCCTGTTCGACACGCTCACCGTCTACGAGTCCTACCCGGTCGACGCCGACGCGGTCACCGCGGGCAGCGTGGCCGCCGGCATCGACATCACGGCCGTGGCGATGACCGATGCCACGCACTACCCGCTCAACCTGGCGGTCGCCCCGGCCGGCGCCGACCTCGCGGTGACCGTCAAATACCTGCCGTCGGCGTTCACCGACCCCGAGATCGAGCGGATCACGCAACTGTTCCTGACCCTGCTGCGCGGCTTCGTCGCCGCACCGCACCGGCCGGTCGGCGACATCGACCTGATCACCGCCGACGAGCGGGCCGACCTGGTGCCGCTGGCCGGACCCGAGCCGGTGCCGCCGCGCACGATCCCCGACCTCCTCGCCGCGCGGGCCGTCCCCGCCGACCGTCCGGCGCTCATCCTCGGCGACACATCGCTGAACTACGCGGAGTTCGACGCCCGCATCCACCGGCTCGCCCGGGTGCTGATCGCGGCGGGCGTCGGCCCCGGTGACATCGTCGCGGTCGCCATCGGACGATCGATCGAGTCCGTGGTGGCGGCGTGGTCGGTGCTGGTCACCGGGGCCGCTTACCTGCCGATCGACCCGACGCTGCCCGACGACCGCATCGCCCACATGCTCGCCGATTCCGGGGCACGCCACGGACTGACCGTCGCGGCGACCCCCGGCGAGCGGCTCACCGGGTGGGGCACCACCACGTGGCTGGCCATCGACGCGGCCGCGGTCACCGACCGCCTCGCCGAGCAGCCCGCCCGGCCGGTCACCGACACCGACCGTCGCCGGGCGGTCGAGCTCGATGACCTCGCCTACCTGATCTACACCTCCGGGTCTACCGGCCGGCCCAAGGCGGTCGCGGTCAGCCATCGCGGCATTGCGAATCTCCTGGCCGCCCAACGGTCCCTCTCGGGCGACCCACGGCCGGACACCCGCATCCTGCATGTGGCGTCACCCAGCTTCGACGCCGCGTTCTTCGAGATGATCTGGGCCATCGGACTCGGCGCGACACTTGTCATCTCGCCGGCCGAGGTCTTCGGTGGCGCCGACCTCGTGCGGGTCCTCGCGGCCGGCGCGGTGACCGACGCGGTCATCACCCCGCAGGTGCTCGCCACCATGGAGCCGGCGGGACTGCCCGCCCTGCGGCACCTCACCACCGCAGGCGAGGCCTGCCCGCCCGACGTCGTCGCCCGCTGGGCACCGGGCCGCGAGATGACCAACCTCTACGGCCCGTCCGAGACCACCGTGTGGGCCACCGCGGCGATCCTGCGCCCCGGCGAACCGGTCGGCATCGGCGGCCCGATCTGCGGTTTTTCCGTCGTCGTTCTCGACGAGCGTCTGCGGCCGGTCCCGGTCGGCGCGGTCGGGGAGCTGTATCTGGCCGGCGACGGCCTGGCCCGGGGATACCTGCGCCGGCCCGGCCTCTCGGCCGGTTCCTTCGTCGCGAATCCCTTCGGGCCCAGTGGTTCCCGGCTGTATCGCACTGGTGATCTGGTCCGCTGGCTGCCCGGGCGGCGCCTCGGGTTCGCCGGTCGCGCCGACTTCCAGGTGAAGATCAACGGCCAGCGGGTGGAACTCGGCGAGATCGACGCGCTGCTGCGGGCCCAGCCCGGTGTCGGTGCCGCGGTGACCCTGGGGGTGACCGCCCCCGACGGCTCCACCCGGCTGGTGGGCTACGTCGTCGGTGAACCGGACACCGCGCCACCGGTGCCTGCGGATCTCCTCGCGGGCCTGCGTGGCCGGCTCGCGCGCTACATGGTTCCGGCCGCGATCCTGGTGCTCGACGAACTGCCGCTGACCACCAGCGGCAAACTTGATCGGCGGGCCCTCCCGGTGCCCGACTGGGCCACCGCCGACGACCACGTCGCCCCCGCCACCGCCGCGGAGTCGGCCGTCGCCGAGATCATCGCCGACCTCCTCGGGCGCGACCGCGTCGGCGTCACCACCTCGTTCTTCGACCTCGGCGGCAACTCACTGTCGGCGACCCGGCTGGCCGCGCGGATCTCGGCGGATCTCGGCGTCGCGGTGACCATCCGCCAGATCTTCGACCACCCGACCGCCCGCGACCTGGCAGCCCTGGTGACCGCCGACACCGCGACCCCGCCCGGGACCGCAGCGCTCGTCCCCGGGGCGATCCCGCGCCCCGAGCGGCTGCCGCTGTCGTCGGCGCAGCAACGGATCTGGTTCCTCAACCGATTCGATCCGGCGTCGGCGGCCTACAACATCCCGCTCGTGCTCGACCTCGCCGGGACCCTCGACGTGGCGGCGTTGCGCGCCGCCCTGCTCGACGTGGTGGCCCGCCACGAGGTGCTGCGCAGCACCTTCCCCGAGGTCGACGGCACCCCCGAGCAGGTCGTGCACCCGGCGGCCGACCTCGCCGAACTGTTCGCGTGGCAGCTTCTCGACGCCACCGCCGAGGAGATCCCGGCGGCCGTGCGCGCCGCGGTCACCACCGGATTCGACGTGACCGCCGACCTGCCGATCCGGGCCGTGCTCGCCACCCGCGCCGCCGACCGCCACCTCCTCGCGTTGGTGGTGCACCACATCGCCGCCGACGGCGAATCGATGACCCCGCTGCTCACCGACGTGCTGACCGCCTACCGGGCCCGGAGCGCCGGTGCCGCACCCGCGTGGACACCGCTGGCCGTGCAGTTCGCCGACGCCGCGCTGTGGCAGCGGGCGCTGCTCGGCGACGCCGACGATCCCGGATCCCGGCTCGCCACCCAGACCCGGTATTGGGCCGATCAGTTGGCCGCGCTGCCCGACGTCCTGGAACTGCCGACCGACCGGCCCCGGCCCGCGGTGGCGTCCCTGCGCGGCGACACCGTGGACTTCGCGGTGCCCGCCGCGGTCGTTGCCGCCATCGGGCGGTTGTCGGCAGAGCATGGTGTCACCCCGTTCATGGTGGTGCACGCCGCGCTCGCGGTGCTCCTCGCCCGCCTGTCCGGCAGCACCGACATCGCCGTGGCCACCCCGATCGCGGGGCGCGGCGATCGCGCGCTCGACGCCCTCGTCGGCATGTTCGTCAACACCCTCGTCCTGCGCACCCGGATCGATTCGGCGGCGAACTTCACCGAACTCCTCGCCCAGGTCCGGCAGACCGATCTCGACGCCTACGCGCACGCCGACGTCCCCTTTGAGCACGTCGTCGAGACGGTGAACCCCACCCGGTCGGAGGCCTTCGCGCCGCTGTCGCAGGTGCTGCTGAGCGTCGATGCCACCAGCCCGTCGCGGATCGAGTTGCCGGGGCTGACCGTCACCCCGGTCGCTGCCGGCAGGCCGTCGGCCAAGGTCGATCTCACCATCGACCTGGCCACCGGGGGAGCTGCGGCGGATGGCTGGCGCGGCTCGATCGTCTATGCCACCGACCTGTTCGACGCGGACACGATCACCGCGTTCGCGGATCGGTTCGCCACGCTCCTGGCCGACCTGTCGGCGCGGCCCGGCCGCGCGATCGGCGATGGCCGGATGCTCGTCGGCGATGAGCCGGCGCTGCTCGGCGGGCTGTCGGTGGGCCCGGCGACGGCGCTCCCGGTCGCCGC
>JASGFO010000166.1:0-9423 GCA_047605505.1 Gordonia sp. (in: high G+C Gram-positive bacteria) | reverse complement strand
CCGCTCGAGTCCGAGAAAGGTCGCACCGCCCTTGAAGTCGACGAGGACAAGATTGAGCTCGGCCGGCGAGTGGGTGGCCAACAGACCCACGACGAGGGTGCGCAGGAATTCCGATTTCCCGCTGCCGGTCGCCCCGATGCACAGCCCATGCGGGCCGGTACCGCCGTGTGCGCTCTCCTTGATGTCGAGTTCCACGGCCGCACCGGCGGCGGTGTAACCGATGGGAACGCGCAGCCGTTCGCGGCCGCTGCGACCGCGCCATCGGGTCCCGGGATCGAAGCGGGTCATGTCGTCGATGCCCAGGAGCGCGGGCAGACCCGGATCGGTGGCGGTTGCCTCGGTGTCCAGGCCGACCATCCCGGTGGCGGCCGCCGGCCGGTAGCGAGCCAGCCGGCGGGCCGCGGCCTCGCAGTCGGCAAGGTCGAGCCCGTCCGCGGTGGCGAACTCCTCGACCCCGAAAGCGCTGCGCGCGAATGCCTTTCCGTCGGATACCAGCAACGCCAGGCCGCGTCGGGCGGCGAGACCGTCGGGCGGGGCGGTCAGGTCGAGCACGGTCACACCCTCGGTGCCGACCAGGTTCACCAGGCGTTCGGTGCCGGTGACGCGGCCGTCGTCGAGAACGAGCACGAGATGGTGGCGTCCCGGGGTGGCCGGCGCCGACCGGCTGAAGCGGCCGCGGTCGGCGAGGTCGGCCGCGAGCATGGTCTCGAGTTCGGTCAGCGATCCGACGATCATCCGCAGCGGGCCGAGGGCGTCGGCCAGCGTCGGATGCCCCACGTGCGGCAGCCATTTGGCCCAGTCCCAGGCGTGGCCAACCGGATCGGCCGTGATCACCGCGACCCGGAGGTGATCGGGGCCGTGGAAGGTGCACAACTCGAGCAGCATCGCGCGCACGAGCGCCCGGGTGGCCGCCCGCGACCCCTCGACGTTGATGGCCGGAAATCCTTTGAGCGACAATGCCGTCGGCAGCTGATGGACCACCGAATGGGTCCGGACGAAGCGGCGGAGGGCGATCATCGACACGGGCTCGACGTCCTCGGGCGGGCCGGTCTCCGGGGGCATCAGCCGGGTCGCCAGGCGTTGCGTCCCGAGCCCCACCCGGACATGGGCAAAGTCGCTGTCGGCGGGACGCCGTTCCCACATCCGGCGACCACCGATCACCGTGTGCAATGTGCGCGGATCAGGGTGGCACCAGAGCAGCGCCGCCCGCTGGGCCCGGGCGGTGTCGTCGACCTGGGTGCGGAGCGACCCGAGGTAGCGAAAGTAGTCCTTGCGTTCCTCGTCGAGTTCGGCGGCGCGCTTGCCACCGCCGCGGCCGCCGGCCGCGAACATCCCGACCATCGACATCACCATCATCATCGGGAACATCAGAAACAGCGGATTCGACAGTATTGATCGCCCGCCGGTCGCGAATAACAAACCGACCATGCCGAGCATCGCGACCACCATGACGACGGGCAGCAGCTTCATCACCAGTCCGCCCGGTACGACACGCGGAATATCCGGCGGCGCCTGGATATTCAGCTCACCGCCCGGCGCACGGGGCGGCGTGATCCGTGGCCGCCGCACAAAACCCTCCGTGCTCGACAAGGCCCTCCCCCTCCCGTGTCACGGGCCTGTCCCCACCAATCCCGATGCCCCAAAGAGGCCCTGCCGGAAATACCCGAATGCGGCTATGGTAACTGCGAAGTGCGGGGGGAGGAGCAATGTCGATGACATCTGTGGATACGACAATTCCGGTGGGCTCGCCGGGCGGCGAGATATCCGAGGCGCCGCCGGGGCCGGCACTCGTTCGGGTGTCGGTGCTCGGCGGCAACACCCAACTCGACGTGGCCCTGCCGACGATGATCCCGATTGCGGCCCTGATCGTCGATCTCGCGGCGGCGGTGGCCGCGCGCGATCGGGCCGGTGCCGGTCCCGACGACTCCGATGCCGTTCCGGACGCACCGCAGGGCCGGTGGACGCTCGCGCCGATCGGTCGCGCGGCCTTCCCAACGCCCCGCACGCTGGCCGACTGCGGTGTCTGCGATGGCGACCTCCTTCTGCTGACAACAGTCGACACCGGCAGCCCACCAGCACTTTTCGACGACGTCATCGACGCGGTGGCGCGGTTGAACTCGGCCTCGTCGGCGGCCTGGTCGGCACGGAGCGCGCGGCTGCTCGGCCTGGTGATGGCACTGGTCTTCTCGGCGACCGGCGCACTGAGCCTCGTCGCGCAACGTCATCACGACGACTCGGTATGGCCGACGATTCCGGCGGCCGCGGTGACCCTCGGCGTCCTTGTCGCCGCAGCGCTCGTGGCCCGCCACACCCGCGATCAGGGCACCGCCACGGTGCTGTCGGTGTCCGCGCTGCCCCCGGCCGGCGTCGTTGGCGGTCTCGCCGTGCCGTCCGGAAGTGTTGCCGCAGCCGTGGGCCTGGGCTGCTTTTCGGTGCTGTTGACCAGCGTGGTCGGCTATCGCCTGACCGGTTCGGGTCCGGTGGCCCACAGTGCCGTGCTCACTGCCGCAGGCCTCGGTGGGCTCGTGGCTCTGGGTGCGGCGGCCACGCCGATCGGCGGCGCCGGGGTCGCCGCACTCGGCGCGGCGGCCGGCCTGTTCACGATCGCGATGGCACCGCGGCTGACGATCGCCCTGGCGAAGCTGCCGGTGCCGCCGGTCCCGACGGCCGGCGCACCGCTGGCGGACGACGAACCCGAACCCTCCCCCACCATCGAGGGCATCGGCGCCGTCGGCGCCGTGGCCATGCCCCGGGCGGACGCGTTGCAACGTCGTGCGCATCTCGCCAATGCCTATCTGACCGGGATGACGGCAGGCGCGGGTGTGGTGGTCGTCGTGACCGCGCTCTGCTGCGCGACGCCCTGGTCCGGCCTCGACCCCAGAACCGCGGCATATGCGGCAGTCGTCGGTGGTGTCGTGGCGTTGCGGGGACGCTCCCATACCGACCTGGTACAGGCATGTGTTCTGGTTGCCGGCGGCGGTCTGATCCTGGCCGTGCTCATCGGCGCACCTGCGGTCACCGGCGGGCAGCTGCCCCTCATCGGCTTCGGGGTGGCGACGACCTGCGCGGTGGGCGCGCTGGCGCTCGGTGTGCTGGCCCCCCGCCACGATTTCTCCCCGGTCCTCCGGCGTTGCGCGGAGCTCGCCGAATACCTGCTCGTGGCCCTGGTCGTCCCGTTGCTGGCCTGGATCCTCGATCTGTATCAGGTCCTGCGGGACATCTGACGTGGGTACCGGGTATCGCTCACGGACCGCTGCGCTGCTCGCGCCTGCCGCGGTCCTGATGCTCACTGCGGCCGTGGTGAGCGGCCCGGCCGCCGCGATCGTCCCGCCACATCCGCGGCCGACGGATTTGGTGCGGTCGGCACCGGTGGCCCCGGAATCGCCCACCGAGCAACGCACCGTCTGCGCCCGACCCGTGCCGCAGCCGGGCCGGACCGAGCCCTCGGCGGCCCAGGCGATGCTGAATCTGCCGGAGCTGTGGCGCTTCTCGCGGGGTGGCGGCCAACGGGTGGCGGTCATCGACACCGGTGTCACCCCGCATCCGCGACTGCATCGGCTCCGGGGCGGGGGCGACTACGTGTCGACGGGCAACGGCCTTGCCGACTGCGATGCGCACGGCACCCTCGTCGCGGGTCTGATCGGTGCCGCACCGGCGGACTCGGATGCCTTCGCCGGTGTCGCGCCGGATGCGGCGATCATCTCGATCCGCCAGTCCAGCAGCGCCTTCGACGCCCGCGACCGCCGCGCCGACAGCGATCCGGCGGTCGGCGCCGGATACGGCTCGGTCCGCACCCTGGCGCATGCGGTCGTCCGGGCCGTCGACCTCGGCGCCACCGTCATCAACATCTCGGAGGTGGCGTGTGTGCCGGTCGGTACCCGGCCCGCCGACAACCAGCTCGGCGCCGCGGTCCGCTACGCCCGGGAACGCGACATCGTCGTGGTGGTGGCGGCGGGCAACCTGTCCACCGGATCGGGATGCACCCGACAGAACCCGCCGCCCGATCCGACCGATCCCGACGGCTGGGACTCGGTCGCGACCATCGCGAGCCCGGCCTGGTTCGACGACGATGTGCTCGCGGTCGGCGCGGTCGACGCGGGTACGGGCGCGCCGAGCGGTTTCAGCCTGCACGGACCGTGGGTCGATGTCGCGGCGCCCGGGACGGGCATCGTCAGCCTCGACTCGACGCCGGGCAGCCGCGGCCTGGTGGCCGCGCAACGCGGCACCGAAGGCCCCGTCCCCTTGGTCGGCACCAGTTTTGCCGCCCCCTTCGTCGCCGGCACGGTGGCGCTGGTCCGGGCCCGGTATCCGCGCCTGTCCGCGGATGAGGTGATCGACCGCATCGTTGCCACCGCGCACGCGCCGGGGACCGGACGGGATCAGGTGGTCGGCCACGGTGTGATCGATCCGCTCGCCGCACTGACCGCCGAGTTCCCCGGGACACCGCGCCCCGACCCCAACCGCACCCGTCCGATCGCGGCGCCGGCACCCGAGCCGGCCGCCGATCACCGACCCCGGTCGATCGCGCTGGTCGGCGCCGGGCTGTGTGTGACCGCGGTCGCCGTCGTCCTGGCGGTGTCGCTGCCGCACCGCCGGGTGCGCCGACTCGATCCCGACGAGTTCTGAGCACCCGAGGACAGCTGCGGCCGCACGACCCGGACGGGTGCCACTGTGCCGGCAACCGCCACAGATGACACCGGAGCGGAGTGTCACGACAACTATTGTCGTGACACTCCGCTCACGTGTCATCTGTAGCAGCGCGGGCAGGTGCCCGGTGCGCTACTTTCCCACGCGCGCCGGACGGAGTTCTCGGGGCAGGGCGAAGGTGAGGGTCTCCTCGGCGGTGTTGACCGTCTCGACGGTGTCATAGCCGTGCTCGGCGAGGAAGTCGAGGACACCGCGCACCAGCACCTCGGGGACCGAGGCGCCCGAGGTGACGCCGACCGTCGTCACGCCGGTCAGCCAGGCGGGGTCGATCTCGCGGGCGTAGTCGACGAGGTGGCCGGCGCCGGCGCCGGCCTGGAGGGCGACCTCCACGAGCCGCACCGAGTTCGACGAGTTCGTCGAGCCCACCACGATCACCAACTCGCACTGTGGGGCCATCGCCTTGACCGCGACCTGCCGGTTCTGTGTCGCGTAGCAGATGTCGTCGCTCGGTGGGTCGTTGAGCTCCGGGAAACGCTGCCGCAGCCGGGCGACGGTCTCCAGGGTCTCGTCCACCGAGAGCGTGGTCTGAGACAGCCACACCAGTTTGGACTCGTCACGCACGGTGACCTTGTCCACGGCGTCGGGTCCGTCGACGAGCTGGATGTGCTGGGGCGCCTCGCCCGCGGTGCCCTCGACCTCTTCGTGGCCCTCGTGGCCGATCAAGAGGATGTCGTAGTCGTCGCGGGCAAACCGCTTGGCCTCCTGGTGCACCTTGGTGACCAGCGGACAGGTCGCGTCAATGGTCTTGAGGTTGCGCTGCGCGGCGCTGCGGTGCACGTCCGGGGAGACGCCGTGGGCGGAGAAGACGACGATCGCCCCCTCCGGGACCTCGTCGGTCTCACCGACGAAGACGGCCCCGCGCTCGGCCAGGGTGTCGACCACGTGCCGGTTGTGGACGATCTCCTTGCGGACGTAGACCGGTGCGCCATGCTTGTCGAGGGCGCGCTCGACGGTCTCGACCGCCCGGTCGACACCCGCGCAGTAGCCACGCGGTTCGGCGAGCAGGACACGCTTGGGGGTGGACATGCCTCCAGGGTAGAGGGTGACCGGGCCCCGTCCCGTGATCTGCGCCGGAAATTTACGGCACCGACCACGAGGTGGCAGAGTGGGAGAATGGTTCGCGCACCCTATCCGGCACGCATCGCCGCCGGTCTCATCGTCACCGCCATCGAGGAGACCCGCAAACTTCCCACGTTGCTCATCACCCTGCCGATGACCGCGATCAGCCAGACCCTGCAGGCCGGCATGCGCGCCCAGCAGGGCATCGCCGAGCTCGCGATCAAGGGCGACGCCGCACTCGAGGCGCTCTTCGACCGTCCCGACGAGCAACCGGAGTGGGCGCGGTTCGACGAGGACGAGATCGAGCCCGGGGTGGCCACGCCGGTGGTCCCGATCACCTCGCTCCGGCCGCACGCCGACGCGATCACCCCGCCGACACCGGAATCGCGGGGCAGGCCCGGGCCCAGCGCGACGGCGCGGGATGCCGCATCGAGCGAGGCGACCGCGGAGGCCACCGGTCCGCGCCCGGATGCCGGCCGTTTCGCTCTGTACAGCTCGGCACCGGACACGGTGATCGCCGCGGCCGGCCGGCCGGCGGCCGGGTCGGCCGGTGAGGTGGATGCCCCCGGGATCGTCGGGCGCCTCGGCTACGACACGCTGACGCTCGCCCAGCTGCGCGCGAAACTGCAGTCGGTCGGCGCCGAGGAGTTGGGCGAGTTGCGCGCCTACGAGCAGGAGAACCGCAATCGTGCGCCGTTCGTCACGATGCTCGACAACCGGATCACGGCCGCCGAGGCCAAGCGGTCGAACTAGGCCATGTCGCCACGGTCCAGCGGTGTGTCCAGGGCGCCCGGCACACCACGATGACCTCAGCCAACTCCGCCGAGAATCCGTGGCCGGTGCGCACGGTCAACACCAAGATCGCCGAGTGGGTGCACCGGCTGGGGCAGGTCTGGGTGGAGGGGCAGATCACCCAGCTCAGTCGTCGCCCGGGGACACGCACGTCGTTTCTGACGCTGCGTGACCCGGCCGCCGACATCTCGATCTCGGTCACCTGCAGTCCCGATCTGCTCGCCCGCGCCGAGGTGCCGCTCACCGAGGGGACACACGTCGTCGTCCTGGGTCGGCCAAGCTACTACACCGGTCGCGGCACGGTCTCGTTGCGGGTCAGCGACATCCGCCCGATCGGCGTCGGGCAGCTGCTGTTGCGGATCGAACGGCTGCGGCAACTGCTGGCCGCCGAGGGACTCTTCGATCCCCGGCTCAAACGTCGGCTGCCGTTCCTGCCGCGCACCATCGGCCTGATCACCGGCCGGGCCAGCGCCGCGCAGCGCGATGTCGTGTCGGTGGCGTCGGCGCGATGGGCCGCCGCGCGCTTCGACATCCGCGATGCCCCCGTGCAGGGGCCGACCGCCGTGCCGCGCATCCTGGCGCATCTCGCCGAACTGGACCGGCACCCCGCAATCGACGTGATCATCATCGCGCGCGGTGGTGGCAGCGTGGAGGATCTGCTGCCCTTCTCCGACGAGGCGCTGCTGCGCGCGGTGGCCGCGGCGACGACGCCGGTGGTCAGCGCGATCGGCCACGAGCCGGACACCCCGCTGCTCGACCTCGTCGCCGACCTGCGTGCGGCCACCCCGACCGACGCCGCCAAACGCGTGGTTCCCGATGTCGCCGCCGAGCGCGACGGGCTCACGGCGCTGCGGCGTCGCAGTGCCCACGCCCTGCGCAACTGGGTCCACCGTGAGGACCGCGTCGTCGCCGGCCTCCGGGGGCGGCCGGTCCTCGCCGATCCGCACTCGCTCCTGTCGCGCCACCATGAGGAGATCGACCAATTACGGTCCGGGATGCGCCGCGACGTCGTCCGGGAGACCGATGCGCAGTCACGCCGGATCGAGCATCTCGCGGCCCGGCTGGCAACCCTGGGACCGGCGCAGACCCTGGCGCGGGGCTATGCGGTCGTCCAACGCGTCGACACCGATCCCGCGCTCATCGTCGGGCAGATCGCCGACGCGCCGGCCGGGACACCGATCCGCATCCGCGTCGCCGACGGCTCGCTGCACGCGCGGGTGACCACCACCGAGACGACCACTGCGGCCGACCCCTTGACCGCGGCCGACGACGAGGAGACACCGTGACCACCCCCGCCGATGATCAGACTCCGGTGTCCGAGCTCGGATATGAGCAGGCCCGCGACGAGCTGGTGGCCGTCGTCGCCACGCTCGAGCGGGGCGGCCTGGACCTCGACGCCTCACTCGCGCTGTGGGAGCGGGGGGAGGCGCTGGC
Source organism: Gordonia sp. (in: high G+C Gram-positive bacteria) (assembly GCA_047605505.1). Taxonomy (GTDB): domain Bacteria; phylum Actinomycetota; class Actinomycetes; order Mycobacteriales; family Mycobacteriaceae; genus Gordonia. The sequence goes on along the minus strand of JASGFO010000166.1, from coordinate 1,431 downwards.
CGTGCGCTGCGAGGAACATCTGGCCGGTGCCCGCGAACGGATCGCGGCCGTCCTCGACGACGCCGACGAACAGTAGGCCGTCGGCTACTGGGCGGGGGCGCGCTGCACCAGCGTCGCCATCGTCGCCAGGTCCTCGTCCGGGCCGATCGACAGCACCGCGACACGGGCGTCACCGAAGTCGGTGATCCAGAACTTCTGGTCACGGTAGGTGTGGTAGGTGACCCACGTCCGGCCGTCGATGGCCCGGGTGCCCGATCCGGACGCGAGGTCATCGCCCCCGAGGTGGGCGACCAGCTCCTCCTCGGTCGCGTTGGTCTGGGTGAGTTGCAGGTAGGCGCCACTGGCGGTCACCCAGCCGACCATGCTCGCGAGTCCGGCGCCGACGCCGTCCCGGCTGCCGGAGTTGGGCTTCCAGCCCGACGGGGTCGGCGGGATACGGATCGGGAACGGCATCGATGCGACGTCGGCCCGCAACGCGGGGGTCAGCTCGAAGGCGGGTCGCCGGTCCTCGGCGGCCTGACCGGACAGGCCAACCGAGCAGTTGCCCGAGGCGATGGCGACGAACGCGCAGACGGCAAGCAACGGGATCAACGTCCAGACCATGTCCTTGCCGTTGGTCAGAATGCGCGGTTTATCGGCCATGCCCGTCAGTATTCCAGTCGGCCCCTGACACCGACGCACCGCGCACATGCAAGGATGAGACGACAGTACGCCGCACGCCGAGGAGTCGAATCCACATGACCGAGACCATCCATCAGGCCCCCGACCGCAATCTGGCGATGGAGCTGGTCCGCGTCACCGAGGCCGCCGCGCTGGCAGCCGGACGATGGGTCGGCCGCGGCGACAAGAACGGTGGTGACGGGGCCGCCGTCGACGCGATGCGCGAACTCCTCTCGACCGTCTCGATGCGTGGTGTGGTCGTCATCGGCGAAGGCGAGAAGGACGAGGCGCCCATGCTGTTCAACGGTGAAGAGGTCGGCAACGGCGAAGGCCCCGAATGCGATGTCGCCGTGGACCCCATCGACGGCACGACCCTGATGGCCGCGGGCCGGCCGAACTCGATCGCGGTGATCGCGGTCAGCGAACGCGGCACCATGTATGACCCGTCGGCGGTGTTCTACATGAACAAGATCGCCGTCGGCCCCGAGGCGCGCGGTGCCATCAACATCAATGAGTCCGTCGAGTGGAACATCAACTCCGTGGCGAAGGCCAAGGGTATCGACGTCGGGGATCTCACCGTCGTCGTCCTCGACCGGCCGCGCCACGCGGATCTGATCGCCGACATCCGCAGGGCCGGCGCCAAGATCCGGCTGATCTCCGACGGCGACGTCGCCGGGGCGATCGCGGCGGCCGGCGATTACAGCACCGTCGACATGCTGATGGGCAACGGCGGCACCCCCGAGGGCATCATCACCGCGGTGGCGATGAAAT
>JASGFO010000165.1:0-9495 GCA_047605505.1 Gordonia sp. (in: high G+C Gram-positive bacteria) | reverse complement strand
ATCGCGGGGCCGGCTCCGCCCTGTGTTTGTCTGCGCGGACTCCGTCCGCGCGGGGCTTCGCCTTGAACCCCGCTCTTCGTCGTCGGTCCGCACGTGCCCTCGTAGCTCTGATGCGATGTGTTCGCACGTGGTGGGACACGTGCGGCCCTCCTCCTGCATCGCGGGGCCGGCTCCGCCCTGTGTTTGTCTGCGCGGACTCCGTCCGCGCGGGGCTTCGCCTTGAACCCCGCTCTTCGTCGTCGGTCCGCACGTGCCCTCGTAGCTCTGATGCGATGTGTTCGCACGTGGTGGGACACGTGCGGCCCTCCTCCTGCATCGCGGGGCCGGCTCCGCCCTGTGTTTGTCTGCGCGGACTTCGTCCGCGCGGGGCTTTCGCCTTGATACCCCGCTCTTCGTCGTCGGTCCGCGACTGCCCTCGCAACTCTGACGCAATGTGTTCGCGCACGGTGGGGGCAGTTGCGGCCCTCCTCCTGCATCGTGGGGCCGGCTCCGCCCTGTGTTTGTCTGCGTCGCCTTCGGCGACGCGGGGGCTGCGCTTGGTGGGGCGCACCATCCGGTGAACCCCGATCACCGGCCCGCGTCGATGGCCTCACAGACGTCGAGGAGGAGCCGGGACTGCACGCGATGCCATTCGTCGGTGTCCGGCTCGGGCCAGGTGGAGAGCTTCACGATTGCCGAGTCGGTGCGCGGGTCGAGCCAGAGATTCTGCCCGTGGATGCCGATCGCACTGATATTGCCGCGGTCGTTGCCCATGCACCACCACTGCCGGGTGTAGGAGCCATCGGGAAAATCGCCGGGGAAGTGGTCGTCCATCGCCGCCGGATCGCCGCCGGCGAAGACGGCATCAACCCACGCCTGCGACACGACCCGCCCGCCGGGACCCTCGCCGCCGTCGAGCACGAGACGTCCGATGCGAGCCAGATCCCTTGCCGTGGCGGATATTCCGCCGTTCGCGAAGCCGAATCCGGGGGTGTCGCGGTGGTTGGGGGCGCCGCGGTCGCCGCCGCCCCCCCACCACAGCCGGTCGGCGATCACCTCGACGTAGCGCCGGCCGGTGACCGCCTCGATCAGCCAGGCGAGCACATCGGTGTTGGCCGAACAGTACTGGAAACGGCCCACGACGCCGGGGCCGCGCAGCGAGGTGAGGAACGCGTAGTCGTCGGCGGGATCGCCCGCACGGCGGGGACGCCAGCCCGCGGCGCGGTCATGGGTCTGCACCTGCGAGGTGGGATCCGCGTACTCTTCGCGGTAGTCGATGGCGATTGTCATGTCGAGCACCTGCCCGACGGTCGGGCCGTCGTACACCGATCCGGCGAGCGCCGGCAGGTACTCGATGATCGGCGTCGCCGGGTCGACGAGACCGTCGTCGACCACCGCGCCGACGACGAGCCCGCACAGCGATTTCGACACGCTCATCAGCAGGTGCCGGTCGTGCGGCGCGAATCCGTCGCGGTAGTACTCCGCGATCACCTCGTTCCCGGTCAGCACCAGGAACGCGTCGGTGTAGCTGTCGTGGAGCCGCCGCTCGAGATCGGGGAGCGAACCGGTCAGCCGGTCGAGTGCCGCATACGCGCCGGTCGCCCGGGGCTGGTGCCGGGAGATCTCCGCCGACGGCACCAGCTCGCCGAGATGGGCGAAGGCCCAACGGTTGTGCGGTGGCTCCTGCCAGTTCCGCAGGGTCGGCGACCCGGTGGCGCCGGGATAGCGCGGCGGGTGCTCGCCGGTGGTCAACGCGCCACGCCCGCGGCCCGCACCTGCCGGCCCGCGAATGCGATGTACACCGCCGCCGAGACCACCATGCCGGCCACCACCGACACGTCGATCCCGGCCGGGATCTCCAGGCTCATGTCACCGAGCGCGGCCGCGAACGGACCGGTCCAGGCCTCGGTCGAGAGGAACAGCGCGGTGAACGTGCCGCCGACGACGATCGCGATGATCCCCGGCAGGCCGAAGCCGCCGGTGAACCAGTACCGCGACCCGCGGGTCTCGTCGAAGAGCTCCGGCGCGTCATAGCGGTTGCGCCGCACGATGATGTCGACGACGTACACGGTGATCGTCGGACACGAGATGATGAGCAGGAACTGCAGCAGCAGGTTCACCGCGTCGAGCAGTCCCGTCGACATCACGAGCACAATCGTTTGCACGGTCCCGATGACACCGATGACGATGGCCGACGGGATGCGCTGGATGGGCACGCCGATCGACTGCAGCGCCATGCTCGCGGTGTAGGTGGTCATGGCGTTGAGGGAGATCGTGTTGACGATGATGCCGAGCACGAACAGTGCCGCGAGCCAGCCCGGGAGCGCGTCGAGCAGCAGTGATTCGATGCCCGTGTCGGCCATCGTGTCGGCGTCGGTGAATGAGCCGAGCAGCGCACCGAAGGCCGTGAAGAGGAAACACGGGATCGCGCCGCCGAGCGCGGTGGCCCAGACGATCGCCGACGGCCGGGTGTCGCGCGGCAGATAGCGGGCGAAGTCGGCGCTGTTGGAGTAGGAGAGCGGAGTGGAGGCCAGCAGCGCGAAACCGATCGTGATGCTCGACCACAGGCTGACCCCGGCCAGCGGGAACTCCTGCCGGAAACCGAGGTCGATGTGCGGGGTGAGCGCGATCATCACGGCGACGAAGACGATGACCAGGCCGATGGTGATCGGCCCGTAGGTGCGCAGGATGAGCGCGTGGCCGTAGACCGCCACGCCGACCGTGATCGCGGCGACGACCACGGAGACCAGGACGAGCGCGGGCCGGCCGGACAGGAGACCCCAGCGGTCGAGGAGGTCGGCGCCCATGAACGACGCGGCGACCCAGTTCAGCGCGAGGAACACGCTGGAGACCAGCCAGCCGTAGAAGGCGATCACCACCCGGTTGCCGTAGATCCCGTAGATCGCCCGCTGGATCACCGAGCCCGACGTGCCGGCCGCGGGCCCGCTCGTTGCGACGATGCCCGGCAGGAGCCAGAGCACGTTGGACACCAGGATCACCAGCAGGGCCTGCCAGATCTCGAGCCCCAGCACGATCGTGAGGGTGGCGCCGATCGTGAAGTTCAGAACGCTGACGTTCGGTGCGGCCCAGACCGCGAACAGGTCGCGGGCGCGGCCATGGCGATCGGCGTCGTCCACGATCTCGATGCCGCGGGTCTCGGGCCGGCCCGGGGTGTCGACGTCGAAGGGTTCCGTTTCACGGGGGTTGGTGGCCATGGGCGCCTCTCCGGCTGCTGGCAGGATGCTTCTGACCGCTGCTATTGGCTAATTGGCCAATAGCGTGGGTTGAGGGCCATCGAATAGCATGGCGGGCATGCTGTCAAACGGAACAGCGAGATCGCACCGGAAGCCGCCCGGCGAGCGACGCGCCGAGATCGCTGCCGCGGCCGCGGACATTGCGCTGGAGCATGGGCTCGAACGCATCACCCTGCGTGCGGTGGCCGAGCGTCTCGCGGTCCGGCCGGGCCTGATCCACCATTACTTCGGTGCGGTCGACGATCTCGTCGCCGCCGCCTTCGCGCTCGCCGCGGCCGAAGAACGCGGCCGGCTGCTCGCGACCGACGGCGCCCCGATGGGCCGGCTGATCCATCTGGTCACCGAGATCGGCGGCGCGTCCGCCGAGCGGGGCGCCCGCCTGTGGCTCAACGCGCGCCACCTGTCCCGCTTCAACCCGGCGCTCGCCGACGCCCTCGAGGAGCAGGAGACGCTCTACCGGGCGCGGTTACGGCGGCTCGTCGGGCAGGGGGTCGACGACGGGGTCTTCCGCCCCGACGATCCCGATGCCGCGTGCATCCGGATTCTGGTGGCCATCGACGGCTTCGGTGCGTACGCGAACGGTCGGCCGGGGTTCGCCGCCGCTGCGTTCACAGGTTTCGTCGGTGACGTCGCGGAATGGTCGCTCGGGCTGGCGCCGGGAACGCTCGCCGGTCAGCGCCGTTCGTAGACGGTCGCCCCGCCGACGACGGTCCGCAGCACCGCGGCTTGTAGCAGCGCGTCGGGATCGGCCGCGGAGATGTCGGTGTCGACGACGATGAAATCGGCGTACAGACCGGCGGCAATGCGCCCGAAGTCATGCTCGGCGCGGCAGGCCCAGGCCGCGTCACGTGTCGCATGCCGCACCGCGTCGAGCAGCGGGACGGCGTAGTGCGGCAGGTTCGGCGGCCGGCTCGGATCGAGCGCCGACCGGCGGGTCGCGGCGATGAACATGTTCGGCAGTGGGGCCTGCGGCGAGGTCGGCGAGTCAGTGCCGAACACGAGTGGCGCACCGGCCCGGGTCATCTCCGGCCAGGGGAAACCGCGGTCGACGCGGTCGTCGCCGAGCATTGCCCGCCAGTTGTCCTGAATCGCCGGATCACTGTGGACGGGCTGCATGCTCGCGGTGATGCCGAGCGCGGCCAGCCGCTCGATCTCGTCGGGTCCGACCACCTCGAGGTGTTCGATGCGGTGGCGCCGTCGTGCCGGGCCGTTGGCCGCGATGGCCGCTTCCACCGCCCCGATCGCGATGCGGATCGCCTCGTCGCCGATCGCGTGCATGGCGACCTGGAGGCCGGCGGCGTCGGCGGCGATCATGACCGGGGCCAGTTCGGCGAGACTCCAGATCGGTTCGGCCGTCGACCCGTCCGCGTAGGGCGCGCCGAGCGCCGCGGTGCAGCCGTCGACGGTGCCGTCAATGAGCACCTTGATCCCGGTGACCCGGAGGAACGGCGACCGGTGTGTGCGGGCCAGCGCCGCCGCGCGGTGGACCTGTGCGAGATTGCCTGCGTCGTCGCCGGTGGGCTGCACGCGCCAGTGGGCGATGATCCGCGTGGTCAGCTCGCCGCGCCGCTCCGCGGCGACGATGGCCGCGAGGTCACCCTCGTCGAGGGCCATCTCGGTCGCGGCGGTCACCCCGAGTTCCCGGTAGGAGCGCAGCGCACTGGCGAGGTATCCGTCGAGGTCGTCGGGAGTGGTCATGCCGTCGAGGACCGGCCAGACCAGGCGGTGCATCGCGGTCTCGTCGACCAGGCCGGTCGGGCCGTCGGCGTCGGCGTGGATCCGGCCGCCGTCGGGGGCCCGGGTCGCCGCGTCGATCCCGGTCTCGGCGAGAGCGGCCGTGTTCAGCCAGATCGAGTGATAGTCGTATGCCTGCGCGTAGACCGGCCGGTCGGCGACGACGGCGTCGAGCATCGCGCGATGTGGCTGCCCGCCGGCGAAGGCGCCGTGCGCCCAGCCCTGTGCGCGGATTCGGGGGGCGCCGGGGTGGGCGGCGGCCCAGTCGCCGATCCGGCGGGCGATCTCGGCCACCGAGTTCGCACCCCACAGATTCACCTGCTGGGCGGCCTCGCCGGTGCCGACGACGTGTGCGTGACCGTCGACGAAGCCGGGCAGGACGCAGGCACTGCCCAGATCGATGACGTCGGCGTCGGGCCCGGCGAGGCGTTCGGCGGTCAGTGTGTCGCCGACGTAGGTGACGCGGTCACCGTCGGTGACGATCGCCTCGGCCCACCACCGGTCGGCCGCTGTGAATACCCGGGCATTGCGATACAGGATGCGGGCCATGAGGCCAATCGTATTGGCCGGTCGACCAATATTCGAGACGTGTACGAGGGCAGTTGCGGACCGACGACGAAGAGCGGGGTGTCAAGGCGGCGCAGGCACGGCACGGGGCGGAGCCGGCCCCGCGATGCAGGAGGAGGGCGGCAACTGCCCCTATCGGCTGTGAACGATCCGTCAGAGTACGAGGGCAGTTGCGGACCGACGACGAAGAGCGGGGTGTCAAGGCGCAGCCCCGCGCGGACGGAGTCCGCGCAAAAAAGCACTGTAGGGTTTGACAACGTGATCGACCTCAAGATTCTCCGTGATGAACCTGATCGGGTCCGTGCTTCCCAGCGTGCGCGCGGGGAGGATCCGGGGCTGGTCGACGCGCTGCTCGAGGCCGATGCCGCGCGTCGTTCCGCGATCGTCGAGGCGGACTCGTTGCGGGCGGAGCAGAAGTCGTTGGGTCGGCTGGTGGGCAAGGCGTCCGGTGCGGAGAAGGCGGCGTTGTTGGCGCGTGGCAAGGAGTTGGCCGAACGCGTCAAGGCCGCGGTTGCCGCCCAGGCGGCGGCCGACGAGGCGTCGGGTGCCGCGCATCGGGCGATTCCGAATCTCATCGAGGGCGCCCCGGCCGGTGGCGAGGACGATTACGTGGTCGTCGAGCATGTGGGGGAGCCGCGGGCGATTGCCGATCCGGCCGATCATCTGACGATCGGGGAGAACCTGGGCCTGATCGACATGGAGCGCGGGGTGAAGGTGTCCGGCTCGCGGTTCTACTTCCTGACCGGCGCGGGTGCGATGCTGCAGCTCGCGTTGCTGACGCTGGCCGCGCAGAAGGCCACGGCCCGCGGGTTCACCCTGATGGTGCCGCCGGTGCTGGTGCGCCCGGAGGTGATGGGCGGCACCGGCTTTCTCGGTGCCCACGCCGACGAGGTCTATCACCTGGACAAGGACGACGATCTGTATCTCGTCGGCACGTCGGAGGTCCCGCTCGCGGGCTATCACATGAACGAGATCCTGGATCTGTCGTCAGGACCCAAACGCTATGCGGGTTGGTCGAGCTGCTTCCGTCGGGAGGCGGGCAGCTATGGCAAGGACACCCGCGGCATCCTGCGCGTGCACCAGTTCGACAAGGTCGAGGGCTTCATCTACTGCAAGCCCGATGAGGCCGACACCGAACATCAGCGGCTGCTCGCGTTCGAGAAGGACATGCTGGCCGCGATCGACGTGCCGTACCGCGTCATCGACGTCGCCGCGGGGGATCTGGGCTCGTCGGCGGCCCGCAAGTTCGACTGCGAGGCCTGGGTGCCGACCCAGCAGACCTACCGGGAACTGACCTCGACGTCGAACTGCACGACCTTCCAGGCGCGTCGATTGCAGATCCGCTACCGCGACGAGAACGGGAAACCGCAGATCGCCGCGACGCTCAACGGCACCCTCGCCACCACCCGCTGGTTGGTGGCGATCCTGGAGAATCATCAGCAGCCCGACGGCTCGGTGCGACTGCCGGCCGAGCTGGCGACCTTTGTCGGCACCGAGGTACTCGAACCGGCGTGACGGCATGATCGCGGGCATTGTCGTCGCCGTCATCGGGGCATGCGCATTCGCCGCGGCGTCGGTATTGCAGGCGCTGGGCGCCGAGCAGGTGTCGCAGCGGGCCGCGGTCCGCGAGGAACGACGACGCTCGGCCAGGGCGCATCCGTCGCTGCGGTCGACCGTGGCGACGATGCTCACCCAGGCCTTTTTGATCGGCTTCGTCTTCGACGCGATCGGCTTCGCGGCCACCATCGCGGCGTCCCGGATGATCCCCCTGTTTCTGTCCCAGACCATCATCTCGGCACGGCTGCTGGCGACGGCGCTGCTCGCGCTGATCGTCTTGAAGGTCGGGTTGTTGCTGCGGGACTGGCTGGCGGGCGCGTTGACCGTGGCGGCGCTGATTCTGCTGGCGGTCGCGGCGGGCCCGCAGGGCGCCGAGCATCCGGGGTGGATGCGGTGGACGACGCTGGCCGCGGGGCCGGTGCTGTTCGGTGTGGGCCTGTTGGGGATGCGCTTGCTGCACCGGCATATCGCGTCGGCGACGGGTCTGGCCGCGGGCGCGGTGTTCGGGGTGATGGCGGTGGCGTCGCGCGTCGTCGACGGGCTCGCCCCGTTTCACCTGACCACGCTGTTCACCGACCCGGCACTGTATGCGCTGGTCATCAGTGGGATCGGTGGGTTCTATCTGCTCACGGTGGCGTTGCAGACCGGGTCGGTCAATGGTGCCGCGGCGGCGTTGGTCGTCGGTCAGACGGTGCTGCCGGGCGCGGTCGGCATCGTCTTCCTCGGCGACGCGACCCGTGCCGGCTGGGGGCCCGCGGCGATCGTGGCGTTTGTCGCCGCAGTCATCGGCGGTGTTCTGCTGGCGATGTCCGGTGCAGTCACGGCGGTCGAGAAGGCCGAGGCGGCCAACGCGCCGACCGGTTTCGGGCATCCGGCGAAACCCCCGGCCGGGCACCCCCAGATCGCGGCCCCGGAGGGTGCGATGCCGAAGAATCCCACCCACACCGACGATTCGCTGTAGCGTTGGTTCAGGTCACCAATGAAGGGTCAGCAACACTCCACGCGAAAGCATCGAAGAGTTCGCCGCACTGCTCGGCCCGGATGCAGAGGAGACCATCGTGAGCACCGCACAGAAGCTCCACGACGAGGGGCGTAAGCAGGGACGCGACGAGGGGCAGGCCCAACTGCTGGTGGACATGTTGACCGCACGATTCGGGCAGGTGGACGCGGCCACCCGCGAGATCGTCGAGCATGCCACCACCGATCAGCTCACCACCTGGAGTATTCGCCTCGCCCAAGGTGCGCCGACCATCGACGAGATCCTCGCCTGAGCAGGCGTGCACCCGTGCGGTGAGTCCCTTTGTCGGTAGGCCGACTTATCGTGTCGACATGGACACGGCGGGATCCGACGACAGGGGCGGGCAACCGCACGACGCCCTGTTCCGGGAGGTCTTCGGTGACCCACGGAACGCGGGCTCGGAACTGCAGTCGTTGCTGCCATCGACGGTCGCCGAGCGACTCGACCTCGATTCGTTGGCGCTGCTGTCCGGGTCCTTCGTGGACAGCGATCTGACCCAGGTTCACAGTGACCTGCTCTTCCGCACCACGTTTGACGGTCGCGATGCGTATCTGTACGTGCTGATCGAGCATCAGAGCAGCCCGGACGGGCTGATGGCGTTTCGGATGCTGCGCTATCAGGTACGGATCTGGTGTCGTTATCTCACGGATACCGGCAGGGCGGGTGAGCCAACCCCGCGTCGGTTGCCGATGATTGTTCCGGTCGTCATCTACCAGGGGCGGCGGCGCTGGACGGCGCCCACCGACATCGCCGAGCTGCTCGACATCGATCCCGACACCGCGTCCACTCTCGGTGACCTCGTGCCGCACGTCCGGTTTCTGCTCGATGATCTGACCAGCATCGATGATTCCGCACTGCGGTCCCGGCCGTTGACACCGCAGGCGCGGACCGCGCTCGTCCTGTTGGGCAAGGCTCCCGGGACGCAGGACGCGACAATCTGGCTGACGAATTGGCTCAGCGACTGGCAGGAACTCGGGCGGGAATCCGACCAGCGAGTGATGCGGTTGTTCGTGACGTACCTTTTAAGGGTCAGCAACACTCCACGCGAAAGCATCGAAGAGTTCGCCGCACTGCTCGGCCCGGATGCAGAGGAGACCATCGTGAGCACCGCACAGAAGCTCCACGACGAGGGGCGTAAGCAGGGACGCGACGAGGGGCGTAAGGAGGGGCGTCAGCAGGGACGCGCCGAGGGGCGTAAGGAGGGGCGTCAGCAGGGACGCGCCGAGGGGCAGGCCCAACTGCTGGTGGACATGTTGACCGCACGATTCGGGCAGGTGGACGCGGCCACCCGCGAGATCGTCGAGCATGCCACCACCGATCAGCTCACCACCTGGAGTATTCGCCTCGCCCAAGGTGCGCCGACCATCGACGAGATCCTCGCCTGAG
>JASGFO010000164.1:0-9549 GCA_047605505.1 Gordonia sp. (in: high G+C Gram-positive bacteria) | reverse complement strand
ATGCCGCGGTATTGATGGACATCGCGCAGGCCGAGACCGGGAAGGCGCGCGCGTACGCGCAGGAAGAGGTCATCGACGTCGTGCTCACCGCACGGCACTACGCGCAGGTCGGTCCCAAGCTGCTCGCCGACCGCAAGGTCAAGGGCGTGCTGCCGGGCGCGACGAGTGTCCGGGTGCGCTACCAGCCCAAGGGCGTTGTCGGCGTGATCAGCCCGTGGAACTATCCGCTCACGCTCGCGGTCTCCGACGGGGTGGCCGCGCTGATGGCCGGAAACGCGGTGGTCGTCAAACCGGACAGCCAGACGCCGTACTGTGCGCTGGCGGTCGCCGAACTGCTGTATGAGGCCGGTCTGCCCCGCGAACTGTTCGCGGTGGTGCCGGGGCCGGGCGGGGTGGTCGGGCAGGCGATCGTTGCCCAGACCGACTACGTGATGTTCACCGGCTCGTCGGCGACGGGCGCGACGCTGGCCGAACAGGCCGGGCGCCGGCTGATCGGCTTCTCCGCCGAGCTCGGCGGCAAGAATCCGATGATCGTGACCGCCGGGGCGAACATCGCGAAGGCGGTCGAGGGCGCCGCCCGGGCCTGCTACTCGAACTCGGGGCAGCTGTGCATCTCGATCGAACGCATCTACGTGCACCGGGCGGTTGCCGACGAGTTCACCGAGAAGTTCGCCGAGCACGTGCGCGGCATGAAGCTGGCCGCCACCTACGACTTCGGCGCCGACATGGGCTCGCTGGCCTCGGCAGCGCAGGTCGACACGGTCGACGCGCACGTCGCCGATGCCGTGGCCAAGGGGGCCACGGTGCTCGCCGGCGGCAAGCGGCGCGCCGATCTCGGACCGTTCTTCTTCGAGCCGACGGTGCTGACCGGGGTCACCGCGGAGGCCACCTGCTACGCCGACGAGACCTTCGGGCCGGTCGTGTCGGTGTACCCGGTGGATTCGGTCGACGAGGCGATCAAGCTCGCCAACGACACTGAGTACGGCCTCAACGCGAGTGTGTGGGCGGGCAGCAGCGCCGAGGCGCAGAAGATCGCCGAGCAGCTGCACGCGGGCACCGTGAACATCAATGAGGGATATGCGGCGGCGTGGGCATCGACCGCGGCGCCGATGGGCGGCATGGGGATCTCGGGGGTCGGTCGGCGTCATGGTGAGGAGGGGCTGCTCAAATACTGCGAGTCGCAGACGATCGCCGAGCAGCGGTTCCTGGGGATGGATCAGGCGCCGGGCGTGCCCAAGGACCTCTATCGCGCGGCCACGCCGACCGTGCTGCGGGCCCTGAGGTACCTGCCGGGTCGCTGAGGTTGTCGCGGAGGTCTGTCGCCGGGACCTCACATCGTCACGTTGCGTGCGGCGCCGGTAGTGGCGATCAACTGGATGATCAGGGCGGCGCCGACGACGGTGAACGCTGCCTCCCACGAGCCGGTGGCGTCGTGGAGGGTGCCGGCGGTGACCGGGCCGAGTGCCGCCAGCAGGTAGCCGACGGTCTGGGCCATCCCCGACACCTGCCCGGTCTGGGCCGTCGAGTTGCTACGCAAGACCATGAACAGCAGTGCCAGGCTGATCGACGAGCCCGGCCCGAGTAGCAGCAGTATCGTCGCGGCGACGGTCGCGTGGTCGGTGGTCAGCAGGCCGACGAGCCCGATCAGGCTCACGGTGAGCACGGCGGTGGTCAGCAGGCGTTGGTCGGCGAAGCGGCCGGCGACGATGGGCGCCACCAGCGAGGCGATCAACGCGGCGATCTGGCCGATCGCGAGCACGGACCCGGCCGCGGAGCGGGTGAATCCCTCGTCGGCGAGGTAGGCGGGCAGCCACGCGGTGAGCGTGTAGAACACCAGTGACTGGGCGCCCATGAAGACGGTGATCGCCCACGCGATCGGGTTGCGCCAGAGGCTGCCCGCCGGAGCGTATTCGGCGGTGTGGACGCGCGACAGTTGCGGGAGCCACACGAGCAGTGCGAGCGCCACGGGCAGCGCCCAGGTGGCCAGGCTCAGCCGCCAGTGCCCGCCGACCGCGTCGTCGATGGGCACGATCGTCCCGACCGCCACCGCGGCACCCCCGGACAAGGTCATCGAGTAGAGGCCGGTCATCAGGCCGGAGCGGTGCGTGAAGTCGCGTTTGATGAGTGCGGGCAGGACCACGTTGCAGGCGCCGATCGACAGGCCGACCAGCGCCGATCCCGCGAAGAGCCCGAGTGTGCCGGGGATCGCCCGCAGCCCGATCGCGGCCAGCAGGACCACCAGCGAACCGAAGATGGCGCGTTCGATGCCGAATCGCGCGGCCAGGCGCGGCGCGATCGGCGAGACCAGGCCGAAGCACAGCACCGGCAGTGTCGTCAGTAGGCCGGAGACCGCGCTGCCGAAGCGCTCACCACGGCTGATGTCGTCGACCAACGGGCCAACCGCGACCACGGCCGGCCGCAGATTGGCGGCCACCAGCATGATGCCGACCGCCGTGATCACGGTGAACAGGGACCGTCGGCGGGTGGCGGCGGAGGGTTCGGCCGGCACCGCTCGCGCCGGCGTCGGCGTCATCGCAGACCGTTCAGGGCGTCGTCGAGGTAGCTGTACACGGCGCCGCGGGCGGCGTCGGGATCACCGGCGGCGATGGCGTCGAGCACGGTGTCGTGCCCGTCGGGATCCCGGTGATGGGTGGTGGCCGCGACCCGCGCGTGCGCACGACGGATCACCTCGGAGAGTCCGTCGTAGAGCTCGACCAGCAGTCGATTGCCGCAGCGTTCGACGACGGCCCGGTGAAAGGCGATGTCGGCGTCGGCGTGAGCCGCGGTATCGCCGGCGGCCCACGCGTCGACCGCGCGGGCACGCAGGACCCGCAGCGCGGTGACGTCGGTGTGGTCGGGTGCCTGCGCGGCCAGCGCCGCGGCCTCGGACTCGAGGGCTCGTCGCGTGGTGAGCAGGTCGACGAGCCCGGAGCGGTCGGCGCTGCGGGCCAGGGCCTCGGTGAGCACGTTGCGGGTACGCACAAAGGTGCCGTCGCCGCGGCGCGGTGCGAGGAGTCCGGCGTGCTCAAGGGCGCGGACGGCCTCCCGAATCGTGTTGCGGCCCACGCCGAACTCGGTGACGAGGTCGGGTTCGGCCGGGATGCGGTGTCCCACGGCCCAGGTGCCGTCCTGGATGCGCGCGAGCATCGCGTCGATGACGAGGGAACTGGTGCGGGGCGGCGGCGCGATCGGCAGTGTCACGAGAATTGACCCTAACATCCCATGTTTGTGTGGCCGTCTCGGTACGCGGCCCGTCGCGATTCCTCCGGTCAGACGATAGGTCGGTGGACCGCAGCGCATTCCGCTGCCCGATGAGGTTGGATACAAGGGGTGTCGGCAGGCAACAGCAAGGACCGCAATGCCCGGGTACGCTCCCGCGGCGTGATCGGAGTGGTCGTGCTGGCCGTGATCGCCGCACTCGCCGCGGCGTCGGCGGCGACGGGATTCCGCAGCCCGGCGCGCGATTTCTACACCACGCTGGCCGAGGGCGCCGACGCCGGGCCGAATGCCGCCCCCGCCGAGCAGGAGTTGGTGCTCTCGTTCACCGGTGACAACATCCTGGGCACCGACGACAACTTCTCCTCGGCGACGAGCCTGCCCACCCTCTGGGCCGAATCGGGGCGCCGCCCCGACTACTTCTTCCAGAGCGTCAAACGCTTCTTCACCACCGACGACCTCACCGTCGCCAACTTCGAGGTGGCGCTGACCCGCCGGTCGGCGAAGCGCTACAAGGGCGAGGGTGAGGTCTATCACTTCCACGGCGACCCGGCACTTGCGCGGACACTGCCCGCGGGCGGGATCGACGTGGTCACCGTCGCCAACAACCACACCTACGACTACGGCCAGGCCGGCTTCACCGACACCCTGGCCGCGTTGCGCGCCGCCGGGATCGAGTACTTCGGCACCGGCGACGAGGGCGAGGGATCGTCCTACGACTACGACAACCTGACCACGGTCAAGGGCGTGACCTTCGGCTTCGTCGGCTACCAGGCCTGGCTCGACACCCCGCAGATGCGCCGCAAACTCGTCGGCGACATCCGCAGCCTCCGAGCGCGCGGCGCCGACGTGGTGATCCCGTTCATGCACTGGGGCATCGAGAGCGAACACACCCCGTACGGCGTGCAGACCGCGCTCGGGCACCTCGCGATCGACGCAGGCGCCGACCTCGTGGTGGGCACCCACCCGCACGTGATCCAGTCGATGGAGATCTACCGGGGCAAACTCATCGCGTACTCGTTCGGCAACTTCGCCTTCGGCGGCAACAGCAATCCGACGGACAAGCGCACCTTTATCCTGCAGGCCAGATTCCACCTGGCCGGGACGCGGGTCCGCGGCGTCGACTTCCGGGTGATCCCGACCCGGGTGTCACGCACCGAGTCCTACAACGACTACGTGCCGACGCCCTACCCGCGCGGCCAGGCGCGTGAGGTGCTTGCCTTCATCAACGAGATCTCGCCGACGCTGCGCGGGCGCGCCGCGAATGCCTTTGTCCCGGTGGTCCCGGCGCGTCGGGGTTCGTCGACCACGCCGATGCCGCCGGGCTGAGACCGCACCGGGGCGACACGTTCAGGGAGCTCCCAGCTTGCTCCCAGTGGTGCGGGAGTCCGGGCGGCCACTCTGGTCTTCGACGAACTCGATCCCACGGAGGAATGATGACCGCAACCCTGGATCGGCCGAGCACCGCACCGCCGACCGACGACGCCCACACCGCACCGCGCCTCGGCCCCGGGTGGCGACCCGCGTGGGGGGCCCGGCTGGGCCTGCCCGTACTGCTGCTGGCCACCGCGGTGCTCTACCTGTGGAATCTCTCGGCGAGCGGCTATGCCAACACGTTCTACGCCGCGGCTGCCTGGGCCGGCTCACAGAGCTGGACGGCCTGGTTCTTCGGGGCACTCGACCCGGCGAACTTCATCACCGTCGACAAGCCCCCGGCCGCACTGTGGGCGACCGGGCTGTCGGTCCGGATCTTCGGGATGAACTCGTGGGCGGTGCTGGTGCCGCAGGCGATCATGGGTGTCGCGGCTGTCTGGCTGCTGTACGCGACGGTTCGCCGCGCGGTCGGAGCCCACACACCCGCCGATGCGCGGCAGGCGCGCGCCGCCGGGTTGATCGCGGGTGCGGTCCTCGCCTTCACCCCGGCCGCCGCGCTGATGTTCCGGTTCAACAACCCCGACGCCCTGCTGGTGCTGCTGATGGTCGCCGGTGGATACGCCCTGACCCGGGCGGTGGCGACCAACTCGGGCCGGTGGCTCGCGTTGGTCGGGGTGGCGTTGGGTTTCGCGTTCCTCACCAAGATGCTGCAGGGCCTGCTGGTGTTGCCGGCGTTCGCACTCGCCTACCTGGTGTTCGCGAACAACGGCTGGATCAAGCGGATCGCGCAGCTGATCGGTGCCGCGGTGGCGTTGGTGATCTCGGCGGGCTGGTTCGTCGTCGTGACGATGCTGGTGCCGGCGAGCTCGCGCCCCTACATCGGCGGCTCCACCGACAACACCTTCATGGATCTCGTGCTCGGCTACAACGGCGTCGGCCGGATCAGCGGTGGCGGCGGCGGTGGTATGGGTGGCGGCGGCCAGGCCGGCGGCTCCTTCGGCGGCTCCACCGGACTGTCGCGACTGTTCAGTTCCGAGATGGGCAACGAGATCTCCTGGCTCCTGCCGGTGGCGCTGCTCGCGCTCGCCTTCGGTGTGTACGTGATGATCCGCAGTCTGCCGCTCTTCTCCTACCGCAACGGAATCCGGCGGACCGAGGCGGCCGCGCTGGTCGGCTTCGGCGGCTGGCTGCTGGTCACCGGGATGATCTTCAGCTACATGAGCGGCACCATCCACCCGTACTACACGGTGGCGCTGGCCCCGGCCGTGGCCGCACTGATCGGGCTCGGTGGTGTGTTCGCCTGGCGGCGACGGGAATTCTGGGACGGGCGTCTCGCGCTGGCGGGGATGCTCGCGCTGGCCGGCTGGTGGTCCATCGTCCTGCTCAACCGCAACGACTTCGGTCCGGTGTGGTGCCGCTGGCTGATCGGCGTGGTGATCGTGGCCGCGGTGGTCGGTGTGGTCGCGGGCGGGGCCCTGGGTATGAAGAAGCTGGTCGCCGCCGCGCTGATCGCCGGCTCGCTGGCCGGATTCGGTGGTACCGCAGCCTTCTCGATCGCGACGGCGGCGACCTCGCACGGCGGCTCGATTCCGTCGGCGGTGAACACCTCGATGGCCGGTGGCGGCATGGGCGGACCCGGCGGTGGCGGACCCGGCGGTGGCGGCGGACACGGCAGCAGTGGTGGGCCCGGCAATAGCAGCAACAGCAACAGCACCGGCAATGGCAATAACAGCGGCAGCAGCAGCAACAGCAGCAGTAATAACAGCAACAGCGGCAGCGGTAATAACAGCACCGGCAGCAGCAGGACCGGGGCCGCGAACCACGATGCTGCCGGGAATCAGACCCGCGGCCAGGGCGGACCCGGTGGCGGCGGTGAGTCCAACACGGAGCTGGCGGCGCTGCTCGCGGATACCACGACGACGTGGGCGGCCGCGACGAACGGATCGCAGTCCGCGGCCGGCCTGGAGATCGCGGTCGGCAAGGCCGTGATGGCCATCGGCGGCTGGAGCGGTGACCCCGCGCCGACCCTCGATCAGTTCAAGCAGTGGGTTGCCGACGGCGAGATCGCCTACTACATCGGCGGCGGCCAGGGCGGTGGGCCCGGCGGCAACTCCGAGATCGCCGAGTGGGTGACGGCGAACTTCACCGCCACCACCGTCGGCGGGACGACGGTGTACAAGCTGATCTGAGCTGATCGTCGTCCCTACCGCAGCAGCCGCGACCGCATCCGGTCGCGGCTGCTCGCGGATCCGGCCAGCTGAACATGGAACTGTCGGTTACACGTATTCTCGCAGGCACACCGGCCGATCTGTCCGTCGTGGGCGGCGGCCGCAAGGTGACCACAAGGAGGCGACGATGCCGGAGCGCATCACCGAGTTCCAGCGGGGCTCATACGTATTCGATGTCATCGATTCGGGGCCGGTGAGTGCCACCGAACCCGGTCCCGACACCGGGTCCCCCGTCGTGCTGCTGCACGGCTTCCCCGAGCGCGCGGACTGCTGGGATGCCGTCACGCCGCTGCTCAACGCGCGCGGCCTGCGCACCGTGGCGCCCGATCAGCGTGGCTACTCACCGGGGGCCCGGCCGTCGAAGGTACGCGATTACCGGATCTCCGAGCTCGCCGCCGACGTCATCGCCCTGGTCGACGCGCTGGGCGCGGAGAAGGTGCATCTCGTCGGCCACGACTGGGGTGCAGCCGTGGCGTGGGCAGTGGCGGCCACCTATCCGGACCGGATCCGGTCGCTGACGACGCTGGCGGTCCCGCACCCGGGTGCCTATGTTCGGGCGCTGCCGAAAGGCCAGCTGCTGAGGTCCTGGTACATGGCCGTGTTCCAGATCCCGAAGCTCCCGGAACTCGCGCTGGCCACGCTGTCGCAGAGCTCGCGGGCCCCCGAGTTCGGGCCCAAGGGATTCCTCGAGAAGCTGCGCACCGACATCATCGACTACGGCGCCCTGACCGGCGGCATCAACTGGTACCGGGCGCTCACGTTCGGCAATCCGAGTGTGCTCAACCGCAAGATCACCGTCCCGACGACCTACCTGTGGAGCGACGGCGACATCTACCTCGCGCGGGCCGGCGCGCGCGGCTGCGCGGCCATGGTCGACGCCCCCTACGACTTCATCGTGCTCTCCGGCGTCGACCACTGGCTGCCGCAGCGGCGCCCCGAGGCGATCGCCGACGCCATCACCGCCCGGGTCGCGCACTCGTAGGCTTCGGGGTTCAGCGACGTCGGCGCCGCAGATACACGATCGCGGCGCCGATGGTCGCGAACATGCTGCCGACGACGGTCGGCACCTTCACCGGGAACGGCAACTCGGTGGGTGCGTTCGCCCGGAGCTCGGCGAACGTCGCCCGCCGGGCGTCGGCCTCGGCGACCTCGTCGACGACGGGGGGCACCGCGGCCGGTGCGGGTGTAGGGATCGGTGCGGGTGCGGCGACCGGGCGTGGGGCGATCTTGGGCGGTGCCTTCTTGGCCGGTCCACTGCCCGCCGACTTCACCGGTGTCTTCTTGGCGGGTGCGCGCTTGGCCGGTGTCTTCTTGGCCGGTGTCTTCTTCGCCGGGGCGGGTGTGGACTTCGTGGCGGCCGACCGCTTGGCCGGGGCCTTTTTTGCGGGGGCCTTCTTGGTCGGATCTCCAGGCGCCGCCGTCTTCTTGGCTGCCGTCTTCTTCGCTGCCGTCTTCTTGGCGGGTGCCTTCTTGGTCGTCTTCTTGGCTGCGGTCTTCTTTGCCGGCGTCTTCTTGGCGGGTGCCTTCTTTGCTCCGGCCTTCTTGGCGGGTGCCTTCTTTGTCCCTGTCGTCTGTGCCGCGGCCTTCTTGGCTGCCGGTTGCGCCCCGGCCGCTGTCGTGGCGGGAGCGTTCGTCACCGGAGCCGTTGTCGCGGGCGGCGTCGCCGAGGTCTCCTGGTCAGGGGGATCTGGGGGGCCGGGATTGCGCGGTTCCGGTTGCGTCATGTGTTCAGTACTCCCTGGGGGTCGTGGGTGGCGCTTGGCTCAGGCGCGGACACCGAGACGGGCAAGGATATCGGCATCGATGGCAGCGAGCTCGTCGGCGATGGCGTTGTGTGCCGTCCGGCGCTGGCCGGGAGCCATCGGCTCGGCGGCCTCGATGGCCACCGCGAGGTTGTCCAGCCGGGTGGTCATCGCCGCCACGAACTCGGCAGAATCGGCCGATGAATCCTGTGCCGCAACCTTTTCCAAGGAATCACGGGTGGCGGTGACCCGGGCTGCGAGCGGCGCGCCATGGCCGGAGTAGCGGCGCAGCAACGATGGTGCGACGCCAGCGCGTTCGGCCTGCAGCTCGGCGATCTTGCCGCGGCCGGCGACCG
Organism: Gordonia sp. (in: high G+C Gram-positive bacteria); assembly: GCA_047605505.1. Classification (GTDB taxonomy): domain Bacteria; phylum Actinomycetota; class Actinomycetes; order Mycobacteriales; family Mycobacteriaceae; genus Gordonia. The sequence goes on along the minus strand of JASGFO010000164.1, from coordinate 633 downwards.
CGGCACGGTAGGCGACGGGGGCCAGGATGGGGGCGACCATCCGCGCGACGGTCAGGTAACGGCTCACGTTCTTGGTGGAGAGGAACTTCGCGTCGGCGGCGGCCTGGGCCTCGACCGCTGCGGTCTTCGCCTGCGCCTCGGCGATCTTGATCTGCGCCTTGAGGGCCTTGTTCGACGCCTTCGCGGCCTTGCGGGCGTTCTTGCGCTCGGCCGTGAGCTCCCGCTTGTGTGCCTTCTTCGCCGCCCGCCGGCTGTGCTTGGCCGCGGCCCGGCGTTCCTGCGACTCGAGTTTGGCCTCCAGCTTGGCCTTCGCCTTCAGGGCCTTGGCGGCGGCGCGGCGTTCGGAGCGGGTCTTACCGTCGGACGAGAACACACCCATCGGTGCACCTTTCGCTGGTCGTGCGGGTCGTTCGCGGCGGACACCGGGCACCAGATCTCCCGGCATACGGCGAACACTGCCGCGTCAAGCATTGCATAGGCTCGGCGCAGGGCGGTGTCGACCGCGCCCGAGGTACGGGACACGCACGGACTAAGTGGTCTCGCCCGGAAGTTCGTCCGGGGGATCCGGTGGAGCGATCGGCGATCAGGCAAGGCGGAGGAGGAGGGATAGCGGAGCTATCGTGACCGACGACA
>JASGFO010000163.1:0-9552 GCA_047605505.1 Gordonia sp. (in: high G+C Gram-positive bacteria) | reverse complement strand
CGACGTGGCCGGGGGTGTCGATGATGTTGATCTGGTTCTTGTTCCAGAAGCAGGTGACCGCGGCGGACGTGATGGTGATGCCGCGCTCCTTCTCCTGCTCCATCCAGTCGGTCGTCGAGGCGCCGTCGTGGGTCTCGCCCAGCTTGTGGTTGACACCCGTGTAGAACAGGATGCGCTCGGTGGTGGTGGTCTTGCCGGCATCGATGTGGGCCATGATGCCGATGTTGCGAACCTTGTTCAGGTCGCTGAGCACTTCCTGTGCCACTTCATTCCCTTCGGGAAGTTTCGAAACTGACTGTCATCCGGGGGACCCGAGATGAGCGTTCAGATGGTCACCAGCGGTAGTGCGCGAACGCCCGGTTGGCCTCGGCCATCTTGTGGGTGTCCTCGCGACGCTTCACCGAAGCGCCCAGACCGTTGGAAGCGTCGAGCAGCTCGTTGGCGAGGCGCTCGACCATGGTCTTCTCGCGACGCTGCCGGCTGAAAGTCACCAGCCAGCGCAGCGCGAGGGTGTTGGCGCGGTTGGGCTTGACCTCGATCGGGACCTGGTAGGTCGCGCCACCGACGCGGCGGCTCTTGACCTCGAGGGTCGGCTTGACGTTGTCGAGCGCGCGCTTGAGGGTGATGACCGGGTCGGTGCCGGTCTTCTCGCGGGTGCCCTCGAGAGCGGCGTAGACGATCCGCTGAGCGACCTGCTTCTTGCCGTCCTGGAGCACCTTCGAGACCAGCTGGCTCACCAGCTGCGAGCCGTAGACCGGGTCGACGTCGATGGGGCGCTTCGGCGCGGGGCCCTTGCGCGGCATGTCAGCTCTTCTCCTTCTTGGCGCCGTAGCGGCTGCGAGCCTGCTTACGGTTCTTCACGGCCTGGGTGTCCAGAGCGCCGCGGATGACCTTGTAGCGAACACCGGGCAGGTCCTTCACACGACCGCCGCGGACGAGCACGATCGAGTGCTCCTGCAGGTTGTGACCCTCACCCGGGATGTAGGCGGTGACCTCGACGGAGCTCGTCAGGCGCACACGGGCGACCTTGCGGAGCGCGGAGTTCGGCTTCTTGGGGGTGGTGGTGTAGACGCGGGTGCACACGCCACGACGCTGCGGGCTCCCCTTGAGGGCCGCGGTCTTGTTCTTCGCGGCCTTGTCATGACGGCCCTTGCGGACCAGCTGATTGATCGTTGGCACTGATGATTCTTTCTTTGTCGGCTGTGCTCGTCGTCGTGGTTTGCGCTCCAGGCAAGGCTCCGGCGCCCGGTTCTCCCGGGCGTCCGGCGACTTCCACAACTCGCCCCACCAGAGCAAATGCCCTGGTCAGTACAGTTATCGCTCCCCCGAGGTCGGGCGTGTCAAATGACCCGACGCCGGTCTTGCGTGTCAGTACGCAGAACCCGCCGCACGAGCGGGAGCACCCGTGCGACATGGTGGCCGTCGACCCGGCGGGGCCGGGTGTCGGCAGGGCATGCGGACTGGCCCAGCTCGCGCCGGGCACCGGCGGTTCACTCTACCGACCGGATTTGCACAGGTCAAAAAGATTCACCCGACAGACCAGGCGGGTGCCGGGCGGAGGGCAAGGGATCCGCTCACCGTGGGCGCGAGTGCCGCGCCCACCACGCGTCAGTGTCCGAGGAAGGTCTTGAGCAGCACGATCAGCGCGGCGAGGGCGGCGGTGAGGAGTCCTGCGACCAGCACCCGCGGGCCGACCGCGTTGCCCCGGACACGCTCGGTGACCAGCGGGACCGAGGCGATGCGGACGACCACCACGGCACCGGCCACCAGATGCGCGGCCTGCGTCGGGATCAGTGCGTGGTAGCCGAGGCCGAGGACCAGTGCCGGCCCGATCGCCGACGACGCGATGGGCACCGCGTCCCGGAGCTCGTCGCCGAGGATCCGCCGGAGCCCGGCGCTGTCGCCTGCGCCATGTGCCTCCGGGATGTTCCCGTGTGCGATCAGTTCGGCGAAGACGTGCGCGGCATAGGTCGTCACGCCGGTCCCGAGCACCAGCAGTGCCGCGGTGCCGTCGATGATCGAATGCGCCGAGGCCACCACCACCGACGCCAGCACGAGGATGTTGCCGTAGAGGTAGGCGGCCAGCCGTGCGGCCGCCCGCGCGGGCGGCAGCGGCCCACCCTTGCGTTCGATCAGCACGCCGCGCCAGGACATCAGCGGTCCTTCGCCTGCGGCAGCGGCACCTTTGCCGCGCCCCGCCGCGCCGGATTCGACGGCGGTGGCACCATCGGGCCGATGTCGCCGTCGGGTGCGACGTCGAGGTCGACGATGACCGGCGCATGGTCGCTGGGTTTGGTGCCCTTGCGGGCGGCCCGATCCACCCACGCGGCCGCGACCCGGCCCGAGGTCTGCGCCCCGGCCAGGATCAGGTCGATGCGCATGCCGAGGTCCTTGTGGAACATGCCGGCGCGGTAGTCCCAGTAGCTGTAGACCCGCTCGTCGGGCCAGCGGCTGCGCACCACGTCGGTCAGCCCCAGGTCCTCGAGCCCGGCCAGCGCGGCACGTTCGGGTGCGGTGACATGGGTGTGCCCGACGAACGCCCGCGGGTCGTAGAGGTCGGCGTCGGCGGGCGCGATGTTGAGATCGCCGCACAGCATCGTCGACGCCGCCTCCGGTGCGACGACCTCGCGCAGCCGCGCCAGCCAGGCCAGCTTGTAGTGGTAGTGGTCGGAATCGGGTTCGCGCCCATTGGGCACGTAGAGCGAATGGATGCGCACCGGCGGGAGGCCCGCCCGGGCACCGCACACCGCCGAGACCGCCCGCGCCTCAGGCGCCGAGGACGGGTCGGGATAGCCGGGTACGCCGTCGACGCCGCGGCGGACGTCGTCAAGGCCGACCCGCGAGAGGATCGCGACGCCATTCCACTGGCCCTGGCCGACATGTGCGAACTCGTAGCCACGCTCGGTGAACTCGGGTCCCAGGACGGTGTCGAAGACCTCGTCGGACAGCTTGGTCTCCTGCAGACAGACGACGTCGGGTGTGCGCTCGTCGAGCCAGGGCAGCAACCGCGGGATCCGCTGCTTGACCGAGTTCACGTTCCAGGTGGCCACTCGCATGCGACAACCGTAACCAGGGGCCGCGGGCGGGATGATCGGGGCCGGGCACCCGCACGCCGACCGGCTCGTTGCCCGACCGGTGAGATCTGTGTCACTGTGGAGACATCAACCTGCCGACGTGTGATCCCGACCGGGCACCACAGCGCGCGGTGATCGCGCACTCGTGGCGGCGGTCCGAGCTGTCCGGCGTCCGGCCCGGCGATGCGCCGCCGGTCGATTCCGTCGCCCTCGAGTCGGCCGATACCCTCCTCGACGCCGCCCGGCCCGTCCTCGACGACGCGGCCGTCCGGCTCCAGGACACCGGGGTGTCCCTGCTGCTCGTCGACCACGACTGCCGGATGGTGTCGCGGATCGCCCTGGGCGCCGCCGTCGAGAACACCTTGGATCGACTCGGTGCGGCCCCGGGCCACCGGTTCGACGAATCGGCGGTCGGGACCACCGGACTCGGCACCACCGCCGAGATCCGTGGCGGCATCACGGTCAACGGCAGCGAACACTACCTCGAGCGATTCAAGCATCTGAGTTGCTTCGGCCTGCCGATCATCCATCCCGCCACCCGGCGCTTCGCGGGCAGTCTCTGCCTGACCGATGTCGGCCCGCGCAGCAATCCCCTGGCCGTACCGTTCGTGACCGGCATCGTCGGCGATATCGCCGACCGCCTGCTGGATCGGTCGCGCGCCCACCAGCGTCGGCTGCTCGATGCCTTCCAGCACGCCGCCCCCCGCCGCGACCTCGCCGTCGCCGCCCTCGGCGACGATCTACAGCTCACCAATTCACTGGCCGCCCAACTTCTTTCGTCAACCGATCTGGGAGCACTGCGGACCATCGCCGCCGATCCCGCACTGACCGCGACCACTCTGCGCCTGGTCCTGACGTCGGGGACGGCGGTGCAGATCGTCGCCGAACCGGTGTCCGGCGCCCGCGGCGCCGCACTCTTCTTCCTGCGCCCCACCCCGACACCGCGATCCACCCCGTCCGCGCGGACCACGCGCCACGCCGCCGCGGTGGCCGTCACCGGCGAGCCCGGCACCGGACGTACCACGGCCGCCCGCGAACTCGCCGCCGACTTCGCCGAGACCGCGGCCCCACCCCTCGTCGTCGACGTGGCCGCGGCCCTCCTCGCCGGCACCCCGCCCGATTTCGCGGCACTTGCGGCACAGGCGCGGTCGACCGCGGCCGCACTCGTCATCGACGGGGTCGAACTGCTCGGCGACACCGCGGTGACACTCCTGCGGCATCTCGCGGGCACCGCGCGCCCCGAGTCGCCGCTCCTCGTCGTCTCCGCTCCCGCGGCCGAGTGCACACCCGGTGTCGGCGCGCTGCTCACCCGGTGTGGCCGGCGCGTGGACCTGCCGCCACTGCGGCGACGCACCGACGAGCTCACCGCGCTCGCGGCGGCCGTCATCGGCGATCTCCATCCGGGCCTCGATCTGTCCGGGGCGGCCGCCGATGCCCTGCTCAGCCACGACTGGCCCGGTAACCTCACCGAGTTGGTGACGGTACTCGAGCGGGCGAGCACCGCGTGCCGGGCGCGGTCGGCGCGCACAATCAAACTCGCCGATCTCCCCGCTCCCTACCGAGCCAGTTCCCGCGCAGCGCATCTGGCCGGACTCGAGCAGGCCGAGCGGCAGGCGATCATCGACGCGCTGGAGCGCTGCGACGGCAACAAGGTGCACGCGGCGCGGGAACTCGGCATCAGCCGCACCACGCTCTACGCCCGGATTCGCGCCCTCGACGTCTAGCGCCCTCGACGTCGAGGGCGGGTCACCGTCGCACGTACAGGCTGAGCGCATCGCCACGTCAATAATTGCGATGGCCCTCCGCTCAACCTGCACATAGGACGGAGCCCCGGACGCGCTGTTCAGTTTCTGGACACCCCGCCGGGCGCGACCCGTGGTTGAAATAGAAGCAGGTTCGCATATGTAACCCCATCACACCTCGGCGGCACCGCCGCAGCACCTCGTTCACCGTCCATCCATGCATACCGTCCACCCGCGCAAAGGAGCGATCCCCATGTCCCTCACCACGAAGGCCGCCGTGCTCACGGCCCCCGGCAGGCCCTTCGAGATCGTCGAACTCGATCTCGACGAGCCCCGCGACGGCGAAGTCCTCATCAAGTACACCGCCGCCGGGCTCTGCCATTCCGATCTGCATCTCACCGACGGCGATCTTCCCCCTCGCTATCCCATCGTGGGCGGCCACGAGGGCTCGGGGGTCATCGAGGCCGTCGGCCCCGGTGTCACCAAGGTCAAGCCGGGTGATCACGTCGTGTGCAGCTTCATCCCGAACTGCGGCACCTGCCGCTACTGTTCCACCGGTCGCCAGAACCTGTGCGACATGGGCGCCACCATCCTGGAAGGCTCGATGCCCGACGGCACCTTCCGGTTCCATTCCGGGGACAGCGATTTCGGCGCCATGTGTATGCTCGGCACGTTCTCCGAGCGGGCCACCATCAGCCAGCATTCGGTGGTGAAGGTCGACGACTGGCTGCCCTTGGACAAGGCCGTCCTCGTCGGTTGCGGCGTCCCGTCGGGCTGGGGCACCGCCGTCTATGCCGGTGGGGTCCAGGCCGGTGACACCGTGGTGATCTACGGCATCGGTGGGCTCGGCATCAATGCCGTGCAGGGTGCGGTCTCGGCCGGCGCCAAGCACGTCGTCGTCGTGGATCCGGTGCCGTTCAAGCGGGACACGGCCGTCAAGTTCGGCGCGACCCACGCATTCGGGGATGCCGCCGAGGCCGCCGCCAAGGTCAACGAGCTCACCTGGGGTCAGGGCGCGGATCAGGCCCTGATCCTGGTCGGCACCGTCGACGAGGAGGTCGTCCAGAACGCAACCGCCGTCATCGGCAAGGGCGGCACCGTGGTGATCACGGGTCTCGCCGACCCGACCAAGCTGACCGTCCATGTCTCCGGCTGCGATCTGACGCTGAATCAGAAGACCATCAAGGGCACCCTGTTCGGCTCGGCGAACCCGCAGTACGACATCGTGCGCCTGCTGCGCCTCTACGACGCCGGTCAGCTCAAGCTCGACGAGCTGATCACGCAGACCTACACGCTCGAGCAGGTCAACGAGGGCTACCAGGATCTGCGGGACGGCAAGAACATCCGCGGCGTGATCATCCACGACAGCTGACTCCTGGATCTCCTCGCGCGGGTGCTGCTCGCGCGGCTCAAGACAGCGCTGCGGTCGCCATCTCCGTCCAGGTGGCGACCACCTGTGCCCGACGACGGGAGTCGTCGGAGAGGGTGTCGGCCAGCCCGAGACCGCGGGCGAGGTCGAGGGTGACCTGGGCGACCCGGTGGGCCCGGGCGTCGGCGCCGCCGGGATCGAGGATCGCCACGGTCATCTGGTGGGCCACCCGGGCAAACCGTGCCTCCATGGGCAGGATCACCTCGCGGAGGGCCGGGTCGGAGGCCGCCGCCGCCCACACCTGTAGTGCCGCCTTGAACGCGGTCCCGGTGTAGATCTCCACCGCGCGGCCGATCGCCACCGCAACCCGGTCCGCGCCCGCCGGAATCTGCGCCGCGGCCACCGCGGCTGCGGTGAGCTGGGCGAACAGCTGCTCCAATGCCGCGATGATGAGGGCCTCGCGGGTGGGGAAATGGTGCTGTGCCGCACCGCGCGAGACCCCGGCGCGCTCGGCGACCGCGGCGACGGTCGCCGCCGACCAGCCGTCGCGGGCCAGCGCGTCGACGGTCTCGGTCAGCAGTCGGTCCCGGGTCAGGCGGGAGCGTTCCTGCCGGGGTTCCCGCGGTGCGCCCGCGGTCATTGCGAGACCCAGGCCGCCGGGCGCTTGCCCAGAAACGCGGTCATCCCCTCCCGTGCCTCGTCGCTGGCGAACAGCGCCGCCGACTCCGCGGCACGCGCGTCGGCGTCGGCGTCGAATGTCGCGAGCAGGGCCGCGGTGGTGAGGGCCTTCGACGCCGCGAGACCCTGTGGGGAGGCGAGGCGGATGCCGGCGAGCATGTCGGCGAGCGTGCGGTCCAGGTCGGCGGGGTCGGCGCAGGCGCGCGTGATCAGCCCGATCTGCTCGGCGACCGGCGCGTCGAAGCGTTCGCCGGTCAGGAAGTAGCGGCCCGCCGACCGCGCGGTCAGCTTGGGCAGCAACACCATCGAGATGACCGAGGGGGCCAGCGCGAGGCGCGCCTCGGTGACCGCGAAGCTCGACGCGGCACCGGCCAGCGCGATGTCGCAGGCACCGACCAGGCCGAGCCCGCCGGCCCGCACGTGACCGTCGACGCGGGCGATCACGGGTTTGGGCAGTTCGACGATCGCACGCATCAACGCGATCATCGCCTGCGTGCCGGCCGCCGAGGCCTCCGCGATGCTCGCGCCCCGCGCGAGGGCCTCGGTGAGGTCGGCGCCGGCACAGAAGGTGCCGCCGGTGTGTGTGAGCACCACCGCCCGCGCGGCGGGATCGGCCGACGCCGCGGCCAGTCCGGCCGCGAGTTGCTCGACGAGCGCACTGCCGAGCGCGTTGCGGTTGCGTGGTGAATCGAGGGTCAGGGTCGCGATGCCGTCGGTGACGGTCAGGTGGACGACCTCGGTCGGGGTGTCGGTCATGGCGTCACCGGGCTCAGTACGACTTCGGCAGGCCCAGGCTGGTCTGGGCGACGAAGTTCAGGATCATCTCCCGGCTCACCGGCGCGATCCGCGCGATCCGGGCCAGGTTCAGCAGCGGCGCGAGACCGTATTCGGTGGTCAGGCCGTTGCCGCCGAGTGAATGCACCGCCTGGTCGACGACCTTCACCGACGCCTCCGCGGCCGCGTACTTGGCCATGTTGGCGGGTTCGGCAGCACCCCAATCGTCGCCCGCGTCGTAGAGGGTCGCGGCCTTCTGCATCATCAGCTTGGCCATCTCGAGCTCGATCTTGCCCTGTGCGAGCGGATGCGCGATCGCCTGGTGGGTGCCGATCGGGCCCTTCCACACGGTGCGGTCGTTGACGTAGGCGACCGCCTTGTTCAGGGCGAAGCGGCCCAGCCCGATCGCCGACGCGGCAGCCATGATGCGCTCGGGATTGAGCCCGGCGAACAGTTGGCTCAACGCGGCGTCTTCGGCCCCGACCAGCGCGTCGGCGGGCAGCCGCACGTCGTCGAGGAAGAGCTGGAACTGCTTCTCCGGATTCAGCAGTTCCATCTCGATCATGGTGGCGGTGAACCCGGGCGCGTCGGTGGGCACGATGAACAGGGCAGGCCGCAGTTTCCCGGTCGCGGCATCGGTGGTGCGGCTGACGATCAGCACGGCGTCGGACTGGTCCACGCCCGAGATGAACACCTTCTGACCCGACAGAATCCAGTCCGAGCCGTCGCGGCGCGCGGTGGTGGTGATCTGGTGCGAGTTGGAGCCCGCGTCGGGTTCGGTGATGCCGAATGCCATCGTGCGCGAGCCGTCGGCGAGACCGGGCAGCCAGGTGGACTTCTGCTCGTCGGTGCCGAAGCGGGCGATGATGTTGCCGCAGATGGCCGGTGACACCACCAGCATCAGCAGGCTCGAGCCGCCGGCGGCGAGCTCCTCCATGACGATCGACAGCTCATACATGCCGGCGCCACCGCCGCCGTATTCTTCGGGGAGGTTGACCCCGATGAAGCCGAGTTGTGCTGCCTCCTGCCACAGTTCGTCGGTCTTGCGGCCCTCGCGGGCGCAGGCGGCGAAGTACTCTTGCCCGTATTTGGCGGCCAGCGCGGCCACCGATTCCCGCAGCGCGGCGCGTTCGGGGGTTTCGACAAAGGTCATCTCTGCTCCTGGTCGGGGATCTCGATCGTCAGTGGGTGGGTTCGTGCTCGTCGGACCGCTCGGCGTCGGCGTCAGCGGCGGTGATCACGGCCAGGACGTCGCCGACCGCGAGCTGGCGGCCTTCGGCGACGGCGAGTTCGGTGACCACACCGTCGGCCGGTGCCGAGATCGTGTGCTCCATCTTCATCGCCTCCAGCCAGATCAGCGGCTGGCCCGCGCGCACCTGATCGCCGACTGCGACGGCCACCCGCACCACCGCGCCGGGCATCGGCGCCACCAGCGATCCGGGCCGGGTGAGGCTGGCCGGATCGACGAACCGCGGTGCCCGTCGCAGTCGCACCGACCAGCCCGGACCGTCGACGTGGACGTCGACGCCGTAGACGCTCACCCGCAGGCGCTGCTGCACGCCCGCCGCATCGGCGACGATCACCTCGTCCGCGCCCGCCGAGAGCACCGACAGGTCGGAGTGGTCGGGCAGGTCGATGCCGGCGCGGGTGTGGCGGTACCGCACCACCAGCTCCGAGTCGTCGGGCAGCAGGAAGGTCTTGGTCTGCGGCCCGGCGGCGAGATTGCGCCAACCCGACGGCAATCCGGCCTGCACGGGGGCCGCCGCGCGATTGCGCGCGCGGGGCGCAGAGTTCATCGGCCCCGAGGAAGGCCTCCTCGCCTGTGGTTATGAGGGTCTGGGGCGATTGTGGAACGTCGAGGACATCGCAGATTGCGCCGAAAAAATTCTCGCAACGCGTTGAACGCATGAAAAAT
>JASGFO010000162.1:0-9665 GCA_047605505.1 Gordonia sp. (in: high G+C Gram-positive bacteria) | reverse complement strand
CTCACCGACGAATTTGGCCTCGGTGTCCTGGCGGGAGTAGAGGTCGTAGTAGAGATAGGACCGCTTCTTGACGTCGAACCCGAATTTGTACTGGAAGCCACGGCGTTCGGTGAGCTGCACGGAGACGTCCCGGGGGTTGACGCCCTCGGGCGCGGCCTCGAGCTGCAGCGAACTGACCGTGCCGTTGGGCACCGAGGTCTTGCGGTTGAGCGAGACCCGGTCGATCGTCGCGGTCAGCAGACCGTCATCGCAGGTGGCCTCGCCGTCGGCGGCCGGGGCCGGCGGCTGCGACTCGGTGCCGTCGGCGTCGCGGGTGCGGTCGATGCGCACGGTCTGCGCGGACTGCACGGTGGCCTGCCGCCGATCCGAGGGGTCGACGATCACCGTGCGGCGCTGCTGGGTGAGATGCGCGTTGAGCGTGCGGGCCGTGGACTTCTTGATCGAGCAGCGGTCGAACAGGACCGCGGGGAAGCGGTTGCCGGAGGAGCCGTCGGCCGAGACGGTGGTCGCGACGGACGTGATGTCCAGATCGAGGGGGACGACGCGCAACTCGGTGACCAGCCACGCCGGGATGGCGATGGCGGCGGCGATGCAGGCCGCACCGACCAGCGCGAGGAGCGCCGTGAGCACCTGTTTCATGACGGATTCCGATGTCGGCGCGCGGTGGCCGGTTGGTCCGCGCGGCGATCCCGCTCGGCCTCTTTCATGATTCCGGCCATATACCCGTAGATTTCCTTGTCGCTCATGGCTTTCCAACGCGGTGCGAGGAGTTTCGTGTACTTCTCGACGTACAGCAGTTGCTTGCCGACGAGGACGAGTTCACGCGGCAGGCGCGCATCGTGGGCGCGGGCGAGCGCCGCGAGCTGCCGGCCCAGGTCGGTGTAACTCATCGAACCGAGATCGGTCGTCGAGAGCGGGGCGGCCACCTTCTCGATGTCGGCGCCGCCCTGCACCGTGGATCCGGGCTTGCGGACGGCGCCGAGCAGGAAGATGGCCCGGCCGGCGGATTCGTAGTCGTTGCGGACGATGAGGTCGACGACGAGTTGCCGCAGGATTCGCCGGGTGCGCGGGGTGAACCGTCCGACAATCCCGAAGTCCAACAGCACCAGGCGGCCCTCGTCGTCGACGAGGACGTTGCCGGCATGCAGATCGCCGTGGAACAGGCCGCCGTGGAAGGCCGATTCGAGCAGCGACAGCAGCAGGTTACGGCACAGGGCGATGCCGTCGTGTCCGGCGGCGCGCACCGCGGCCGCGTCGTCGATGCGGACCGCGTAGATGCGTTCCATCGTCAGGACCCGGGCGGTGGTCAACTCGTGATGGACCGCGGGGACGCGGACACGTGACCCGAACGGCCCGTCGGCGAGGCAGTCGTACCACTCGCGCATGGTGGCGGCCTCGTTGCGGAAGTCGAGCTCGGCGTCGAGGCCGTCGGCGAAGTCTTCCACCACGTGGCGGGCGCTGAGCATGCGACCGTACTCCGACAGTTCGACGAGGCCGGCGAGGCGTTCGAGGATCGCGACGTCGGGGGCCAGCCGGGCGCCGATGCCGGGGCGCTGGATCTTGACGACCACCTCGGTGCCGTCGGCGAGGGTTGCGGTGTGCACCTGCGCGATCGACGCCGACGCGATCGGCGTGGGATCGAACGTCGCGTAGACGTCTTCGGGAGGCCGGCCGAACTCCTCGACGAACAGGGCGCGGATCGCGGCCGGATCGGCGGGCGCCACCTGGTCGAGCAGGGACTCGAACTCGCCGGCGAGCGTCTCGGTGAACACCCCGGGGCTCGACGCGATGAGCTGGCCGAGCTTCACGTAGGTGGGGCCGAGGTGCTCGAAGGTGGTCCGCACCTCGTGGGCGGCGCGGGTGGCACTCGGCGGGCGCAGCCGCGCGGCGTCGAATGCCGTCCCGACGGCGAAGCGGGCGATGCCGGCTCCGGCGTGGGCCGCCGTCGAACCGAATCGCCACACCTCGGTGAGTGGGGACACCGGGCGGAGTCTCTTGTGCAGGCCTTCGTCAACTGAACTGTTCATAGGTCACCGCGGGCCAGTGTAGTAATTGTCGTCGCCGACCCGAATCACTCGTGCACCGGTTCGCCGGTCGTCGAGCATGTGGACGGCCCCTTTCCCGTCGGCGGGTCGCCGACTGTGGTGTTCGTCCATGGTAGAGGTCGCGCCGGGCGGTGGCCGCAGTCCCCGCCGGGGTGGTCACATCGGCCGACCCCCGCGTAGTCTCGGGGGCGAGGTTTTCGACTGATAATCGAAAACACCCCCGGGTGGTTGTCCGCCGACGACAGCCCGCCGACGACAACAGGTGAGAGGCGGTGCCGCATGGCACGCAGTGATCGGGGCGATGCGGATCTGGTCGTCGTGGGGGCCGGCGTGGCCGGCCTGACGGCCGCGTTGACCGCCGCCGACGCGGGCCTGCGGGTCGTCGTCGTCCACAAGGGTCCGCGCTGGCGGACCGATCGCGCCGAGCAGTCGATGTCGACGTTCTACGCGCAGGGTGGGGTCGCGGTGGTGACGCCGGATCGTGCCGACGACAGTGTGGACCGCCACGTCGCCGACACGCTCGCCGCGGGTGCCGGGCTCACCGATCCGGCGACGGCCCGCCCGATCCTGGCCGATGGCTGGGCCGCGGTGTCGGCGTTGATGGCGCGCGGTGCCCAGTTCGATCGCGGCGCCGACGGCGAGTTCGCGCGGACCCGCGAGGGCGGCCACAGTGTGCGCCGCATCCTGCATGCGGGTGGTGATGCGACCGGCGCGCGGATTCAGACCGCACTCGGGCGGGCGCTGGGCCGGGCGCAGGAGCGCGGGCTGATCGACTGTGTCGACGAGGCGTTCGTGACGGCGGTTCGGACCGGCGCCGATGGCCGTGTCGCAGGTCTGACCTATCTGCGTGCCGGTGCGTCGCAGGAGCTCGTGGCGCCGACGGTGCTGCTGGCCACCGGCGGCGCCGGGCACCTCTATGCGGCCACGACCAATCCGGCCGGGGCGACCGCCGACGGGATCGCGCTGGCATTGCGTGCCGGCGCACAGGTGTCGGATCTGGAGTTCATCCAGTTCCATCCGACGATGCTTTATACCCCCGGTGACCGCGGGCGGTGCACGCTGGTGACCGAGGCGATCCGCGGCGAGGGCGGCCGCCTCGTCGACGTCGACGGCGGGTCGGTGACCGCGGGGGTGCACCCGCTGGGTGATCTCGCACCCCGGGATGTGGTGGCCAATGCGGTCTACGCGGCGATCGAACGCACCGGGCATCCGTGCGTGTACCTCGACGTCTCGGCGGTCGGCGAGTTGTCGACCCGCTTTCCGACGGTGACCGCCGGGGTGCGGGCGGCGGGACTGGATCCACTGTCGGGCCGGATTCCGGTGGTCCCGGGCGCGCACTACCTGTGTGGCGGGGTGATCACCGATGTTCATGCACGCACCGCGGTGCCGGGGCTGCTGGCCGCCGGTGAGGTGGCCCGGACGGGGTTGCACGGCGGCAATCGCCTGGCCTCCAACAGCCTGCTCGAAGGTCTGGTGATGGGCAGCCGGGCGGCGGAGGTGGCGATTGCCCGGCGCGGCGAGGTGCCGGCCGAGCCCGTCGACGTCGTCGACGATGATGCCGTCGGGGTCCTCGACCGGGTCTGCCTGCAGGATGCGATGACCCGTCATGTCGGGCTCCGGCGGGATGCGTCGGGGCTGACCGAGGTGGCCACCCTGCTGGCGCGGGCGCCGGCGCGCCGGGTGACCGATCCGCGCGTTGCCGAGGACGCGGGGCTGACGCTGGCGGCCCGCGCGGTGGTCGCGGCGGCGCTGGCACGGACGGAGACCCGGGGCTCGCACGTGCGCTCGGACTTCCCGGCGACGGCGACTGCGGTGACCGCCGCCCCGGTCTCCCGCGCCTTCGCGCTGGTCGACGGCCGCATCGGCGAGGTCGGCGCGGGCGGGCTGGCTCTGGATCGGGTTCCTTCGTAGACTGGCTCCGAAGCGGCCCTGTCGTCGGTCTGGATGACACCGACGGGGTTGTCGGGCACAACTGCGGGGGTGATCCCGCCGCGTGGCGAGGTCGATGGGTGTCACGCGAATTGGGAGGCTGTTATGGAGACTTGCTGGTCGACGGTGGTCAGCACGACTGCGGAACGCGCCGCGCTTGGTCTCCCCGATTCGGCGGGTTGGATGCTGCAGTGTCGCCTGCCCGTGGGACATCGCGGCAACCATGCGACCGATGGCGGCGCCGGTCGGCAGGGCCGGCGGCACTGGCTGGAGTGGAGCGATTTCGACCATTCGGTGCAATCGGTCACCCAGCGGGATCCCTGTCCGGTGCAGACGCCGGAACAGGCGTCGTGCTGGTTCTTCCGGGGGCATCCCGGCGCCCATGTGTTCGCGCATGTCAACGGGCATGCGACGGTGCCCGGCGGTGCGGCCGGGCCGCCGTCACGGCAGCCGGGTCCGCCGGGGTCCGCGTCGTCGGTGGTCGCGCGGTCGCATCTGCACTTCTCCCCGTCGACGGGCGATCTGCCGGTCGAGGGCAACCACGGCGCGCATCGCCTGGCCGATCATCACGGGGCCGACGGTCCGGATGGCGGCGGCGGTCCCGATGGCCCCGGCGATCACGGTGGCGATGACCGTCCGCCGACATCCGCCGACATCCCGTACCGCGGCGGCCGGCGGTCGACCGATGCGGCGCCGCCGATCGACCAGGTGTCGAGGCCGGGCCACCGGCATGGCGCCGACGGGTTCCGGGGTGAGCACGGCGACGGGGAATTCCGGGGTGAGCCGGCGGATGAGGGTGCACCGACCACGGATCGGATGAGTGTGGTGGGCGTGAACACCACCGACGTGCATGCGGCGCTTCTCGATCTCACGGCGGCGTTGCAGAAGTTGGCGCGCGCCCTCGACCCGGGGATGGGTCCGGCCGCGGGGTGATCGCGGATCGGGGGGCGCTCGGCCCTATACCTTAGGGGGGTACCGTTCCCGCTCCGCGGGTGTATACCTGTAGGGGGTAGGCAGACGGAGGGCCCCATGGACCACGCACCACACGGCTACATCGGCCGTAAAGACGACTACCTGCGTCGCCTGCGCCGCATCGAGGGCCAGGCGCGCGGGCTGCAGCGGATGGTGGCCGAAGAGCAGTACTGCATCGACATCCTCACCCAGGTCTCCGCGATGACCAAGGCGCTGCACGCGGTGAGCCTGGGGCTCCTCGAAGAGCACATGCAGCACTGTGTCCGCCACGCCGCGCAGGAAAGCGACGAGGCCGGGCAGGCCAAGGTCGACGAGGCCGTCGCCGCCATCGCGCGGTTGATGAAGGCCTGACCGCCGATCACCACAACCAACGACAACCGAGGAGTTCGACGATGAGCAGCGAGACCTTTACCGTGACCGGCATGACCTGCGGGCACTGCGCGGCATCCGTGCGCGAGGAGATCGGCGAGATCGCCGGCGTGAGCAAGGTCGAGGTGAACCTCGAGACCGGCCAGGTCGACGTCGACAGCACAGCGCCGCTGGCGCGGGCCGACGTCGAACGCGCGGTCACCGAGGCCGGTTACCAGCTGGCCTGAACGGGCCGGCCCGGCGCCAATGCCGCGCAGTTGGCGTAGCCCTGCCGCGCTCGTTTGACCGGGGGATCGGCCTGTCCTCCGACAGGATGAACTACGTATATCGGTCTTGTCCGAGTATGAAATGGGAACATACGGTCACGGGCATGAACAATGAGGCATTGGCCGCCACTACCGGGCGCGGCACCCAGGTCGACCCACTTGAGACCGGACAGGTCACGGCAGCGACGCGTTCTCGAACTCGACGACTTGCGATCCTGCTCGGATTGGTGACGGTTCTCGCTGCGTTCGTGACCACCTTGACAGCGCCTCCTGCGGCGGCTGCGACCGTCAATGTCAGGAGTAACACCTGCTCTGACCTGTACAACATCGTGCCCAACGCGGCGTACGGGCAAGGTGTGAACTTCGCCTACGGCTCTCACGCGACGACGAAGGTCAAGCTGAATACCCGCGCCGCGTGGGGTTGGAAGCAGGCGTCACGCGGACAGGCCGCACCAGTTCGTATCAACGCCGCTTATGACGTTCGCTTCCTCGACGGCAGCGGTCGTGTCGTGTGGTCGCAAAGCAACGCTCTTCCCAACGGCGGATCCCGCACGTTCCAGGTGGGGAGCAATGTGCGCACGATCCAGGTCAGGTCGCGCATCGAAACGACACGCGTCGTGACAGGACCTGGCGTCGGCTACGACTCCAGCATTCGTTAACCTCCGATAGCCGGATGGCCCGACGGTTCTCCGTCGGGCCATCGCTGTTGATCGGGCGGGTTCACAGGGCTGCGCCGACACCATGCTCTGCAGCCTCGCCGGCTCCCTCTGGAGCTACTGCGCGCCCGTGTCGTATCGCGCCAAAGCGCCGGAGCGGGCGACACCATCTACTCATCCAAGACAAGCGGGGCTACCGTTACGACACGGCGTCCCAATAAGCCTCGTGACTTGGTGAGGAAGCTTCTCATCTACTTCTGAACGTTCGGAAGCATACGATATTTGTCAATAGCATTTGAACCACCGACGCCGGGCTTCGCGTATCGCGGGCTCGACAGTCTTGAGAAAGTACGGACTGGCTGACACGGTCCCGTATCCGGTGGTGCTGCTACCGGCGCTCGGGTGATTGCCATGAAAGAATAGCGTTTGGTGTCTCCCAAACTTCGCGACCTCCAAGTTCGCATCGATCTTCTCGACCGTAGAAATTCGATATGCGACATCACGGTAGATACCCGCGCCTTGCATGATGCACAACGTCGGCTCAAGTATCTCGATCGTCCGCACCAGATGCGGGAAGCAGTTGCTCGATAGAACGCTGCTTGCCGCTGATCGGTGGCCACTGCCCTTGGTCGCGCTACATAGTCTCAAGTTGACTAGTGCGTACGCGTTCATCAGATGAACGACCTCGCCTTGGTCGCGGAGGTCGAGCAGTTCTCCTGCGCGGTCCGCACCGTACTTACGCCCGAAAGCCGTACGAAGGACGCTGGTCGTCCCACGCATGTGCGCGTGGCGCTGATTGAAGGTTACTCTGATAGCTCGGTCCTGATCCGCGGTGCGTTCAGCGATCGAAACGTGCTCGTCGCCGCGCCCGGTCTCCATACCGATGACCATGACGCGCCACTCAACGCCGTCCTCAGTCAGGTCGTAGTGTGCGCCGACGTGCGTCCCCTGACCTTCGTAGAAGTTGCCGCCCGCCTCGATTGAGCTACGGCAACCAGTGGCGTGCTCACAGACCAGCCGTTCACCATCGTCGACGTGCTCGCGCATGTACGCATCCAGTTCCTCAATGCGCAGCTGCGTCAGCTCCGGGTCGCTCGTGAACGGCATGAGCGCGAACGTAGCACCACCTAACCTATGTCGCGCGCCGCCTAACGTCCGGCCGCGTGCCGCCCCGCCCGTCGGCCGAAGTAGGAGCCCTCACCCAACTGGGTGCCGCTGCAATACCCCTTGCCGTCCTGGGCGATCGCACTCGCGCTGGCCCCGGCCGCGTAGAGGCCGCCGATGACGGTGCCGTGCGCGTCGAGGACCTCTCCGTCGACCGAAGTGGCCAGGCCGCCCATGGTGAAGCCCGCGTACATGGCCTTGCCCAGCGAGAGATCGTAGGCCGCCCACGGGCCGGTGTCCTGCGGCTCGAGGTACTCGGGGGCCTTGTGGAAATCCGGGTCCGCACCCGCGGCGGCGTTGGCGTTGTAGCGCGCCAGGGTCGCCTGCAACCGGCCGGTGGGGATGCCGAGGTCGTGTTCCATCTCCGCGACGGTCTCCCAGCCGTCGATCAGCGGCACGAGGTAATTCGGTTGCTGATTCATGTGTGATTCGTCGACGATGAGATAGGCCCGGTGGCCGGGCTGTTCCATCACGAATGCCGACGTCCGCGCGTGATAGGAGTCCTCGGTGACAAAGCGGTCACCATTGGCATTGACGATGATTCCGGTGACCATACTGGCCGGCGGATAGATCGGCGCGGTGATGAACGCATTGTTGAGGTATTTCAACTCGGCACCGACCGACTTCCCCATACGCAGGCCAAGACCGTCATCGAAGGTATTGCCAAGCACGAAAGGCTTTTCCGCGAGATGTGGGGTGTATTCGGCGACCATCTCCGTATTCATCACGAAACCGCCCGCGGCCACGATCACGGATTTCGCGCGGACCGTGCCCTCGTCGTCGAGGCTCTTCCAGGCCACCCCGGCGACCGCGCCGTCGGCATCGACGACGAGCTGTCGTGCCCCGGTCTCGTACCGCACCTCGACGCCGAGCTCCTCGAGCCGTTTGACGAGCAGCCCGATCACCAGGGCGGCGCCGCCGGTGTCGCCGGGCACCGGGACCTTGTGGCCCCGGGGCGCCGGGACGGCCATGTCCCGGAACGGCCACACCTTCTCGTTTCCCGTGTACATCAGGCATTCGGTGCCCGGGGAGATCACCGCCTTCTCGTCGTAGAAGCTGCGCTCGAAGCTGAAGCCGAGACCCTCGAGCCAGGTGAAGTGGTCGACGCTGTCGGTGCAGTAGGCACCGATCTTGGCCGGATCGGGGTCCTCGGACACCGCGGTCAGGTACTTCGCCATCTCCTCGGCGGTGTCGGGGTGTCCGGTGGCCTGCTGAACCGGGGTACCGCCGCCCAGATAGAAGAAGCCGCCCGCCATCGACGTCGTGCCGCCGGCGGCCGCGGCCCGTTCGAGGAGCAGGACGCGCGCGCCGTGCGCGGCCGCCTCGGCCGCGGCGCATCCCCCGGCGATGCCGAAGCCGACGACCACGACGTCGACGGTGTCGCTGAACTGCTCGACGTCGCGTAGTGCGATCGTCTCCGGAATCTCCATCGTCCCTGCCATGGCCCTAGCGTAGCCCGCAACTAGAACGTGTTCTAGCAAATTGTCCGGATGGTTACCCCCCGCCGACCGCCCCATCGGGTGTCTGCGCCGCGCTGTCGGTCCGCCGACCGACGATGTCGCCCGCCGCGGTCGCCGGGGCGTATAGAGGAACGGTGAGGACTCCGACGCGGGACACGACCGTCGACCACCCGGCGCCGCATCGCGGCATCGTCGGGGCGGCCGCCGCGTTCGCCGGGATCCTGGCCGTCGGGGCGGCACTGGCGGTCGGGGAGTTGATCGCGGCGGTCACCGGGCCCGAGTCCTCGCCCTATCTCGCGGTCGGCTCGACCCTCGTCGACCACCTGCCCGAGGGGCCACGGGAATGGGCGATCACCACCTTTGGCACCGCCGACAAGACCGCCCTGTTCCTCGGGATGGGCGCGGTGATCGCGGTGATCGCGGTGATCGCCGGCATCGCCGAACGGCGATGGGGGTGGGCCGGGGTCTCGGTCATCGGCGTCTTCGCGGTGGTCGGTGTGTTCGCCGCGATCGGGCGCCCCGATGCGTCGTCGGCGGCGGCGATGCCCTCGATCCTGGCCGGGGTCGTCGGGGTGGTGGTCATCCGGGTACTGATCGGTGCCCTCGGTGACCGCGTCCCCAGCACTGTCCCCAGCACTGTCCCCAACACCGGTGCCGACGACGGACCCGGGGTGGCTCCGGCGCCGCTCTCGCGCCGCTTCGTCCTGTTGGCCGGGGTGATCGGCGCGGGTGCCGTCGCGGCCGGCGCGATCGGCCGCACGCTGCTCGCCGACGCGGCCCGCACGGTCGCCGACCGCGGCCGGC
>JASGFO010000161.1:0-9666 GCA_047605505.1 Gordonia sp. (in: high G+C Gram-positive bacteria) | reverse complement strand
ATCACCGGGCGCGTCTTCGAGGTGGAAGGCGGAAAGGTGTCGGTTGCCGACGGCTGGCAGCGTAGCGTGGAACGCGACAAGGGCGCGCGCTGGGAACCGGCCGAACTGGGACCCGTGCTCGCCGAGATCCTGGCCAAGGCGCCGGTGCCGATGCCGGTGTACGGCGCCCGCTGACGATCCGGGCCGCCGGAAGGGGAACTTGTGACCGACTCCGTTGAGACACGGCGCATCGCCGCAGCCAAGGCATATGTCGACGCCCTGGTGAGTCACGATGCGTCGGCGGTGCCATTACATCCCGAGTGCACGCGGGTGGAATTCGGGATCAAGACCGGGCGCAATGGCCCGCATATCGCCCGCAGCCTCGAACGAGGGCCGCAGTTCCGGCTCGTCCATCGCATCGGCGCATTCGAGGCCGAGGTCGACGGACACGCGGTCAGCACCCGCTACGACGTGCACGTCGGGCCCACGGCGCTGGGCCTGGCGTCACGCGTGTCGGAGACCTTCGTCGTCGACGAGGACTTGCGCATCCGGGCGATCGTGGCGCGGTTCGGGGTGCCGCGACGGGTGCGGTAGGCCGCGGTCGCCGCTGGGTGCGCGCGGTCGCGAGTAGGCGCGGCATGACGTCGACCGGCCCGGGGTTCGACAGGAGGTGCGCGATGACACCACAGCCCACCCTGCGTGTGGACGCCTACTCGCAACTGCGTGCCATCACCGAAATCAGCGAGATCGACGCCCTGCATCTCTACGAACGAAACTGGCGTTTCGTGGGCGAACTCGATGATCGGGAGCGGGCCTTCATCGCCCATCTCGCCCATCTCGCCGATACCTACAGCGGCGGGCGCCTCCTTGTTTGAGCGCGAGCGGCATCGGGCGATCGAAAAGCTCTTGAGCGACTTGGGATGGCAACCGACTGCGTTCTCGCGGAGGATGGCTGGCTGCCGAGGTGTATGCGGTCCTTGCCTGTGGACACCTCGGAAGGCCATCTGCGCCAACGACTCCGCGAGATCGCCGCCGATCCGTTTGCCGGTCATGCGGATCGGTAGACTTCGCGCGCGTCAGGCGCCCGGTGCTCGGACCACCATCGGTACGCCCGGGAAATAGCCGGCGAAGAGGGCGCGCGACTTGCGCAGTGCGGCGGTGCCGTAGCCCCGTTTGCGATGATCCGGGTGAATCCAGATCCGGACGTCGACCTCACCGTCGGCCAGTTCGCCGAAGACGAATCCGACCTTGTTGCTGCCTTCGACGGCAACCAGCCACACGGCCTCCTCGTCGTCGACGCGATCGGCTGCCTTGCTGATCTCCTCGGTGAGATCGCCTGCCGGAGCGCCGGATCCGTCACCGGCAAGCCCGAGCTCGGAAGTGCGGGCGGCAAACAGATCGGCGTCGGCGTCGGCGGAGAAGGGGCGCAGGTCGAGGGTGTCGCCGCTGGCCGCGGGCCGCTCGGCGAGGGTGAAGGTCAGCGCGTTGTTGAGATCGTCGAGCTCGGCCTGGTTGCGGCGGCGCTCCTCCTTGGTGAGCTGATTGAGCTTCATGTCCAGGATGGCCTCGGCGCCGAGCTGGGACTTCCCGAGGAGCTCGGCGATCGCCGAGACGGCAGCGGCATGACCGTCGGCCTCGACGATGGCGTCGAGCACCTCGTGGCGACGTTCGAGCGCGGTGAGCAATGCGTCGGCGATGTCGCGGCGGGCGGTGGCCTGATCAAGTTCTGTCATGAGAATCATCGTAGTGAGTTACTGGCCGGTAGCAAATGAAACACGTTCTCGCCTTGTTGTGTCGGTGAAATTCGGATAAATCAGCATGTCACGATGCCCACCATTGACGAGTGCTTCCGTTAAACTGAAACACGTCCTAGTCTGGGGACATGACAGATTTCCAGCCATCGGCCACCCACGACCATCTCCGCGCCGGGGTTCACCTCGGTGACCTCCTGGTCACGGCACTGAACCGGCACGCGCATTCGCGGGTGCTCGAACTGGGGGAGACCGAGCTGACCGGCCGGCAGATGGCCGAGGCGATCAGCCGCTATGTCCAGGCCTTCGAATCGCTGGGTGCCGGGGCGGATTCGGCGGTGGGTCTGCTGGCACTCAACCGACCCGAGGTACTGCTGGTGATCGGGGCGGGCCAGCTCCAGGGCTTCCGTCGGACCGCGCTGCATCCGCTGGGCTCGCTCGACGACCATGCCTACGTCCTCGCCGATGCCGGGGTCAGCACGCTCGTGATCGATCCGGTGCAGATGTTCGTCGACCGTGCTGTGGCGCTGCTCGAGCGGGTTGGATCGCTGAAGCAGATCCTGACGCTCGGACCCGTGCCCGCGGCCCTCGCCGAGGTCGGCCGCGACGTGATTGCCGAGGCCGAGCGCTTCGCACCGCGACCGCTGGTCGCCGCGGCGCTGGCGGCCGACCACATCGTGTCGATCACCTACACCGGCGGCACCACCGGAAAACCCAAGGGCGTCATCGGAACCGCGCAGGCGATGGCGACGATGACGCAGATTCAGCTCGCCGAATGGGAGTGGCCGGACAAACCGCGGTTCCTGATGTGCACGCCGCTCTCGCATGCCGGGGCCGCGTTCTTCACC
Source organism: Gordonia sp. (in: high G+C Gram-positive bacteria) (assembly GCA_047605505.1). GTDB lineage: Bacteria > Actinomycetota > Actinomycetes > Mycobacteriales > Mycobacteriaceae > Gordonia. Next base: position 7,088 of record JASGFO010000161.1, on the reverse strand, counting down.
CCAACCCTGCTCAAGGGCGGGCAATTGATCGTGCTCGCGCGGTTCGATCCCGCCGAGGTCCTCCGCGTCATCGAGGAGAAGAGGATCTCCGCGACCATGCTCGTGCCCTCGATGCTGTACGCGCTGCTCGACCATCCGGACTCGCACAGCCGGGATCTCTCCTCCCTCGAAACCGTGTATTACGGTGCATCACCGATCAACCCGGTCCGGCTCGCCGAGGCGATTGAGCGGTTCGGTCCGATCTTCGCCCAGTATTACGGCCAGTCGGAGGCGCCGATGGCGATCAGTTATCTCGGCCGCGATGATCACCCGGGACCGGGTGCGGATCCGCGACGGCTCAGTAGTTGCGGGCGGCCGTCGGCGTTCCTGCGGACCGCGCTGCTGGGTCCCGACGACGAGCCGGTTGCCCCCGGCGAACCCGGTGAGATCTGTGTGTCCGGGCCGTTGCTCGCCGGCGGCTACTGGGGACTGCCCGAGCAAACCGCCGAGACCTTCCGGGACGGCTGGCTGCGGACCGGCGACATCGCCCGCGCCGACGCCGACGGCTTCCTCTACATCGTCGACCGCACCAAGGACATGATCGTCACCGGCGGCTTCAACGTCTTCCCGCGCGAGGTGGAAGATGTTGTGGCCGAACATCCGTCGGTTGCCCAGGTGGGTGTCATCGGGGTTCCCGACCCGAAATGGGGGGAAGCGGTGACGGCCGTCGTCGTGCTCCGTGACGGTGCCGTCGACGACGCGGCGCGCGCCACGATCACGGCCGAGATCCAGGCGGCCGTCAAGGAGACGAAGGGCGCCGTCCAGGCCCCCAAGCAGGTGATCTTCGCCGAATCGCTGCCGCTGACCGCACTCGGCAAGCCGGACAAGAAGGCGCTGCGCGCACGCTTCTGGGAGTCCGCGGAGCGCGGGGTGGGATAAGGGTCCGTCTCGTGATCGACGTGGACGGCCGTACTGGTCGCCGACGCCGGCCGGTCGGTGCTTGGATATCTCCATGTTCGGCCTGCTGCAGCCCTGTGGTTGTCTGCTCGATGAGGAACTGACCGCACAGTGGCGCGCCCACCTGTGCGGACTGTGCCTGTCGCTGCGCGACGACTACGGCCACCCCACACGTCTGACCACCAACACCGACGCGGTGATGATCTCGGTGCTCACTGCCGCCCAACGGGGTGTCGGGGCGAGCGCAGCGACGGGGAATCTCGGGGCGAGCGCAGCGACGGGGAATCTCGGGGCGAGCGCAGCGACGGGGAATCTCGGCGTCACCACCACATCGGTCGGCCCGTGCCCGTTGCGGGCGATGCGCCGCGCCGCTGTCGTCGCCGGCGATGAACCCGGAATCCGGTTGGCCGCCACCGCATCACTGACGCTTGCCGCGGCCAAGGCCCACGATGTGAGCGCCGAGCAGCGTTATGGTCTGGCGCCGCCGGCATCGGTGCGCGGGCGTGTCGCGAAACTCGCCGGTCGGCGGTTGTCGCGGTACGCCGCGGCGGGCGAGTTGCTCGACGTCGACGATGTCCTCGCGACCCTCGCCGATCAGGCCGAGATCGAAAGCCGGGGTGGGACTCTCGACGAGCTCACCCGGCCCACCGCGCAGGCGGCCTCGGCGGTGTTCGCGGCGACCGCCGACGCGGCAGGAGCTCCGGCCAATCGCGAGCACCTGGCCACCATCGGCGCCGACTTCGGGGCCCTCGCGCACCTCGTCGATGCGCTCGACGACCACGAATCCGATGCGCGGACCGGGGCCTTCAACCCACTCCACGCGACCGGCACCGAGCCGGCCGACGCGGTCGCCGAGTGTCTGCGGTTGATGTCGGCGATCCGGCGACACTACCGGCTGCTCGAACTCGCCGACGACCGACTCCTGCGTGCGGTGCTGATCGATGGTCTGCACCAGGCGATCTCGGTCCGAGCCCGGGCACTCGGAATCGCGATCGGCTGCCGGCGTCAGGCCCAGCGCGCGGAATCGCACCTGCCGGGCCCGCTGGCTCCGGGCCACGAGACCCAATGGCCGCCCTACCGCCCGCCGGACTATCCCCGCCACTGGCCGTATCCGCCGCCCTTTCCGCCGCATCGACGACTCGGGGCGCGGATCCTGCCGTTCCTGGGTGTCACATGCTGCGGGCCCGCCTGCTGCACCGATCACTGGAATCACTGCACGGACAAGTGGAAAGGTGGACTGTGCGACTGTGATTGCGACTGCGGTGACTGCTGTGATTGTTAGGTGTCGCAGATGCGTCGTGCAGGGTTCCCGGCGATGGACCAGGGCGGAGCTGCCACAGATGACACGTGAGCGAGACGTCGCGACAATAGTTGTCGTGGCACTCCGCTCCGGTGTCGTCTGTGGTGGCATCGAGTAGGCTGGGCAGCCATGATTCGGTCTGCCGGGTGTCGGTGATGCGCACCCACGGTTGGGGTGGGTGTGTTCCCGCAACCGACGACGAGGCGATCGGCCGGATTCTGGCCGCGACCCGTGAGGTGATCGACGAGCGCGGCGCCGCCACCACACTCGCGGATGTGGCTCGCCTGCTCGGCGTGACCCGGCAAACCGTGTACCGCTATTTCCCGAGTACCGAAGCCCTGCTTGCGGCGACCGCACTCGATGCGACCGAGGAGTTCATGGCGGGGATCGCCACCCGGCTCGTCGGTGTGGGTGAACCCGACGTCGCGGTGATCATGGGCGTCACCGCGGTGCTCGACACCCTGGCCGACGACCGCTACATGGGCATCCTGCTGCAGCCCGGACACCAAAGTATCGGGGCGATTGGGCAGTTCACCTCGGCCGGCGCGCGGGCCTTCGCGCGGTCGATGGTCGATCGGATGGACGTGGACTGGATGGGGTGTGGCTATGCGGACGACGACATCGACCTCGTCGTCGAGATCATCCTGCGCACCCTGCAGTCGATGATCATCGACCCGGGTGGTGATCGGTTGTCGGTGACGGACCGGGCGCTGTTGCTCGACCGTTGGCTGGGGGCAGCGGTGCGCGGGCTGGTGGCCGGGCGAAAGGTGTTGTGAGCCGACTCGATCAGACGCGTTCGAGGACCGTGCCGGTGGCCAAGGCGCCGCCGGCGCACATGGTGATCAGGGCGGTTGTTGCGTCGCGGCGCTCGAGCTCATGCAGCGCGGTCGTGATCAGCCGAGCGCCGGTGCTGCCCACGGGATGGCCGAGCGCAATGGCCCCGCCGTTGACGTTGACGGTATCCAGGTCGGCGCGGTGAACCTGCGCCCAACTCAGCACGACCGCGGCGAAGGCCTCGTTGATCTCGACGATATCGATGTCGTGCAACGACATTCCGGCCTTGTCGAGGACCTTTGTGGTGGCCTGCACCGGGCCGTCGAGGTGGTAGTGCGGCTCGGCGCCGACCAGTGCCTGCGCCCGGATGCGGGCGCGGGGTGTCAGTCCCAGCGCACGGGCCTGATCCTCGTCCATCAGCAGGATCGCGGCCGCGCCGTCGGAGATCTGTGATGACGTGCCGGCGGTGTGGATGCCGCCCGGGATCACCGGTTGGAGCGTGGCCAGCGATTCCCGGGTGGTGGTCCGCAAGCCCTGATCCCGGGTCACGTCGAGGATCTTGCCGGTGAGCACGCCGTCCTTCGTGCGTTCGGGGGCCTTGAGGGCGAGGACCTCACGGTCGTAGCGGCCCTCCTCCCACGCCTGCCGGGCCAGGCACTGACTGCGCACACCGAGTTCGTCGACATCGGCACGGGTGATGCCGCGTCGCCGGGCAATCCGCTCGGCCGCCTCGAACTGGTTGGGCATGTCGACCGTCCAGGACTCGGCATGATAAGGACCGGCGTCGACACCCAGGTTCGCGCCGAGGGGCACCTGGGTCATCGTCTCGACACCGCAGGCGATTCCGACGTCGATGGTGTCGGTGGCGATCAGGCCGGCGATCAGATGGCCGGCCTGCTGGGCCGAGCCGCATTGGCAGTCGACGGTGGTGGCGCCGGTGGTCTCGGGCAGTCCGGCCGACAGCCACGCCTTACGGGTCACGTTGCCCGACTGCGCGCCGGCCTGCGTGACGCAGCCACCGATGGCCTGCTCGATGAGTGCCGGATCGATGCCCGCCCGTTCGATCAGGCCACGCTGGGTTAGCCCCAGGAGTTCCTCGGCATGCAGGCCCGAGAGCACGCCCGCACGTTTGCCGATCGGTGTCCGCACCGCCTCGACGATGACCGGTGTGCCCATGACTGTTCCTTCCCCGGGGTGGGTTCCTCGCCTCAAACTAGAACAAGTTCCTGTGTTCGTCCAGGGCGGGCGGGGATTGCTCCTGCCGAATCTGTCGGGATGTGGTGAACCCCTGTCGGAAGGTCTTGGCTTCGGTCGCTGGCGGGCCTGAGATCGCCCGCGTTGCGAGAACGCGTTCCCTTCTGGGTCGGTTGTTCAGGTTTGCCGTCCGGCCTGCGTATTGGGCGGCGACTGGGGCAGTTGTCCAGAAAAAAGTAGAACGAGTTCTCGTAATGGCCGCGGGTGCGGGGTACGGTGGGTCGCATCGGTACAAGCAGCCCTCTCGCGGCGACGCGGGAGAACGACAGGTGGGGTGATCAGTGACCGTCAACGTCTCGACGGGGGTATCGGCGCAAGCCTATCGATGGCAGGAGCAGGAGGGCTGGGATTTCACCAGCCCGGAGCTCCTGGAGCAGGGTATCCCGGTCCGTGAGTTCGCACAGCTGCGCAAGTCCGCACCGGTCTGGTGGAATGCTCAAGAGCCCGGCAAGGGCGGTGGTTTCCACGACGGCGGGTATTGGGTCATCTCCAAGCACGCGCACATCCGGGAGATCTCGAAGAACAATGCAGACTGGGCGACCAACGCCAACGGGGTCATCATCCGCTTCACCGATGACATGCCCGCCGATCAGCTCGAGGTGACGAAAGCGCTTCTGATCAACCATGATCCGCCGGCGCACACCCGGTTGCGCAAACTCGTGTCGAAGGTCTTCACCCCCCGTGCCGTGCACGCGCTCGAGGAGAAGCTGGACGCCGCGGCGCGCACGATCGTGCGGCGAGCCCTGGAATCCGGCAGTGGGGATTTCGTCGCCGACGTTGCCGTCGACCTGCCGTTGCTGGCCATCGCGGATCTTCTCGGTGTCCCGGAGATCGATCGCGAAAAGCTGTTCGCCTGGTCCAATACGATGGTCAATTACGACGATCCCGACTTCGCCGACGTCGACCCGACAACCGCGTCGGCCGAGATCCTCGGGTACGGCTACACCATGGCGGAGGAGCGCAGGAGAAATCCTGTGGACGACATCGTCAGCACGCTGGTCAATGCCGATATCGACGGGCAGAGCCTCGACGAGGCAGAGTTCGGCTTCTTTTTCATTCTCCTGACCGTCGCCGGCAACGAGACCACGCGCAACGCCATCAGCCATGGGATGAATGCTTTCCTCGAACACCCCGATCAATGGGAACTGTTCAAACGGGACCGCCCGGCCACCGCCGTCGACGAGATCGTCCGCTGGGCAACCCCGGTCAACGTGTTCCAGCGCACCGCCAAACGCGACACACAGGTGGGTGGCGTCGACATCGCCGAAGGCCAGCGGGTCGGCCTGTTCTACGGTTCGGCCAATTACGACGAAGACGTCTTCACCGATCCGTTCACCTTCGACGTCCTGCGAGATCCCAACCCGCACGTCGGGTTCGGCGGCAACGGCGCGCACTTCTGCGTCGGTGCGAACCTGGCCCGGATGGAGATCAATCTGATGTTCAACGCGCTGGCCGACTTGGCCCCCGACATCGCGCGGGTCGCGCCCCCGCGACGGGTGCGCCACGGCTGGCTCAACGGTGTCAAAGAGCTCCGCGTCGATTACGGGAACCGGTGATGTGGGGATGACCGTCGACGTGAAGACGCCCGCTTACCTGGCCATCGACCGTGCGAACCATCCCGCGGTGGTGGCCGGTCGGCGTTCCCGCGAGTGCGTCGCGGCCCGGGACAAGCAGGCGTGGCTGGACAACTTCGCCGACGACGCATGCGTCGAGGATCCGGTGGGACCGTCGATGTTCGACCCGGACGGCATCGGATTCACCGGTCGGGAACGCATCTCGGAGTTCTGGGATCGCTCGATCGGGGCCACCGAGAGCATCGAGTTCCACTTCGACGAGGAGATCATCTGCGGCAATGAGGTGGCCTACGTCGGCACGATTGTGACGCATATCGCGGGCCATATCTCAACTGCCCGCGGGGTGTTCACCTACCGCGCCGATGCCGATGGGAAACTCGTTGCACTGCGGGCATTCTGGGAAGTCGAGAAGACGATGAACTCGGTGCGCAAGGCCTGAGGAGGCGGCTCCGGGCTCTTGCCATCGGCGCTGCCAGGGGGCCACGGTGGAGGCGGGGCCGGGCGTCGCCCGGCCCTGTCCCTCGTAATCCGGCCGATCGGAATGTCGGACGGACGTGCCTGCGCGCTGCCCGAACTTGACTAGTGATCTCGATACGTCGTCTCGCCCAGCGGCTCGCCGACTACTCGATCAGCGGAAGTGGGACGTCTGGCGTTTGGCTCGATCGGCGGAGGTGGGACGTCGGGCGTTTGGCTCGATCGGCGGAAGTGTCGCAGATCAAGGGAAACCGTCCCGGCCCCCACCCCCGATCAGGTCAGTGCCGGGGTTTGTCCTTGCCCACCAGCCACAGTGAGAAGTATTGCGAGCCACCGCCGTAGGCGTGACCGATCGCCTTTCTCACGTCGGGCACCTGGTGGGCGCCCGCCTTGCCCATCACCTGGATGGCCGCCTCGGCGAATCGGATCATTCCCGAGGCGCCGATGGGATTCGATGACAAGACGCCGCCCGAGGCGTTGAACGGGATCTTGCCACCGATCTCGGTTTCGCCGGCCTCGGTCAGTCGCCAGCCCTGCCCCTCGGGGGCGAAGCCGAGGTTCTCCAGCCACATCGGTTCGAACCAGGAGAAGGGGACGTAGACCTCGGCGGCGTCGATCTCCTCGACCGGATTGTCGATGCCACCGGCCTTCCACAGCGCGGCCGCGGCATCGCGGCCCGCCTGTGGGCTGACCACGTTGCGGTGAGCGAAGGCGAGCGGCTCGGTGCGCATCGCGGTGGCGTGGGTCCACCCCACCCGATTTCCCTCGGCGAGCGC
>JASGFO010000160.1:0-9818 GCA_047605505.1 Gordonia sp. (in: high G+C Gram-positive bacteria) | reverse complement strand
GTGTCGACCGGCTCTGGTTCGGCGGCTTCGGGTTCGGTGGCCGCTGGTTCTGCGGCTTCTGGCTGTGCGGCTTCCGGTTCTGCGGCCGCTGATTCGTCGGGGGCATCGTCGGAGACCGCCCCGGCGATCGCCGCACCCGCGCCGACAGCCGCGGCGCCCGCCACAATGCCGACGGCGGCAGCCGGGATCCCCGACCCCGACCCCTCGGCCGGTGTCTCGGCGGTCGGCGTCCCGGACGCAGGTTCTGCTGTCTCCGGTGCTGCCGTCTCGGCGGTGGTCGCCGGTGCGACCCCATCGGCGGCCGGGGTGTCCGCCGCGTCGTCGGATGCCGCCGATGCCTCGGCCGGCTCCTCCGGGGTCTGCTCCTCCGAGGCCGGCTCCGGGATGGGCGCCGTGGTCGCGGGCGGCTCGGCGGTGGGGGCCTCGTCGATCACCGTCACCTCTGGGACATCCGCCTCGCGAGGGCCACCGTAGGGATCGATGTTCTCGAGGTCCTCGAGGTCGCTGGTGTCCGGCAGGCTGGAACGCTTGATGACCTTCGTGGCCGAATCAATGCCTCGGCCTCCGAGTGGGGTGGGGCGGTCGGTCACCTGGTCTCCTGCGCTTGTCTCGGTGGTGCGTGTGCTGGTGGTTGCGGCCGGTTCGGCCGGCGCTTCCGGTGTGGTCGCCGCCGCGGGTTCCGGTGCGGCGGCCGCCGCGGATTCCGCAGTGGCAACCTCCGGCGTTTCCGCAGTGGCAACCTCCGGGCCCGGGATCTCCGGCTCCGATGGTTCGGACCCCGGGGGCTCCGGTTTCGGTATCTGTGCCGTTTCCGCGATTGCCGCGGCCGGTTCGGCCGGCGGCGCAGGACGTGCCGGTTGCGCGGCCGCGAACGGGCGGGTGGGTGCGTTGCTGCCGGGCGGGTTCGCGGCCGGCGGCGACGGCACCGGCCGGACCGGTGGGATCACTGTCGGGGCCGGCGGATCGCGTCGCGTGGCGGGGGAGACCGGTCGGGTGGTGGGTGCGTAGGTGCCCGTGCGGGCCGCCCGGCGCTCGTCACGAACCTTCCGCAGTCTCGAGAAGGCCCTGGTGAGGGCTGACTGCTTGTCGTCGGACCGCGACATCTGTGACCACCCAACCTTCCTCGAACCCCAGGCTCGCCATCTCATCAGGCCGTCCCCCCGAACGACGGTGCACCTCGCTGCGCGACGGACTGCGCCAACCACACTAGCGAACCTCGACACGGCTCATCACCTGGGGAGACATCCCGGTCAGGCCGTCGGCGGACCGACTGACCGCGGTGTGGGCATCGTCTCGGTGCTTGAATGGGATGGTGACGTCATTCGGAGATCTCCTCGGTCCACCGCCGGTCCTGTTGACCGGCGACGACGACGCCGAGTCGGACCTGCTCAACGGGGCGGATCCGGCGACCGTCGCCGCCGCCCACCCCACGGCCTCGATCGCCTGGGCCCATCTGGCCGAGGCCGCGCTCGGCGACGACGCCGCGTCGGCCGAGGTCGCCAAGGTCATCGAGGCCTATGCCTATGCGCGTACCGGCTACCACCGGGGCCTCGATCAACTGCGCCGACACGGGTGGAAGGGATTCGGCCCGGTGCCCTGGGGGCATGAGCCCAACCAGGGCTTTCTTCGATGTGTGGGTGCCCTGGCCCGGGCCGCCCAGGCGATCGGGGAGGAGGACGAGCACCTTCGCTGCCTCGACCTCCTCACCGACAGTGACCCCACCGCCGCGGCGCAGCTCGGTCTGGCCTGAATCCATTTCTCGATGTCGGAGGTCTGGTGACCGGCTCCTGGATCCGGCGGCCCTATGACGCGCTGCCGTCGGTTCTGCGGATCCGGCTGCGTCGGCTCGTGCTGTCGCTGGCGCCGATCGCCCAGTGCGGCATCGCCGCCGGACTGTCCTGGTGGATCGCCTTGGAGGTGCTCCATCACGCCAGCCCGCCGCCGTTCTTCGCCCCCATCGCGGCCGTCATCTCCCTCGGCCTGTCCCTGGGCCGCCGGTGGCGGCGTTCGGTCGAGCTCGTGGGCGGCGTCACCATCGGGATTCTCGTCGGCGATCTGCTGATCACCGAGATCGGCTCCGGGACCTGGCAGATCGTCGTCGTGGTCTGCGGGGCTATGGCGCTCGCGGTGTTCCTCGACGACGGCCCCCTGATCCCGCTGCAGGCCGCCTCCTCGGCGGTGCTGGTGGCCACGCTGTTGCCGCCCGGCGGCGTCGGTGGTCTCAACCGGGCCGTCGACGCACTCATCGGCGGGGTGATCGGGATCGCCGTCGGTGCCCTGCTGCCCGCGAATCCGGCGGCGCGGGCCCGTCGGGACGCCGCGGGTGTCCTCGCGACCGTTCGCGATGCCGCCGACCGGCTGGCCCAGGGATTGCGCGACGGTGACCCCGACGAGGTGCTCGGCGCCCTCGAGGCTGCGCGCAGCACCCAGTCCGCCATCAACACGATGCGTCAGGACATGCGCGGCGGGGAGGAGATCAGCACCATCTCGCCCCTGTACTGGGGTGCGCGGCCGCGCGTCGAACGGATCAGCAAGACGGCCGACCCCATCGACAATGCCGTCCGCAACTACCGGGTCGTGGCGCGCCGCACCCTCGCGATCATGCAGCGCGGTGAGGAGATCCGGCCCGAGCTCGTCGAGCTCCTCGGGGAACTGCCCGGCGCCTTCGACATCCTGCGCGAGATGATGCTCGCCGACCCCGGCGATGCCCCCGACCAGGCCGACGCGGCCCGCGTGCTGCGCACGCTTGCGCGGGCGGCCCGACGTGAGCTCGCCGACGGTCGGGGAATGTCGGAGACGGCCCTGCTGGCCGAGATCCGGTCACTGCTCGTCGACTTGCTGATGGTCGCCGGACTGCGGCGGGAATCGGCGATGGCGACGCTGCGGTAGCGCGCCTGCCGGCCAGGCGGGGCCCGGGCTCTTGCAACATATAAGCAATCGTGCATATATTGATCGGGTCATGGGTCACTCACATTCACACGGACACAGCCACTCGCCCGTCGACGCCGCGGGTGCCGAACGTCGGCGGGTCTGGCCGATGGCGGTCGCCGCCGCACTCATCGGCGGCTATTTCCTGGTGGAGCTGACCACCGGCTTCCTCGTCGACTCGCTGGCGCTGATCGCCGACGCCGGGCACATGCTGACTGATCTGGTCGCGCTCGGAATGGGCCTGGCCGCGCTCGTGCTCGCCCGCGTCGGCGGCACCACCGACACCCGCACCTTCGGGTGGCATCGCGCCGAGGTGTTCACCGCGGTGGCCAACGCCGTCCTGCTCTTCGGTGTCGCGGCCTTCGTCCTCTACGAGGCGATCGCCCGGTTCGGCACCGACCCCGAGATCCCCGGCCGCCCCCTGATCGTGGTCGCGCTGATCGGTCTGTCGGTGAACGTCGGGGTGATGCTCCTGTTGCGGACCGATTCCACGTCGTCGATCGCGGTACGCGGCGCCTACCTGGAGGTGCTCGCCGACGCGGTCGGCAGCGTCGGCGTGCTGCTCGCCGGGATCATCGCCGCGACCACCGGCTGGGGTTACGCCGACACGGTCGTCGCCGCCGCCCTCGCCGTGTGGGTGGTGCCGCGTGCGGCCCGGCTGGCTGTCGACGCCCTGCGCATCCTCAACCAGCAGGCGCCGCCGCACATCGACGTCGACGCGGTCCGCGCCGAACTGGCGGCCATCGACGGCGTCGCCGACGTCCATGATCTGCACGTGTGGTCGCTGACCACGGGGATGGATGTCGCGACGGTCCACCTCGGGGCGGCCACCCCGAATGCGCAGGTGCTGCCGCAGGCCCGGACGGTACTCGCCGGATACGGGCTCGAGCATGCGACCGTCCAGGTGGATACCACCGACGACTGCGCCTGCCGTGCGGACATCACCTGGTGACGCCGGGCCGCCCCGGGCGCCCTACAGTGCGCGGACCCGCGCCAATTCCGCGGCCACATCGAAGTCGGCCGGCGGCCAGGTGAGGTCGAGGCCGCCCAGGGCGCTGATCAGCAGCTCGGTGATCGCCAGCCGCGCAAACCATTTCCGGTTCGCCGGGATCAGGAACCACGGTGCCGCCTCGGTGTCGCAGCGGTCGAAGATCGCCTGGTAGGCCACCAGGTAGTCGTCCCAGAACCCGCGCTCATCGATGTCGCCCGGGTTGTACTTCCAGTATTTGTCGGGGCGTTCCAGGCGCTCGGTCAGCCGGGCCTTCTGCTCGTCCTTCGACACCACGAGTGCGCACTTGACGATGGTCGTGCCCGCGTCGACGAGCTCGGACTCGAACCGGTTGATGATGGCGTAGCGCTGCTCCCACTCGCGGCGTGGCACCAGATTGTGCACGCGGACTACGAGGACATCCTCGTAGTGGGAGCGGTCGAAGATGCCGAGGCGACCGGCCGGCGGTAGTGCCCGGCGGATGCGCCAGAGAAAATCGTGCTCGAGCTCTTCGGGGGTCGGTGTGCCGAATCCCGTGACGGCCAATCCCTGCGGATCGAGCAGGCCACCGACATGGCGGACGATCCCGCCCTTGCCCGCGGTGTCCATGCCCTGCAGCACCAGCAGGACCGACCGCGGATCCCCGGCCCGGCCGTTGGCGTAGAGCAGTTCCTGCAGTCCGGCGAGGACCTCGCCGCGCTCGGCGAGCAGTCGTTCGCCGAGCCCCCGGTCGCCGTCGAAGCCGGGGGTGGCCCGGGCATCGAAAGCGGCGATCGGTCCGAGCGCGCGAACCCGCAGTGCCTCGATGGCCGGGGATGTCCAGCCGTGTTCCTTCGTGGTCATGGTCAGCTCCTCGGTGGGCGACGGGTGTCCGGGACGGGTGTGTCGATGACGAGCGCGACCCGGCTCACGGCGCCGCCTCGCCGGGGACCGGCGGGAGCTGGGGCGGCGCCCCGGTGAACACCTCGCGGGAGCCGTTGACCTGCGCAATGCCGACCACCGCGCTCCACGCCAGCATCGCGAGATAGTCGATGAGTGCGTCGACCTCGATGTCGGGGTGCTCCATCCACCGGTCGACGGTGCGTTGGATGCCGCCGACGAGGGCGTACGACCACGTCTCGGCCCCGTCGATCTCGCCGCCCCGCTCGGTCAGCCGGGTGACGAAGAGCATGGTCAGCAGTCCGGCCACCAGTTTCTCCGCCTCGGCCGGGGTACGCAGGGTCGATCGTGACGGTGACGTCGCCAGGGCAAAGCGGTAGAGCTCGGGATCGTCGGCGACGGCGTGGACGTACAGACTGATCACGGTGCGGGCCAGCGTGTAGTCGTCGAGCTCGCCGCCGCCGAGGGCCTCGGTCAGCCGGGGTAGGAGCGTCGTCTCGAAGACCCGGCTCATGGCGGCCGCGCCGAGATCGCTCTTGTCGGTGAAGTAGCGGTACAGGACGGTCTTGGAGACCCCGATGTGGGTGGCGATATCATCCATCGCGACATCGCCGCCGAGCGCGCGGACGGCCTCGATGGTGGCATCGGTCAGCTCGGTGCGACGGGCCTGCTTGTGCTTGTCCCACCGCGCGCGCCTGCCGTCGGGTTTGGGCGCGGCGGCGTCGGCACCGGGCGGCATGTGCCCGCTGCCGGGGGGCGGATTGGCTGCCGCGACCACCGCCGCACGGGCGGCAGCCGCGGGACTCGCTCGATGGGCCGGCACCTGGTCAGCCTAGTGGATCGGCGGTTAGGTTCCGGCGGCCGCGCGCGGTCCGGGGGCCGCGATAGTGTCGGGCGATCGGCGCCCGACCAGGTAGAACTATGAGGTGAGCACCTTGAGGCCGGACGTTTCCGGCGCCCCGCATCCCAGTGCACCGCTCGTCGTCTCGGCGCCGGGTTTCTCGGCCGGTGGATCGGAGGCCGACGAGCGCCGTCGGGTGAATCTGCGCAAGATGAAGATGCTGGCGACCGGCTTTCTGCTGGTCGCGGCGGTGATCTACCTGTTCACCCGTTACCTCGAGGATCGCGACGGCGCCGATGTCGCCGCGTGGGTGGGGTATGTCCGGGCGGCCTCGGAGGCCGGCATGGTGGGCGCCCTCGCCGACTGGTTCGCCGTCACCGCGCTGTTCCGGCATCCCCTGGGCCTGCCGATTCCGCATACCGGCCTGATCCGGAAGAAGAAGGACGAGATCGGCGACCAGCTGGGCGACTTCATCGAAGAGAACTTCATGATCCCCGCCGTCGTCGTCTACCGCGCCGAACAGCTCGACCTGCCCCGCCGGCTGTCGACGTGGCTTGCCGACCCGGTCAACCGCCCGCGCGTGTCCGACGAGGCGGCACGGATCATCAAGCTGTCCGCCGAGATGATCCGCGATGAGGACATCGATCAACTCATCCAGATGGCCCTGCGCTGGGTTGCCGAGCCCGAGTGGGCGCCGCCGATCGGCCGGATCATCGAGCAGCTCGTCGACGAGGACCGTCTGCAACCGGTGTTCCAACTGCTTTGCGATCGTGCCCATGAGTGGGCGCTGTCCAGTCAGGACCTGATCGACCGGGTCGTCGACCGTGATGTTGGTCCCGCCTGGAAGCCCAAGTTCGTCACGACGATGGTGGGCGACAAGATCTATCGGGAGATCGTCGACTTCACCTACAAGGTGCGTATCGACCCCAATCATGAGATGCGCAGCTCGATGCTGGAATTCGTCGCGACATTTGCCCAGGATCTGCAGCACGATCCTGCCATGATTACCCGTTTCGAGACAATCAAGACCGAGTTGGTCGGCAGTGACGAGGTGGCGGGTGCCTCGTCGACGGCGTGGAAGGCGGGCAAGGCCGTCATCGAGCAAATGCTCGACGATCCCACCGGTCGACTCCGAAACACGCTGGTGGAGGCCACAACCCAGATTGCCGTGCGAATTCGCGACGACCGCCCGCTGCAGGAGAAGATGAATGGATGGGTGGCGCGGTCCGCGCACCATATCGCGTCGAATTATTCCGCGGAGATCATCTCGGTGATCACCGAGACGGTTCGCGGCTGGGATGCCGACGACACCAGTCGCAAGATCGAATTGCAGGTCGGTCGTGATCTCCAATTCATTCGGATCAACGGGACCGTCGTCGGTTCACTGGCCGGCCTGATCATCTACACGGTGTCGGTGCTGATCTTCGGTTGAGCGCGCGGCGGGGGAGTCCAGGCGCAACCTCTGTGCTTGCATGAGTTAGCACCGGGGTTGATACTGGGGCTCGATGAGGCAGGACACGCAATGACGTCGGGCAGCGCCGAGGGGACCACACCGGAGGCCGGTGCGGAGTCGTCGGCTGGCGGGACGGACACGGGGTCGGTGGGTCAGGTGGTGACCGCCGCCGCGCAGGATGCGGTCGCGATCGCGGCCCAGGACATCGGTGCCTTCATCCGTTCGCAGCGGGTGGCGGCGCAGGTGTCATTGCGGCAGCTGGCCGAACGCGCCGGGGTCAGCAATCCGTATCTCAGCCAGATCGAGCGTGGTTTGCGCAAGCCGTCGGCCGATGTGCTCGCCCAGATCGCGAAGGGCCTGCGGCTGTCGGCGGAGGTGCTGTACGTTCGGGCCGGAATCCTCGAAGAACGACCGGCCAGCCCGGTGCGTGATGCGTTGATGGTCGACGACTCCATCAGTGAGCGGCAGAAGCAGATGTTGTTGGAGATTTACGAATCTTTCCGGAAAGAGAACGCCGCCAGCGGTCCCGGAGCCGATCCGGGGATCGATGAGCCCACCCTGCAGGAGTGAAGAGTCATGTCCGAGAACACCTTGTCGACCGCACTCAGCCAGGCGTCGGCATTGTTGACCGAGTTCCGCGAGCGCGGTGAGGCTGCCACCGAACAGGCGCAGGCGAGGATCTCGGAGCGGGTGGAGAGCGCCCAGAGCCGGATCACCGGGACCGTTGAGGGCGCACAGTCCGCCATCGACGACACACGTGCGGCGGCACTGGCCTCGATCGAGGAGGTCAAGGCCCGGCTCTCGTCGCTACCGGTCGAGATTCCCGTCGAGATCGAGGAGCTGCGGGCCAGGTTCTCCGCCGACGAACTGCGCAAGGTCGCCGACGCCTATCTTGCCGTTGCGGCGGCACTGTTCTCGTCGTTGTCGGAACGACGAGACGGGGTCCTTGAGCGGATCAAGGTACGTCCGCGGCGCCCCGAGCTGCCCCCGGCCACCACTCCGGACGACGGGGCAACCGATTCCGGGGTGGCCGGCCGCGCAGCGGATGCCGTCGACGACGCAGCGCCGGCTCCCGCCGCAGATGGGCCGACCGAAGCCGCGGCGGCACCGGAGCCTGCCACTGCACCCGAGACCACCACTGCACCCGGGCCTGCACGACCGGTCGCCATGGCCGCGGAGCAGACCGTGCCCGCCGACGAGGCGCCGGCCCCGACGACTGCGCCGCCGCCGGCATCGGCGGTCACCCCGGCCACAAAGGTGGCCGCGGCGAAGAAGACCCCGCCGAAGAAGACCCCGGCGACCAAGACTGCGGCGAAGAAGACCCCGGCGAAGAAGACCGCGGCGACCAAGACCGCGGCGAAGAAGTCTGCGGCGAAGAAGACCCCCGCGACCAAGACCGCGGCGAAGAAGACCGCGGCGAAGAAGTCTGCGGCGACCAAGACCGCGGCGACCAAGACCGCGGCGAAGAAGACTGCGGCGAAGAAGTCTGCGGCGACCAAGACCCCCGCGAAGAAGACCGCGGCGAAGAAGACTGCGGCGAAGAAGACGCCGCCGAAGAACGCGGCCGGCTGAGTCCCGGACCCCCACGGCCCGTAGAATCGCCCAGCGTGGATCTTTTCTCGGCCTTCGCAACAGGACAGCGGATCATTGTGCTCGCCATCTGGGCGGGATCGGTGTTCGCCGCGGTCCTCGCCCTCCTGCACGCGGTGGTCCAGCGGCCCGATGCCTTCACCGCCGTCGACCGCCAGAGCAAACTGATCTGGGTGTCGATCCTCGGGGCGGCGACGATCGTGATGACGTTCTTCGGTGTGCTCTCGGCCGGGATCACCGGCATCCTGGCGCTCGCCGGACTGGTCGCTGTGCTCGTCTACCTCGTCGATGTGCGCAAGCGGGTCGACGATGTCCAAGGCCGTTCCTGGTTCCGCAAGAAGTAGCGGTGTCGGGTCAGCTCGCAGGTGCGGAATACACTGACACGCGTGGCTGAGTATCGGATCAACGACCTTTCCGAGGTTTCCGGGGTCAGCGTGCGCAACATCCGCGTGTATCAGGACCGGGGGCTGCTCCCGCCCCCGACGATTCGCGGCCGCACCGGTTGGTACTCCGACGAGCATCTGGTCCGGCTCCGCCTGATCTCGCGGATGCTCGAACGTGGCTACACGTTCGCGACGATCAGTGAGCTCCTTCATGCCGCCCACTACGGCATGAAGGTGGAGCAGGTCCTGCGGGGCACCCCGAAGGCCGGTCGTTTCCGGAACTTCAAGCGGGCCGCCACCATCACGTTCACCGAGCTCCGCAAAACGCTCAACGCGAGTGAGAAGACGATCGCGTTGAGCCAGAAGCTCGGTCTGCTCGCCAAAGACGGTGCCCACTATGCGATCCGTAATCCCGAACTCCTCGAAGGGGCCGAGGTGCTGGTGCGCACCGGGATCGACATCGATGTGCTCCTGGACTGCTGGCTGCGGGTGGAACGCGATCTCGTGGACGTGGCCCGCAGTTTCGTCTCCCTCATCACCGAGAAGTACTTCGACGAGAACCTGCCGCACCTGGGCGAGGAGAACTTCTCCAAGATGGCCGAGATGATCCAGACGGTCCGCCCGATGGCCCACGAGATCGTCGAGACCACCTTCCGCCGAGCGCTCGACGAGCAGATCTCCCGGGCGATCGGTGAGGCCTCTACCTACTTCGACGCCGCCAACGGGGTCCGGCCCGACGGCATCGGCTTCCTCGAG
>JASGFO010000159.1:0-9872 GCA_047605505.1 Gordonia sp. (in: high G+C Gram-positive bacteria) | reverse complement strand
CCAGCCCTGAAAGAGCGGGTACTTGCTGATCTGCGGGCGTCGCGGACCCCGCGGCGGTTCGGGTCGGGATCGGTCAACGGGTCTGGCCCCTCAGGCCGTCCGCCCCAGCCCGCCGAGCACATTGTTCAGCGCGGCGCGCAGGTCGGCGGCCTCGATGCGCATGAGATCGTCGTGGGAGAGCTCGGTGACGTCGCCCGCGGCGGCGAGCCGGAACTCCCGTTCTTCCTCGGCGGCCTCGATCACGTTGCGGATGAAGCGGCCGTTGCCCGCCAGATCGGTCGCGCGTTGGCTACCCGTCGGGCCGTGCCGCACCTCGTGGTACAGCGGTGTGCAGGCCTGCTCGAGGGCGGTGGCCGCCTCCGGGGTGAGAATGGAATCACGCTGTCCGGCAATGCGTTCGCCGATCTGCGCGAGTTCGTTCGGGGTGTAGGAGGCAAACCGGATACGCCGCGCGAAGCGCGATGCGAGCCCCTCGTTGGCGGCCAGTAGCCGGTCGATCTCGGCGTCGTAGCCGGCGATGATCACCACGAGGCGGTCGCGGTTGTCCTCCATCCGCGCGAGCAGGGTGTCGACGGCCTCGCGCCCGAAGGCGTCGCCGCCGGACAGGCCCTGCTGGATCAGCGCGTAGGCCTCGTCGATGAACAGCACTCCATCCATCGCGGTGTCGATCAGCTCGGATGTCTTGATGGCGGTACTGCCCAGATGTTCGCCGACCAGGTCACGTCGCGTGGCCTCGACGACCTTGTCGGTGGCGATGAACCCGAGACCGCAGTAGAGCTTGGCGATCACCCGCGCGATCGTCGTCTTGCCGGTGCCGGGTGGTCCGGTGAATGCCAGGTGCAGGCTGCGGGGAGCGCTCGTCAGCCCGCGCTCGGCGCGCACCCGTGCCAATGATGCCGTCGAATGGAGTTTGGCGACCTGCTCCTTCACCGACGCAAGCCCGATCTGGGCGTCGAGCTCCCGCTGGGCGGAGGCGACGAGGTCGGCGTGGCCGATGCTCCCGGCCGGGTGGGTGGGCCCGGTGTCCGGCGCGGGTGCCGAGGCCGGATCCCAGGGGTCCCGCCGCCGCTCGATCTGCGCCGGCGTGGTCACCGTGAGCCGGATCGTCGGCGACCGCATGGCCTCGGCGGCCGCGGTGAACGACGGGTCCCGCGCGAAGGCCTGCTCGAACAGCGCGCGGGCGCGTTCTTCCTGCCCCTCCTCGCGCAGCGCCAGGCCGAGTGCGTACTGGGCGCGGATCGCGCACGGCTGGATCGGTCCGTCGATGGCCCGCTGCAACCGGCGGGCTCCCTCGCCGAACATGCCGAGCTGGACGCAGGCGCTACCGGCGAGATAATCGGCTGCGGTGCAGAGGTATTCGTCGTTCCAGGTCTCCGACCGGGCCAGTTCGGCGAGCACGTCGGGCCAGCGTTGCGTCGCGAAATGGAGGACGCCGTACAGGAATCCGACGATCGGTGGACGGTCGGGGCCCCGGCCGGACAGTTCGGCGAGGGCCTCGGCCGCGCCCGCCGCGTCGTGGCCCCGGATGAGGGTGGCGGCGTAGGCGGTCACGGCGTGGGTGGCGTCGACGAGCGGATAGTCGATGAACATGCCCGTGTACCAGCGGCCGACGAGTGTGCCGGGCGGCAAGCCGAGACGCCGTTGCTCGCGGCCGAGTGCGGTGCGGGAGCGATACAGCGCGAGCAGGACGTCGTCGCCGGTGTCCCCGCACGCGAGCCGGCCGAGCCAGGCATCGGCCATCCCCGGATCCCATTCGGTGGCGCGGGTGAAGGCCTTCGCGGCCTGAGTCGGATTGTCGACGGGTTCGGTTCCGTCCACGGCGATGCCCAGCGAGAGCACGCCGAGCTCGAACAATTGCCTGGCTTTCCCCGCGTCGACCATGATCCGACACCCTCCCGGTGGACCCGGCCTCCCCGTCCGGCCACGTCCCTGAGTCCTCAGGGTAGTGCTTCGGTGGCGCCCGCGGGCCCGATCGGTGGTAGTGCGGACCGGTCTGCCGCGGTCTCGGCGGCTAGGATGTCCCGGTGAGCGATCAGACCGCAGCGCACGAGCCGACCGACACCGCGAGCGCAGCGACCGGAGGCGTCGTTGTGCCGGCCGTCGACACCGTCGCGGCCGCCGCCGAGACCCCCGATCACCCCCAACCGTTCCGCGAGCTCGGTCTCAAGGACGACGAGTACGCCCGGATCCGCGACATCCTCGGGCGCCGCCCCACCGACGCCGAACTGGCGATGTACTCGGTGATGTGGTCCGAGCACTGCAGCTACAAGTCGTCGAAGGTCCACCTGCGCTACTTCGGCGAGACCACCACCGACGAGATGCGCGCCGGGATGCTGGCCGGGATCGGCGAGAACGCCGGCGTCGTCGACATCGGCGACGGGTGGGCGGTGACCTTCAAGGTCGAGTCGCACAATCATCCGAGCTACGTCGAGCCCTATCAGGGTGCGGCGACCGGGGTCGGCGGCATCGTGCGCGACATCATGGCGATGGGGGCGCGTCCGATCGCGGTGATGGACCAGCTGCGCTTCGGCCCGGCCGATGCCCCGGACACCCGGCGCGTGGTCGACGGGGTGGTGCGCGGGGTCGGCGGCTACGGCAACTCCCTCGGCCTGCCCAACGTCGGCGGCGAGACCGTCTTCGATGCCAGCTACGCCGGCAATCCGCTGGTCAACGCGCTGTGCGCGGGCGTGCTGCGCACCGAGGACCTCCACCTCGCGTTTGCGTCGGGGGCCGGCAACAAGATCATCCTGTTCGGGGCGCGGACCGGACTCGACGGCATCGGCGGGGTGTCGGTGCTCGCGTCGGAGACCTTCGACGACGACGGGGCTTCCGGCACCGGGAGCGACGCGAGCGGGCCGAATGCACCACGCCCCAACCGCAAGAAGCTGCCCAGTGTGCAGGTGGGCGATCCGTTCACCGAGAAGGTGCTCATCGAATGCTGCCTGGATCTCTATCGGGCCGGCCTCGTGGTTGGTATCCAGGATCTCGGCGGCGCCGGATTGTCGTGTGCCACCTCGGAACTGGCTTCGGCCGGCGATGGCGGCATGCGCGTCGAACTGGAGAAGGTGCCGATGCGGGCGGTGGGGATGACCCCCGCGGAGGTGCTGAGCTCGGAGTCGCAGGAACGCATGTGTGCGGTCGTCACCCCCGACAATGTCGACGCCTTCCTCGGGGTGTGCCGCAAGTGGGATGTGCTGGCGACGGTGATCGGGGAGGTCACCGACGGCGACAATCTCGTCATCACCTGGCACGGCGAGACCGTCGTCGACGTTCCGCCGCGCACCGTTGCGCACGAGGGGCCCGTGTACGAGCGCCCGGTCGCCCGCCCCGATTGGCAGGACGAGGTCATCGCGTCGACCACGGCGGGTCTGGCCCGGCCGTCGTCGCCGGATGAGCTGCGTGAGACCCTGCTGACCCTGCTCGCGTCGCCGGCGCTGTGCAGCCGCAAGTTCATCACCGAGCAGTACGACCGCTACGTGCGCGGCAACACGGTGCTCGCCGAGAACGCCGACTCCGGGGTCATCCGCATCGACGAGGAGAGCGGCCGCGGGATCGCGCTGTCGACGGATGCGTCGGGCCGCTACACGTACCTGGATCCGTACCGGGGGGCACAGCTCGCGCTGGCCGAGGCCTACCGGAATGTCGCCGTCTCCGGCGCCACCCCGAAGGCGGTGACCAACTGCCTCAACTTCGGCTCACCCGAGGATCCGGCCGTGATGTGGCAGTTCGCCGAGGCGGTCAAAGGCCTCGCCGACGGCTGCGCGCAGCTCGGCATCCCGGTGACCGGCGGAAACGTGAGCTTCTACAACCAGACCGGGTCCACGGCGATCCTGCCGACGCCGGTGGTCGGCGTGCTCGGCACCATCGACGACGTGCGCCGGCGCGTGCCCACCGGATTCGGCACCGAACCGGGCGAGACGCTGATCCTGCTGGGCGAGACCCGCGACGAGTTCGACGGGTCCATCTGGTCGCAGGTGGTCCACGATCATCTCGGCGGGGTCGCGCCGTCGGTGGACCTCGACCACGAGAAGCTGCTGTCGGAGATCCTCACGGCCGGCTCGCGGGACGGCCTCATCTCCGCGGCGCACGACCTGTCCGAGGGCGGCCTCATCCAGGCCGTCGTCGAGTCCGCGCTCGCGGGTGAGACCGGCTGCCGGGTGCTGCTGCCCGAGGGCGCCGATCCCTTCGTCTGGCTGTTCTCCGAATCGACGGGCCGGGTGGTGGTGGCCGTCCCGCGCACCGAGGAATCGCGGTTCAGCGCGATGCTCGACGCCCGCGGGATGCCGTGGACACGGATCGGCGTCGTCGACCAGGGCAGTGATGCGGTCGAGGTGCAGGACCAGTTCTCGGTGACACTGGCCGAACTGCGCGCGGTACATGAGGGAACCCTGCCGACACTGTTCGGGTGAGTCATCACGAAGCGCAGCGGACCGAACGAATCGACACACGAAAGGGCCGACGGCGATGACGGGCAGCAACGTCGCAGACCGCAGCGAGGGGCCGACGGCGCCGCCGGCGCAGACCGCGATCACCGTGGTGGTGCTCGCGCTTCTCGGGGTGCTGTTCCACACCGTCGGCTTCGTCGGGGGCATCGGTGTGCTGAGCGACATCGCCGGTGATCCCGACTATGCCGGTTACCGCTTCGCGTTGACGGCGGTGGCGACGGTCCTGGCGGCGGTGGCAGCGGTGCTGCTCCTCGGCGGGGTGGCAGCGATCCTGACGCACCGGACGATCGGGCCGCCGGTGACGGTGGCCGGCTGTGGGACGGCCCTGGCCGCCCAGCTCGTCAACATCGGCGCCGACGTGACCGACGGCTCGTTGAGCATCAATATCGGCAGCGCGGTGCTGTACATGTTGTGCCCCATCGTGTGCGGTGTCCTGGCGCGGCGCGCGGCAACCCGGGAATGGGTCACCGCTCCTCGGCGGTGACGGGTGTCGCCGCCCAGACCCGTCTGCTCTCCCGGCCTGCGGCCGAACCCGGGACACCACCGTGGAACCTGTTCTAGTTTTGTGGCATGACGTTACGGGTGGTGGAGTGGTCGACCGGGACCGTGGGACGGCATGCGATCGCCGGAATCGATGCGCACCCCGATCTCGAGCTCGTCGGGGTGTGGGTGTCGGATCCGGCGAAGGTCGGCCGCGATGCGGGAGATCTCGCCGGCCTCGGGCGTGACCTCGGCGTGATCGCGACCCATGACCGCGACGCGCTCCTCGCACTCGCACCGGACGCGATCGTGCATACCGCGATGACCGACGACCGGGTGGTCGAGGCGATCGGGGATCTCACCGCATTCCTGCGGGCCGGCATCAACGTGGTGTCGTCAGGGCCGGTGGTCCTGCAGTTCCCGCACGGCGTGCTGCCGTCGTCGATGGTCGACGACATCGCGGCCGCGGCGATCGCGGGCGGCGCCAGCCTGCACGTCAACGGGATCGACCCCGGTTTCGCGAATGATGTTCTGCCGCTGGCCATGACGAGCCTCTCCCAGCGCATCGACGAGATCCGGTGCGCCGAGATCGCCGACTACGGCACGTACAACCAGCCGGTGGTCATGCGGGACCTGTTCGGCTTCGGGCAGCCGATGGACGCCACACCGCTCCTGCTGAACCCCGGGATGCTGTCGCTGGCGTGGGGGAGCGTGGTGCGCCAGCTCGCGACCGGACTCGGCGTCACACTCGACGAGCCGCTCGTCGAGCGCGTCGAACGTGTTGCGGCCGACCGTGATTACTCCACCGTATCGGTCGACGTCCCGGCCGGGACGATGGCCGCGCTGCACTTCGAGGTGATCGGGCAGGTTGCCGGCGCCGATCGCGTCGTCCTCGAGCACTACACGCGCACGCACCCCGAGCAGTGCCCGGACTGGCCGGTCCCGAGTACCGGCGACGGGTGCTACCGGATCGAGATCAGCGGCGAGCCGCAGATGGCCGTCGAATTCACCCATCGCGGTGAGACCGGTGACCACAACGTCTCGGGCATGATCGTCACCGCGATGCGGCTGGTGAATTCGGTTCCCGCCGTGGTGAATGCGCCGCCCGGGTTGGTGACCGCACTGGACCTGCCGCTGGTGACCGGGAAAGGACTGGTGTGGGGATGACAACCCGCATGCCCCGGCGGCGTGCTGACTGCCGATGTCCGGCAGGGTAGCCTTACCTGAATGACGAGGGTTCTGCTTGCGGGTGTGGTGGCGCTCATGGCCGTGGTGGCGGTGGCCTTCGCCGCTCCTGCCGACGCGGCCCCCGCCTCGCCGGTGACGCGGGTGATCATCGTGCCCGGGCAATCGGTGGCCGGACAGAGTCTGTCGCCGTTCTACGTCGGCCTGGTCGACGACCTCGAGCGACGCGGCCATCCGACGACGCTGCTGCCGCTGCGGGGAGACGATCTGCGTGGTGACGCCCGCACGATCGCCGGCGAGATCGACCGCACACACCGGGCGCATCCCGGTGACCGGATCGCACTCGTCACCCACAGCATCGGCGGGATCAGCGCCAGGTGGGCGCTGAAGGAACTCGGTGCCGGCGAGGACGTCGCCGCCTACGTCGCGATCGGGACCGCGCAGTATGGATCACCACCATCGTGCACCGCCGACATCGCGCGGGAGAACTGCCCGGGCACACCGTTCTTGCAGACGCTCAACGCCGGTGACGACACGCCGGGGCCCACCGAGTACTACGGGGTGCGCAGCTCGCGTGAGTACGCCACCGGCGACCTCGACGGCGGACAGTGCCGGGTGACCCCCATCCCGGCGGACGAGTCACTGCCCGCGCTGGGGCTCGAGCACACCGTCGAACCTCTCGACCGGCGGGTGTGGGATGTGGTGGCCGCCGCGCTCGCCGGACGGTGCCGTGGCGAGTTCGTCAACGATCCCGATGGTGTGCTCACCGCCCAGAACTCACTGACCAGGTACGCACCGCGGTAGCCGGCACCCGGACAGGTCCCGGCCCGCAGCTTGGGCATGATGGTGCCGTGCCGTCCCGCAAACCCATCGATCCCGTGCAGACGCGTGCGGCTGTGCAGACCGTCGCACGCTGGCTGCGTGACGACGCGATTCCCGCGCCGTCCCGCCCCGACCTTGCCGCCGCGGTCCGGCTGACCGCGCGCACCCTGGAGGACATCGCCCCCGGCAACTCCGTCGAGGTGCGCGTGCCGCCGTTTGTCGCGGTCCAGTGCATCCAGGGGCCCCGGCACACCCGGGGCACGCCGCCCAACGTCGTCGAAACCGATCCACGGACCTGGCTCTTGCTCGCGACCGGCCTGCTGGCCTTCGACGACGCGGTCGCGCAGGGCCGCGTCGAGGCGTCCGGGAGTCGGGCGGCCGAGGTGGCACGGTGGCTCCCGCTGGCGAGTAGCTCCGAGATTGCGCCGGGTTGTCGGTGACTCACCCGCGGTCGGGAGCCCGTGAGAGGCGGTTGCCTACCGCGGGTGGGCGGTGGTGGGGTGTCCGGTGGTGGGGTTGCTGCTGGTGATGGTGCGGTCGGTGTGCATGCTGGGGATCAGGATGCCGAGGTGTTTGCGTTGGTGGCAGGCGGGGCACAGGCGATGAGGTTTCCTTCGACGGTCCAGCCGCCGGTTGCCGGGTTCTGGTGGCGGAATTTCACGAGGCGGTTGATCTGGGGTCGAGGGGTGGTGCGGATCCGCGGCGGGCAATGGCGGTGATGCGTTGCCAGGTCGGTACGTGCGTGGTGTTGACGGCTGGTGCGTCTTTCGGGAGGCCGAGGTCGGGGCGTAGGACGATGGTGGCGTGGTGGTCGGCGATGATCTGTGCGGCATGTGGGGTGGATGGGCCGTACGTCGGGTGATCTCGATACGTCGGACTCGCCTAGCGGCTCGCCGACTACTCGATCAGCGAGAAAGGCGCCGGGCGTGATGGTTTGATCAGTGGGGCCGCATCGCTCGACGGCGGCCCCACGCTGCCTCACCCGGCGCTTGCCTGGGGTCGGAAGGTCTTGCGATACGCCGCGGGGTTGACGCCGACGGTCTGCGCGAACTGCGCCCGGAAATTGCTGGGGGACGGAAAGCCGACCTGTGCGGCGATGCGGTCGATCGTGTAGTCGGTGGTCTCGAGGAGTTCTTGGGCGTGCCGGAGTCGCACACCGGTCAGCCATTGGATCGGGCTCTGTCCGGTCTCGGCCTGAAAATGACGGGTCAGCGTGCGGCTGCTCATTCCGGCCGCCCCGGCGATGTCCGCGAGAGTCAGTGACCGATGGGCGTTCTCCTCGATCCAGGCGAGCACCTTCTCCAGCGTCGCGGTCTGGAAGATCGGACGGTTGCGGAGGATGTACTGGGCCTGGCCGCCGGTTCGTTGGAGCGGCGCGACGGCCAGCCGGGCCGCGTCCGCCGCAACGGCGACACCGTAGTCCCGTTCGACGATGTGCAGACACAGATCGACGCCGGCGGAGGCGCCCGCCGACGTGAGGATCTGCCCGTTGTCGGTATAGAGAACCTCGGGATCGACGTGAACAGTCGGATAATGGCGGGCAAGCTGGTGGGTCGCGAGCCAATGGGTGGTCGCGTGCAGGCCGTCGAGCAGACCCGCCTGGGCGAGTGTGAACGCACCCACGCAGATCGACGCGACCCGCGATCCGCGGTCCACGGCCGCCTGCAATGCGTCGCAGACCGATTGCGGTGCCGCGCAGGAGGGATCAGTGCGGCCGGGCACCATGATCAGGTCGGCTCGGTCGAGTTCGTCGAGTCCGGCCGCCACGCTGATCTGGACCGGTCCGGCGTCCACCAGCCGATCCGGCCCGGCCACCACCACCCGGTATCCGGGCCGCCCGTCCGGTAGCCGAACTCGCCCGAACGTCTCGATCGGTGTGGCCAGATCGAACACGATCACATCGTGCATTGCGAGTACCACAACGGTGTACATGCCGCCAGGGTAGGCCGTCACCTGCCCTCTCGCGGGGGATCGGGGCGCCAACCGCCAGTGGCGAGATCCAGGCGGAATCTGGCATGAATGCCAGTGGTTGCGTGCGGTGGGTTCGACAAGCATCGGGAGCACGTCCCGTCCGGAAGGTTCTCCCCATGCCCGATCCGCGCGTCCAGGTGGTCCTCTTCGATGGCTTCGACCCGCTCGACGCCCTCGCCCCTTACGAAGTCCTGACCGCCGGGCGGCAGTTCCTCGGCGGTGGCCTCGATCTCGAGTTCGTCAGCGCCGAAGGCCCTCGCCTCGTGGTCTCGGGCACTCCCGGGATCGCCCTCGCCGCGACCGCCACCCTCGATCCCGCAGCACCCGGCTACGTCGTCGTTCCGGGCGCTTCCGGTCCCCTCGACGGCGATCCCGACACCGTTGACACCATTCCTGTGTTGTTGTCGCGCTTCGCCGCCGGCGCCGCCATGCCGCTGATCCGCCGATGTCTCGACGATCCCCACATCACCGTCGCGACCGTCTGCGGCGGATCGCTGGCGCTGGCGATGGCCGGACTGCTGGAGGGCCGCACCGCAACCACCCACACGCTCGGCATCGACCTGCTCGACGCCACCGGCGTGACCACGGTCCGTGCCCGCGTCGTCGACGACGGTGACCTGATCACCGCCGGCAGCGTCACCTCTGGACTGGATCTCGGCCTGTATCTGCTCGAACGCGACTTCGGGCCGCGGATCGCGCACGCCGTCGAAGAACTCTTCGCCTACGAACGCCGCGGGATCACCTGGCAGAACACCGGCCCCACGCCGGCCACCTGAGAGCTACCCGACCGACGAAGAACCGACGAAGAACCGACCGAAAGCAGCACGATGAACGTGATCACCGGCACCTGGCAGCTACGCATGAAGACCCCGATCGGCACCATCGACGCCGACTACCGCTTCACCGAGACGCCCGGCGGCATCACTGGCACCGCCACCGGTGCCGGGGAGGAGACCACGCTCGTCGACA
>JASGFO010000158.1:0-9876 GCA_047605505.1 Gordonia sp. (in: high G+C Gram-positive bacteria) | reverse complement strand
ATGACCTGCGCGTCGTGCGCGAACCGGATCGAGCGCAAGCTCAACAAGCTCGACGGTGTCGCGGCGACGGTGAACTACGCCACCGAGAAGGCCCGGGTCTCGGTACCCGAGGGCTACGACCCGGCACTGCTGATCGCCGAGGTGGAGAAGGCCGGGTACACGGCCGCACTGCCCGCGCCGCCGCACCCCGCCCCCGCGGCCGGCGAGGACACCGACGATGCCGATCCCGAGCTCGACTCCGTGCGGCAGCGGCTGATCGGCGCGATCGTGCTGACCGTGCCGGTGATCGCGATGGCGATGATCCCGGCACTGCAGTTCCCCAACTGGCAGTGGGCGTCACTGACGCTGGCCGCGCCGGTCATCACGTGGGCGGCGTGGCCGTTCCACCGGGCGGCCTGGCTCAATCTCAAACAGGGCACGGCCACGATGGACACCCTCATCTCGATGGGGACCTCGGTCGCGCTGCTGTGGTCGCTCTACGCGCTGTTCTTCGGCACCGCGGGCACCCCCGGGATGACGCATCCCTTCGAGTTCACGATCGCCCCGTCCGACGGCGCCGGCAACATCTACCTCGAGGTGGGCGCCGGGGTCACGATGTTCATTCTCGCGGGCCGCTACTTCGAGAAGCGGTCCAAGCGCCAGGCCGGGGCCGCGTTGCGCGCGCTCCTGGAACTCGGCGCCAAGGAGGTGACGGTGCTGCGCGGCGGCGGCGAGGCCCGGATCGCCGTCGACGATCTGCGGGTGGGTGACGAGTTCGTCGTCCGGCCCGGCGAGAAGATCGCCACCGACGGGGTGATCGTCTCGGGCAGTTCGGCCGTCGACGCCTCGATGCTCACCGGCGAGTCGGTCCCGGTCGAGGTGACGCCGGGTGACACGGTCGCCGGTGCCACCGTCAACGCCGGTGGGCGCCTGGTGATCCGGGCGACCCGCGTGGGCGCCGACACGCAACTGGCGCAGATGGCCACGCTCATCGAGGACGCGCAGACCGGCAAGGCACCGGTGCAGCGTCTCGCCGACCGGATCTCCGGGATCTTCGTGCCGATCGTGATCGGCATCGCGGTGATCACCCTCGGCGCCTGGCTGGGGGCCGGGTTCCCGGCCGCGGCCGCCGTCACCGCCGCGGTCGCGGTGCTCGTCGTCGCCTGCCCCTGTGCGCTCGGCCTGGCCACGCCGACCGCGCTGCTCGTCGGGACCGGCCGGGGTGCGCAGATCGGGGTACTGATCAAGGGCCCCGAGGTGCTGGAGTCGACGCGGGCCGTCGACACCGTGGTGCTGGACAAGACCGGCACGGTCACCACCGGCACGATGGCCCTCGTCGACGTGATCACCGAGCCCGGTGTGGACCGCACCGATCTGCTCCGCCGCGCCGGCGCCGTCGAGAACGCCTCCGAACATCCCATCGCGCAGGCGATCGCGGCGGCCGCCGCCACCGAGACCGGACCGCTGCCGACCCCCGAGGACTTCGCCAATGTCGAAGGGCAGGGGGTACGGGGCGTCGTCGACGGGATCGGCGTGATCGTCGGCCGCGAATCACTGCTCGCCGACCTCTCGCAGCACCTGTCCGACGAGGTCGCGGCCGCCAAGACCCGCCTCGAGGGCGAGGGCACGACCGTGGTCGCGGTCGGGTGGGACGGTCGGGCGCGCGGCGTCCTGGCCGTCGCCGACACGGTCAAGCCCACCAGCGCCGAGGCGATCGGCGAACTCGCCGCGCTGGGGCTGACACCGATCCTGCTCACCGGCGACAATGCCGTGCTCGCGCGGCAGATCGCGGCGCAGGTGGGTATCGACGAGGTGATCGCCGAGGTCCTGCCGGCCGAGAAGGTCGACGTGATCACCGATCTGCAGAAGCGGGGCAAGATCGTCGCGATGGTCGGCGACGGCGTCAACGACGCACCCGCGCTCGCCCAGGCCGATCTGGGGCTCGCGATGGGCACGGGTACCGACGTCGCGATCGAGGCCGCCGACATCACCCTGGTGCGTGGTGACCTGCGCAGTGCCGTCGACGCGATCCGGCTCGCGCGCGCGACGCTGTCGACGATCAAGACGAACCTCTTCTGGGCGTTCGCGTACAACATCGCGGCGATCCCCGTCGCCGCGCTCGGGATGCTCAACCCGATGCTCGCGGGCGCGGCGATGGCGGCCTCGAGCGTCTTCGTCGTCGCCAACAGCCTCCGGCTGCGCGGCTTCACCAGCGTGGCCTCGCCAACCGGCCCGGCCCACCCGAGATCGACCGGCACCTGACCCAACGGCCGGGTTTCGGCCCAATCGAGGCCGGCGGTCGGCGCCGTCGGGATACCCTCGCGACATTCACCTACCGATCGTTCGGTATCACCTCGGCCGGTCGAGTCCCGGCCGTCGACCAGGAAGGACATTCCCACCATGAGCCACTTCGTCACCGTCCTGTACAACCAGCCCGCCGACGAGGCGGCCGCGGCCGCCTTCGACGAGTACTACGAGCAGACGCATGCCCCGTTGGCCCGGACGTTGCCGGAGCTGGACGGCCTGACCGTCATCCATCCGACTCCGGGACCCGACGGCTCACCCGCGCCCTATCACCTGATCGCGATCCTCGAATACGCCTCGGCCGAGGCCTGCGGGCGCAGTTTCGGCAGCGAGATCGGCCAAGAGGTGCTGGCCGACGTGCCGAAGTTCGCCGTCCAGGGCATGACCCTCACGCAGGGCCCGGGCGTCCGGTAGACCCGACGGGCCCGCTACTCCCCCCGCACTCCCAGCAGCCGCGCCGCCGCCCGCCCGGCCTGCCCGATGCACGCGGGCACCCCGACACCCGCATACGACGAGCCCGCCACCGCGAGCCCGGCCGGCAACGCCGCGCCCACCCGCGTCATCCGTACGAGATGTCCTGGCGCGTATCGCGGCAGTCCCCCGGTCCAGTGCTGAACCACCGCGTCGACGACGTCCCTCGACGGCGCCGCGATCCCGGCCGCGGCACGCACCTCGTCGAGATCGGCGAGCGCATGCGCGCGCAGTCGGTCGTCGATGTCGGGCGCGTGTTCCGGGGCAGGTACCGGATCGCCGTAGCGGCCGAACGAGACCCGCACCGAGACCGCCCGCCCGTCGCCCGCAAGGTGCGGCCACTTCTGCGCGGAGAAGGTGAAGGCCTTGGCGCGCAGACCTTCCCCGGTCGCCACCAATACCCCCGAGTGATCCGGCAGGGGTGTCCGAGGGGCCAGCGCGATCGACACCACCGCCGACGATGCGGGTTCCACCGCCCGCAGCAGCGTCGCCGCCTCGGGCGCCGCCTCGCGCAACAGGGCCCCGGCCGTCCACGCGGGGACCGCGACGATCACCCCGTCGTAGGCGCGGCCGTCGGCCGCGGTCCGCAGCACCCAGCGCCCGCCGTCGCCGATCACCGCCTCGACCGGCATGTCCCGCAGCAGATTCGGTGAGCCGGCGGCCAGCAGTGCGTCCACGAGAAGCCGGTACCCGCCGGTCAACGTGCCGAACACGGGGCCCGAACCACCACCGGATCGCAGGACGTCCCGCACGGCCCCGGACAGGCTCGCCGCACCCGCGTCGAGCCGCGCGGCCAGCGCTGGGACCGCCTCGCGGAGGCCGATGTCGCCGGCGAGGCTCGAATACACCCCGCCGAGCATCGGGTCGACGCTGCGCGTGAGGACCGACGGCCCGAATCGGTCCCCGACGAGCTCCCCGACGCTCGGCTCGGTGCCGGGCGTCCACGCGAACGGCCGGTCGGCCTCGTCGGCGATCCGGGCCAGGTCCGCATCGTCGACCAGGCCGGCCACCGCCTCGACACCGGCCGGGATGCCCATCAGGGCGGGCGTGGGCAGCGGATGCAACCGGCCCCGCGCCCAGATCGCGGGCCGCCGGCCGGTCGGATGCGCGACGTATGCGGCCAGGCCGAGTTCCCGGACCAGTGCCAGGGCCTCGGGTCGGCGCACGATGAAGGCCTCGGCCCCGACATCGACCCGGTTGCCGCCGACCTCAGTGGTCCGCAGGACACCCCCGGCCCGGTCGGTGGCCTCGTACACGTCGATGACGGCGTCCTCACCGAGGCGCTGCCGGAGCCGGTAGGCGGCGACGAGCCCGGAGATCCCGGCACCGATGATCGCGTGGCGGGCCACGGTCAGAGCGAATGGATGAGTTCGACGGCCCGGGTGATCGCCTCGGGGTCGGTGTCCGGCAGCACGCCGTGGCCGAGGTTGACGATGTGGCCGGGGGCCCCGAGGGCAATCGCGCGGTCGCCGTCGTCGAGTACGCGGCGGATCTCCCGGTCGACGACGGCCGCCGGCGCGAACAGCACCGTCGGGTCGAGGTTGCCCTGCACCGCCGTGCCCGGGCCGACACGGCGCACCGCCTCGTCGAGCGGCACCCGCCAGTCCACGCCGATGACATCGGCGGGCTCGGCCATCGCGGCGAGCAGCTCACCGGTGCCGACACCGAAGTGGATGCGCGGCACCCCGGCGGCCGCGACCTCGGCGAAGACCCGCGTGCTGTGCGGGGCCACGTATTCGCGGTATTCGGCGGCCGAGAGCGCACCGGCCCAGGAGTCGAAGACCTGGATCGCATCGACCCCGGCGTCGAGCTGGACCTGCAGGAACGTGATCGTGAGGTCCGCGAGCCGACCCATCAGCGCATGCCAGACCTGTGGTTCACCCCGCATCAGCGCCTTGGTGTGGGTGTAGGTGCGGCTCGGACCGCCCTCGATGAGATACGACGCCAGGGTGAACGGCGCCCCGGCGAAACCGATCAGCGCGGTCGTCTCGGCCAGATCCCCCACGATCGCGCCCACCGCGCGGGCCACCGCGCCCACCGACTCGCGTTCGAGCCGCGGGAGCGCGGCCACGTCCGCGGCGGTGCGCACGGGTGCGGCGATGACCGGCCCGGTGCCGGCAACGATGTCGAGGTCGACGCCGGCGGCCTTGAGCGGCACGACGATATCGGAAAAGAGGATCGCGGCGTCGACGTCATGGCGGCGCACCGGCTGCAGGGTGATCTCGGCGACGAGAGCGGGATCGAAGCAGGACTCCAGCATGCCATGATCGGCGCGGATCGCGCGATACTCGGGCAGTGATCGCCCGGCCTGGCGCATGAACCAGACGGGGCGCCGGGACGGGCGCTCGCCGCGGGCCGCCGCGATCAACGGCATCCGGGTGGGGTTTCGGCGAATCTGGACTGAAGGCGACATCACCGCCCACTCTGCCATGTCCCCGCCCCAACAAACCCGCGGGACCCGGCGCGCCTCCCACCTGCGACGGCATCACCGTCCTACCGTCACTGGCGTGACCTCCTCACCCGGAGCTCCGAGCGAGCCTGCCGACTTCCGCGCCGCGGTCGAGTCGCTGCATTCCGCGCGCATCCGCCGCGACATCGAGGTGGGGCCCATCCGCCCACCGCAGCGCCTCGCGCCGTACAGCTACGCGTTGGGCGCCGAGGTGAGCATCCCCGAGACCCCCGACGATCTCGTCAACGATGCCGCACGGTCCACGTTCGGCCGGCTGATCCTGCTCTTCGACCCCGACGGCCAGGAGGCCTGGAACGGCACGATCCGGCTGGTGGCCTACCTCCAGGCCGAGGTCGAGTCGTCGATGGCCACCGATCCGATGCTGCCCGATGTCGCCTGGAGCTGGTTGTCGGAGGCGCTCGGTGTCCCGATCGGCGCGACCGCGACACCCACCGGCGGCCCGACGACCATCGGCACCGACGGCCGGCCTGTCCTGGTACGGGCCCTCGGCGGCACCGTGACCGCGACGACCTCGGTCCGTTACGGCGACATCGCCGGCCCCCCACGCGCTCATCAGCTCGAGCTGCGCGCCTCCTGGACCGCGGGCGGCACCGATGCGTTGGCGGGACATCTCGAAGCGTTCTGCGATGTGTTGTCGCTGGTCGCCGGTCTGCCACCGGTCGGTGTCACCGAGCTCGGGCGCGCGTGAGCGAGCCGCTCGATCGCCCCGACGGCGACTCCCCACCGGAGCGCCCGACGACGCCGCTGCTGCGGCCCCGGGAGGGCGTTCCCGAGGTGCTCGCGACGGCCGCTCAGTTCGCCCGGGCGGCCGAGCAACTGGCCGACGGCGCCGGTCCGGTCGCCCTCGACACCGAACGCGCGTCGGGCTACCGCTACTCCCAGCGCGCCTACCTGATCCAGATCCGGCGCACCGGCGCGGGGAGCTTTCTCCTCGACCCGATCGATGAGCCAGACGCCCTGGCGCCCCTGATCGACGTGCTCGACGGCCCCGAATGGATTCTGCACGCCGCCGACCAGGACCTGCCGTGTCTGCGTGAGCTGGGGTTCCGGGCGGCGGCGCTGTTCGACACCGAGCTCGCCGGCCGTCTCCTCGGCCTGGCCAAGGTCAACCTCGCCGCGATGGTCGCCGAATTCCTCGGGCTGGGACTGCAGAAGGGGCACGGCGCCGCGGACTGGTCGCGGCGCCCGCTCCCCGCGGAATGGCTCAACTACGCCG
Source organism: Gordonia sp. (in: high G+C Gram-positive bacteria) (assembly GCA_047605505.1). Lineage (GTDB taxonomy): Bacteria > Actinomycetota > Actinomycetes > Mycobacteriales > Mycobacteriaceae > Gordonia. The sequence goes on along the minus strand of JASGFO010000158.1, from coordinate 3,436 downwards.
CACTCGACGTCGAGGTGCTCATCGAGCTGCGCGCGGCGATGGCCGCCGAGCTCGTCCGCGTCGGCAAACAGCAGTGGGCCACCGAGGAGTTCGCCTACGTCCTCGACCGCCCGGCGCCCCCGCCGCGGGTCGACCGCTGGCGCCGGACCACCAACATTCACACCGTCCGGACGCAGCGCGGGCTCGCCGCGGTCCGCGAGCTGTGGACCGCCCGCGAGACCATCGCCGCCCGCCGCGACATCGCCCCGGGCCGGGTCCTGCCGGACTCGGCGATCGTGGCCGCGGCCACCGCCGCGCCGACCACGGTGGCCGAGTTGACGTCCTTGCCCGTCTTCGGCGGTCCCCGCCAGCGCCGCCAGGCCGGGATCTGGCTGGCGGCGCTGACCCGGGCGCGGGAGCTCCCCGCTGCGCAGCTGCCGGCCCGGAAGGCCCCGAGCACCGGCCTGCCGCCGATCTCCCGATGGGACAACCGCAATCCCGAGGCCGCCGCGCGAGCCGCCGTCGTGCGCCCACTGGTGCGGGACATCGCCGAGGCACATACCGTGCCGACGGAGAACCTGCTGAGCCCCGAGACCGTCCGCCAGGTGTGCTGGGAACCGCCGGCACCGCCGGTGACCGCCGACCGGGTCGATGCGCGCCTCGCCGACCTCGGCGCGCGGCCGTGGCAGCGCGCGTTGGTGGCGGCCCCCATCGCCGACGCGCTGGCCTGAGGCGACACCCGGGACATCGTCGCCGGCCGGGCCTACTCCCCGTGCCGCTCCGACTCGGCCTCGGCGCGGGAGGAGCCGCCGTCACCGAGATCGGCGTCGGTGAACCCGGCCCGCTCGAGTCCCGGGGTGGCCTGCATGCCCGCGACGGTCGCGGTGATCGACCGTGCCAGATCCTGGGCGGTCAGGCCCAGATCGGCCAGGATCTGGGCCCGGGAGGCATGCGGGACGAAATCCTGGGGGATGCCGCGGATCTGGACCGGCACGCCGACCTCGGCGTCGGCCAGCGCCGCCGAGGTGGCCGCGCCCACACCGCCGGACACCCCGGCGTCCTCCAGGGTGACGACAAGCCGGTGGGTGCGGGCGAGATCAGTAATCGACGCCGGCACCGGCAGTACCCAGCGCGGATCGATCACGGTCGCCTCGATGCCCTGGCTGCGCAACCGTTCGGCGGTGTCGAGCGCGAGCCCGCAGAAGGCCCCGACCGCGACGATGAGCACATCGCCGCCGGTCGCCGGACTGCGCCGCAGCACGTCGACGCCGTCGGCGAGGCGCTGCACCGCGCGGATGTCCTCGGGCACGGCCCCCTTGGAGAATCGCAGGGCGGTGGGGCCGTCGCCGACGGCGAGGGCCTCGCCGAGTTCCTCCCGCAGCCGCACCGCATCGCGCGGGGCGGCCACCCGCATGCCCGGCACCATCGCCAGCAGCGACAGATCCCACATCCCGTGGTGGCTGGGCCCGTCGGGGCCGGTGATCCCGGACCGGTCGAGGACGAGCGTGACCGGCAGTCGCAGCAACGCCACGTCCATGAGGAGCTGGTCGAAGGCGCGGTTGAGGAAGGTCGAGTAGAGCGCGACGACGGGATGCAGTCCGCCGAGGGCCAGTCCGGCCGCCGAGGTCACCGCATGCTGTTCGGCGATCCCCACATCGAACATCCGGTCCGGGAATCGCTCCCCGAACGGGGTGAGGCCGGTCGGCCCGGGCATCGCGGCGGTGATCGCGACGAGATCCTCACGCACCTCGCCTGCCTCGACCAGCGCACTGGAGAACACCGACGTCCAGTCCTGCGGGGCGACGCTCTTGGCGCGGCCGGTGACCGGGTCGATGACGCCGGTGGCATGCATCTGATCGGCCTCGTGGTTCTCGGCCGGCGCAAACCCCATGCCCTTGCGGGTGACGGTGTGCACGATGACCGGGCCGCCGTAGGAGCGGGCGTGCCGGAAGGCGTCCTCGAGGGCCTCGACGTCATGGCCGTCGACCGGTCCGACGTACTTGAGGCCGAGGTCGGTGAACATGGCCTGCGGTGCCAGCAGATCCTTGAGACCGCTCTTCATCCCGTGGAGGACGGCGTAGGCGGGATCGCCGACGATGGGCAGCTTCCGGACCATCCGGCGCCCCTCGTCGAGGGCGCGCTCATATCCCGGTTGCAGACGCAACCCCGACAGATGTCGGGCGAGCCCCCCGATCGTGGGCGCATAGGATCGGCCGTTGTCGTTGACGACGATCACCAGCGGCCGATGGGCAGTCGCGATGTTGTTGATCGCCTCCCAGCACATGCCACCGGTCAGCGCGCCGTCGCCGACGACGGCGACGACGGTGCGTTCGGTCTGTCCGGTCAGCGCGAACGACTTGGTCAGGCCGTCGGCGTAGGACAGCGCGGCCGAGGCGTGGGAGGACTCCACCCAGTCGTGCGGACTCTCCGCGCGGTCCTGGTAACCGGTCAAGCCGCCCTGCTGACGCAGCCCGTCGAAGCCGTCGCGGCGGCCGGTGACGATCTTGTGGACGTAACACTGGTGGCCGGTGTCGAAGATCACCGGGTCGGTCGGCGAATGGAACACGCGGTGCAGGGCGAGGGTCAATTCGACGACCCCGAGGTTGGGGCCGATATGGCCGCCGACCGCGGACACCTTCTCGACGAGGAAGGAGCGGATCTCGACCGCCAATTCGCGGACCTCCGCCGCCGACAGTCTCCGCAGGTCGGCGGGTGAATTGACGCGTTCGAGCAGCCCCATCGACGTCCTCCTTCATTCATGTGGCACCGGTGATCGCCGCCCCGGTCGGCGCCGGTGGCGCGGGTCGGTGTCAGTCTACGGTCGCGGCCGGACACCCACGCCCGGCAACCACACGCGCGTCGCTCACCCGCGCACCAGGACCGCAATGGCCTCAAGGTGGTGGGTCAGCGGAAAGGCGTCGAAACCGCGCACCTCGCGCGGCCGGTAGCCGTGCGCCGCGTACAGCGACAGGTCGCGGGCGAAGCGTGCCACGTCGCAGCCGACGGCGACGATGACCTGCGGCCCCGCGGCGGTGATGTGCGCGATCACCCGGGGGCCCGCACCCGTGCGCGGCGGATCGACGACGACGACCCGCGGCGCAGGCAGGCCCGCGACGACGGCCGCGACCTCACCCTGATGGCGGTGGACCCGCCCGTCGGCGGCGAAGGTGTCCGCGGCCGCCGCCAGCGCCCCGGCATCGGAGTCGACCAGGTGCACCGCGGTCGCGGCGAGATCGTCGAGCAGGGTCGCGGTGAACACCCCGGCACCGCCGTAGAGATCCCAGCCGACGCCCGCCGCGCCGTCGAGATGTCCGGCGACGAGGTCGGCGACCGTGCGCGCATAGGTGTCCGGCGCGGCGCGGTGGCCCTGCCAGAAGCCGGTGACCGGGATCTGCCATGAGCGTGCCCCGAGCCGGTGTTCGGCGCTCGGACCGCCCTCGAGGACGCGCTGGCGGCG
>JASGFO010000157.1:0-9894 GCA_047605505.1 Gordonia sp. (in: high G+C Gram-positive bacteria) | reverse complement strand
ACACCCCGGACCAGGACCGCGGATCCACCGGCCACGGACGAGGTAACGGTGATGAACCGGTCCTCCCGGGGCCCCGAGACGCTGTGAAGGCCAGCGCGCAGCCAGCGCGTGACAAAGAGCCGCCGTCTCACACCCCGGACCAGGACCGCGGATCCACCGGCCACGGACGAGGTAACGGTGATGATGTCGCCGGCCTCGAGGGCAACGGTGGCGATGTCGCCGGCCCTGTACTGCCGTCGACCCCGTCTGGTTCTGATGGTCCGGATGGTCGGGCCGCGGAGGATCGCGACCTCCCGGCCCGACCACCCCCGGACCACCCGCACGACACCACTGGAAATCCAGTGGACGACCACCCGAAAACCGCTGGAAATCCAGTGGTCCGAGGTGTCCCGCGCGGGCGCGGGCCTGGCCAGGGTCAGGGACGGGGTTCAGGTATGGGTACTGGTATGGGTTCCCCTCCGGGGTCACCGCCACCAGACACCCCTGGTGAGCCTCCTGCGTGTTCTGGACGACGACGCCGCCGACGCAGGAGACCCCGGAATCCCTCGATGCTGTCAGACGGCAGAGAGCATCTCGATGCTGGTCTGCCTCCGCCTGGTGTTCGTGCACCGGGCGGCGGCCAAGGGTCGCCGTGGCATGGCTGGCGCGGCCCGCCGTCGTACGTCACCGAAACGCGATGCAGCACTCACCACGAACCGGAGCCGTGCCAGCGGTGCGGCCGAGAGGAAACCCGTGATCAAGCCTGAATCCGAGATTGCACCGGATCTATGCCGGTCCTGTGGCGCGCCGATTGTGTGGGGCGTGAACGTGACCAGTCGCGCATGGATGCCGGTCGACGCGGCACCGCATCCCACGTTGGGGAATGTGTCGCGCTATGACGCGCCGGATGGCCCGCGGTTCGTCGTGCTGGCCGCGCGGAAGGCCGCGGCGATGCGGGCCGCCGGGGTCGCGTTGTATGTGGCGCATTTCGCGTCGTGCCCGCACGCGGCGTCGTGGCGTAAGGGTGGTGCACGATGACCGGCCCGCTGGTCGCCGGTGATGCCCAGCACCGTCCCCGCGGTGCGGCCGACGATGATGAGGCTGCGCGTCGTCTCGCGGCGAAGCTCCGCGACGTGCTTGCCGACCTGGGCTATCTCATCGAGGTGTGGCCGTGGCTGATTGAGTTGAGAGTGCCGGGGTCGCGGAAGCGCTGGGCGCAGCATGACCACCGTCGGGCGGGAGTGCTTAGTGAGGCGATGCTCGACTCGATGGGCTGGAAGGGTGTGCCCCGGCCGGCGGCCGCCGATGTCTCGGTGCTCGACGTTTTGGCGCGCATCGATCACCTGGCCGCTGCGCTCAGTCGCGAGGTGCTCGACGTTCTGCCCCAGGCCCGGCGCGACGTGTTCCAGCCGACGCACGCTCCGTCGCACGATCCTCGGCCGTGGCTGCGGTTGAGTGCGCGGTTGTTGCCGCAGGCGTCAGCCGCGACGGCGGATGATGATGACCCGGTGGTGGTGTGGGCTGAGCGGCGCCTGTCGACGTTGCCGACCGACGTCGCGCGCCTGATGGGCGACGTGCGTGATGGTCAGGACCTCGCTGGCATCTGCCCGTGGTGCCACGGCCGCACCAGCCGGGGCATCGGTGAGCCGACGATGCGGATCCATTACCCCGACCATGCTCGCGGCGGCGGGGCACCGTTCGATCCGGACGCGAATCGAGACGATGGTGCGGGTGCTGTGATCGTGTGCCTGGGTGTGAACTGTTCACCTCCATCGCATTCCTGTGGCCAGCGGTGGCACGGCCACCCGGCCTGGAACGTCCGTGAGTGGGAGTGGCTGGCCAAGCAGCTCGGCACCCCGAGGTGACCACTACATCCCGCGGTGCTGGCACTTGCTCATGGCCTCACCAAGCTCGAGCCACTGCTCGTCAGGCCAGGCCGCGTCATGCGCCGATAGTACAGCGAGTACAAAGGCCCGTGAACAGGCGAGTTCCCTAACTAGTGTCACTTTTCGTCCATTTTCTCGTCCATTTCCGCGCAGAAACAAGATCCAGAGGAGATCTGATGACTGAACCGAGTGCGGTCGAGCGGTGGCTCGCCGACCGCTTGGCCGAAGAGGAGGCCGCCGCGGTGTCGATGCCGGAGCCGGCCCGCCACCGACGGATCGTTACCGTGTTGCGCCAGTACTGCGTTCACATCGCCGCGCAGTTGGAGGCGTCGCAGGTGACCGGTGTCGACAACCCGATCGGGGCGGCGTTCATGCTGGTCGCGCCGATCTGGGAAGACCATCCGGAGTACGCGCCGTCCGACTGGTTCCCGCGCATGCTCAGCCTTCCCGGACCGGGATCGAGTGCGACATGACCCGACATGACCCGTCGTATCTCGCGCGCGGCGCAATCGCGCCGGCGTTTCGCATTCGCGTTTCGCGTTCTCGTTCCCGCCCGATCCGGCTACCGGGCCCCGGTCTCGTTGCGTCACGGTTATCCACAGGGCATGATCGGGGTGTTGGTTCCCGCATGCCTTGCGCGTGCGGGTTTTCTGTTTCGGGGCCAGCCGTGAGCCGCGAGAGTGACCAGCGGTTTGACGCGATCCGCGACGAGTTGATCCAGCATCTCGTCGCGGACTACGGCCTCAAGCCGGATGAGATCATCACTGACGTGGTGGTGATCGCTGGATGAATCCAGCCCGCGCCACTTCTGACGGTGTCTACATCGCCACGTCACCTGGCACCCCGGGTTATACGTTGCACGGCCTGATCTCGTGTGCCGTTGCTGCCCAGTGCTGTTGCTGCCCAGATGAACGCACGTGATGGCGATGGGTAGGGCTCGGCTGCGGGTGTGTGCGGAGGCTGGGTGTGGCGAGATGCAGGCCGGGCCGCGGTGTCCTGCGCATCAGGCGGTGCGGGAGCGTCGGCAGCGTGCGACGGTGCCCACGAAGGTGTTCGCGGGTCGGGACCGTGCCCGCCGGCGGGCGGCGGTGCAGGCGCATCGGGAGCGGTTCGGTGACTGGTGTCCTGGCGTCGAGCGGCCGGCTCACCAGGCCTCGGATCTCACTGCGGACCACCGGCGGGAGTTGCAGGAGGGTGGCTCGTGGTTCGGGCGTCTCGACGTGCTGTGCCGGGCATGCAATTCGCGAAAGGCCAAGCGCACTCAGGACCGGCTCCGAGCGCGCGCGCAGGGGCGCGCGGCACCGGCACCCCGACACCGTTGCGAACGCGCGTTCGATGGAGTGGGGGGTGCCCTCCGGGCGGCGCAGGGCGCCCAGCCGCGGGGGAGGGCTCTGAAAGGTGCGGAGGGTTCAAGACACACCTTGGACACAGTTGAGAGAAAGGCAGACGGATGATGCGAGCGCAGCATGGTTGGTCTGCGCTGGCCGTGGGGATCGTAGTGTGGGACGTCCTGTGTCCGGTCGGCGAGATGCTCTCGGACGGCATGGACCGCTGGCGCAGCCGGCATCCGGTCCTCGCGTGGCTCGCCGTACTCGGCGTAGCGAACCATCTGCTGCGGGTCTCCTCACGGATCGACGCTGTCCGGGCGGTCGGGTGGGTTCGCGGCGGGCTGCGGAGTCGGTGATGGACCGAATCGCGGCCCGCACAGCGGAGCTCGACCGCCGACTCGGTCCCTGCCGCAGCGCACCACCACCGGAAAACGGAGGACTCCATAGTGATCGACCCAAACACCCTGATACATGTGGCCCAGTTGTCCATGCTCGGCGTCGACGTGGTCGCTGAGTGGGAGAGCGGCGGCGCTGATCGACGCGCTATCGCTGACGCGCTGGGGGTTGATTGCGAGATCAACGCCATACTGGCCGCAATCGCGGAGCTCACCGAGCGCCGCCGCGCTGACATTGAACCGATGATCGCGGCGACACTGCTGATCCATTGCTCTGTCGAGGGCATCGCAATGGTGACGCTCGCCAGCGAGGAGCGTGTGATTGCGCTCGACCTTGAGGCTGCATGTCGGGACGCCGCGCACACGATCGCGATCGGCCTGACGGCTCCTCGCCGGCCGGCTGCCGAGGTGACGTGATGGCTGGGCATGGTGGGGCGCGGAATCGGTCTGGTCCGCAGGCGAATCCTGCGTCGGCACGGTCGGATGCGCGGGATGTGCGGGCGAAGCGGCTGCCGGTGGGCGGCTATGCGGGTGATTTCCCGCCGTTGTCGGATCTGTTGCCGGAGGCGTCGGAGCGTGAGCGTGTGGTGTGGGCGCAGGCGTGGCGGACGCCGCAGGCCGCTCAGTGGATTCTCGAGGAGTGGCGGTGGCGCACGGTCGCGATGTGGGTGCGGTGGTCGGTGAAGTCGGAGGAGCTGGAGGCGAAGGCGGTGACGATCACCGCGGCGCAGCGGCTTGCCGATCAGATCGGGTTGACGCCGGCTGGGTTGAAGGAGAACGGCTGGTTGATTGTCGCCGACAATGCTCCGGAGCATGCTGAGCAGCAGTCGAGGCAGGAGTCGGCGAAGCGGGCGACGTCGCGTACGAACGGCGGCGGTAAGAAGATGATTGCGGTGCAGGGCCGCCGCACCTGATGGTTGACGGGTGGGTGGTGGACTGGCCGACGCTGGGCCACCTGCACGACAAGTGGGTGTCGGCGCACTGTTGCGTCCCGGACGGCTTCAACGTCGGCGCGCCGTTCGTCTGGTCTGACTGGCAGTTTTGGTGCGCCGCAAACCATTACCGTGTGCGGACGCAGGCGAAGTGGCAGCCGCGCCGGCCGATGCTGTCGCGGGCGTTCGCATATCGGCGTTCGTTGATCGTGGGCCCGCAGAAGTCGGGGAAGGGGCCGTGGTCGGCGACCGTGGTGGCGATCGAGGCGGTCGGCCCGTCCCTGTTCGCGGGGTGGGCGGGCGACGATGACGGGTACGCGTGCAGTGATTGGGGTTGCGGGTGCGGCTTCGAGTACGCGTACGAGCCTGGTGATCCGATGGGGATGCCGCATCCGACGCCGCTGGTTCAGTTGACCGCGACGAGCGAGGACCAGGTAGACAATGTGTATCGGCCGCTGCGCACGATGATCAAACGCGGCCCGTTGGCTGACCTGATGCTGATCCGGGAGGGCTTCATCCGGCTGCCGGGTGACGACAACCGCATCGACATCGTGACGGCGTCGGCGAACTCCCGACTGGGTAACCCGATCTCGTTCGCCCTGCATGACGAGAACGGCCTGTATACCAAGGAGAACAAACTCCTCAAGGTCGCGCAGACGCAGCGTCGTGGCGCGGCCGGCATGGATGGCCGCACGATGGCGACCACGAATGCGTGGGACCCGGCTGAGAACTCAGATGCCCAGCGCACGTGGGAATCTCAGGCAAAAGACGTGTTCAAGTTTTTCCGGCAGCCACCGAAGGATCTCAGTTGGGGGAACCGCCGGGAGCGCCGCAAGATCCTGCAGTACGTGTACGCCGATTCACCGTGGGTGACGATCCCGGCGATCGAAGCTGAGGTCGACGACATGATGAAGAACGACGCGGCACAGGCGGAGCGGTTCTTTGGGAATCGGTTGGTCACCGGCCAGGGCGCGTGGCTTGAGGACGGGCTGTGGGAGAGCGCCTATGCGCGCGCCTGACGCGCCGCTGTGGCTGCCGAACCCGCCGCGCGGCACCCAGATCTGTGCGGGGTTCGACGGCTCGGAGTTCGATGACTGGACGGCGCTGCGCTGCCACACGAAGGCCGGCCGGAGCTTCACCCCGCGCTACGGCCCGGACCGTCGGCCGACGATCTGGAATCCGGAGGAGTGGGGTGGGCAGATCCCGCGCGCCGAGGTCGATGTCGCGGTCGATGAGATGTTCCGGCGGTGGCGGGTGGCGCGCATGTATTGCGACCCGCAGGGCTGGTATTCCGAGATCGGCGCCTGGTCGGCCAGGTACGGGGAGAAGCGGGTGGTCGAGTGGCCGACCAACCGCGACAAGGCGATGTTCGAGGCGATCAAGCGGGCCGAGACCGATCTGCGGACTGGGGCGATGACGCACGACGGGTGCCCGATCACCGCCGGGCACGTCGCGAATGCGGTGAAGGTGGCCCGTAACAATCAGCGCTACATGCTCGGCAAACCGGTCGGTGAGCATCACCGCAAGATCGATGCCGCGATCGCCACGATCCTCGCTGCTGAGGCTGCTGGTGATGCGTCGAGTGTGACGGGTGGTTGGGACACCGACCGGGCCCGGATTTCCACGACTATGTACGGATTCGCCTGAAAGGAGGCCCGGTGGACGATGCCGAGAATCGCATGAGGATCGGGGTGGCCGCTTTGCTCGAGCGGGCGCCGGGGTTCGATCTGCGGCAACGCTATTACGAGGGTGAGCAGGCGTTGCCGTATGCGCCGCAGGGGGTGTCGCGGGAGTATTTGGAGCTGCGGAAGCAGTCGACGGCGAACTGGTGCGCACCGGCGATGGACGCGCCGGTGCAGCGGATGGAGGCCGAGTCGATCAGTGACGACGACGGGAAACCGGACCGGGACGCGTGGTCGGATTGGGTGGCGTTCGACCTCGAAACCCGGCAGAAGATCGTGTGGACGCAGATGATCTTGCACGGCGCGGGGATGATGTCGGTGTCGAAGACGTCGACGGCCCGCAGGGTTGCTGCGCGGATCGAGAATCGTCGTCGCGTCTATCTGCACCCGCATCCGGAGGATCCGTTCGAGGCGCAGTGGGCGGTGAAGATGTGGTCGGAGACGATGCGGCCACCGACCGCGTTGTGGGTGCCGAATGCGGCGCTCACGGCAGCGTCGAAGACGGTCGCCGTGGTCTACGACGCCGCCGAGTGTGTGCGCTTCGAGCGTCCGGACGTGGTCCCCGACGCTGTGGGCGGGTGGGTGCAGGTGAGTTCGGTGGCCCACGGCCTCGGCGAGGTGCCGTTCGTCCAGTTCGGCCACAACGTCGACGCGGACGCCGGCGCGCACAGCGGCATCGATCAGCTCATGCCGATGCAGGATGCGATCAACACGATCCGCTTCAACACGCTCCTCGCGATGCAATTCAGCGCGTATCGGCAGCGCGTTGTGGTCGGTTACGATCCGCTGCTGCGGGATGCGAATGGTGAGATCCTCTACGTCACTGACGACGCCGGCGCACCGGTCCTCGACCCCAAGACCGGGCAGCCGATCCCGCAGTTGGCCTCGCCCGGCCGGATCGGCGTGGACCGGCTGCTGGCGTTCCCCGGCGCGGACACGAAAGTGTTCGATCTCGCCGAGTCCAACCTGCAGAACTACGTGTCGGTGTACACGAAGTTCCTCAACGACTTTTTCTCGAAAGCGCAGGTGCCGCCGCAGTACGGCATCGACCGGATGGCGAACCTGTCCGGTGACGCGCTGGCCGGTGCCGAGTCGACGCTGACGAGCCTGGTCGCGGACCTCAAACGCGAGGCGAACGCGGGCGTCCGGAAAATGTTCCGGCTCGTCGACGCCGCGCGGGGTGTCGAGCCGCGTGATCGGCGGATCGAGTGGGCCGACACCGAGCCGCGGTCGTTCGCGCAGATCGTTGACGGCGTGACCAAGCTGATCGCCTCGGACTTTCCGCGGCGCGCGGCGTGGGACATGCTGCCGGGCGCGACGCCGGCGAAGCTCGACGAGTGGGACCGTCTCTACAACGAGGCGCAAGCGTCGAAGTTCTCGACGCTGATGATGGACCAGATCACCACCGACCTCGCGCAGTTGCCGGGCTGATGGGTGAGCTTCCCGCTGCGCGGCGGTTCGTGGCGGCGCAGCGGGCGGTGACTGCGTTGGCGGTGGCGAAGGCCCTCGACATTTGGGGGGATCGGCCGCCTGCCGATTTCGACGCGTGGCTTGCCGCGCACGCGGATCTGCTGGTGGCGTTGGTTGTTGATGCGCAGGCGCAGGCGGTGGAACAGGCCGCCGACTACGTCGGCGTGGCGTTGGACGCACAGGGCGGCGATGTCGCCCCACAGGCCCACGTCGATGCCGGGCAGCTCGTCGGCGTGGCCGGGGACGGCCGGCCGCTGCGGTCGCTGATGCAGGGCGCGGTCATCACCGCGCGGGCCGCGATCGCGCGGACCGCGGATCCGGGCGATCCGCGGTTCTGGCGCCACGGCTGGGCCGAGTCGGGTGCGGCCGCTCTGGTGACGAGGGTGCAGACGTCGATCGCGGATGCTGGTCGTGTCGCGACCGGGTTGGGGATTATCGCGCGCCCGGACGTCGCGTATACGCGGGTGTTGGTGGGGTCGTCGTGCTCGAGGTGCGCGATCCTCGCGGGCCGCGTTTACCGGTCGCGGGATGCGTTTGATCGGCACCCGCGCTGTGACTGCCGGCATGTGCCTCGGCACCTCGCGGATCTGGCCGATGATGCGGCACTCGATGTGCACGCATTCTTCGAGTCGCTGTCGCCGGCCGAGCAGGACCGCACGTTCACGGTCGCTGGGGCGCAGGCGATCCGGGATGGTGCGGACCCGGCGCAGGTGGTGAACGCGCGCCGCGGCGCCGCGGGCCTACAGCCGGCGGCGGGCGGGCAGATGGTGGAGACGACGACCGAGGGGATGACCAAGCGGGGCATCGCGTTCAAGGTGATCAGTCGCGGCGACCCGGTCCGGGAGGCGCAGATCAAGGCGGGGAAGCGCCCGCGGCTGATGCCCGAGACGATCTATCAGATCGCGGACTCGCGGGAAGAAGCGATTGAGCTGCTGCGCCGCAACGGCTATATGGGTTTGCCGCCATTCACAGCGGCCCCGATCAGCAAAGCGATCCCGAAACCGGCCACACCGAAGTCGATGAAACCGACACCCACCGTGGCCGTCGCGAAACCGGCCGCAACGAAACCGGCCGTGACGAAGCCGGCGAAGAAGAAGCCGGCGAGGAAGAAGCCGGCGAGGAAGAAGCCGGTGGCGCCGGTTCTCGCCCCGCTCACGTTCGGATCGGATCAGGAGGCACGTAAATGGTTCGCGCGGGTGTGGCCGCCACGCTCGTCATACCCGCCCGACGTGGCCGACGAATACGAGGTGTATTCGACCAACATCGGCTACCAGACGATCAACGGGGCTCTGCGGCAGGTGAAAGGCGACATATCGAAGCTGCACGATCCGTCGCTGGTGCTGCAGGACTGGCAGGGCAACCCGATGGGTGTCACGCCGGCGGAAATGCTCGAGCGGGTCGGCCGGATGGATGCTGGCATGCTGCAGGCCCCAGCGGTCCCGGACACGATCGCGGTGGCCCGCGGTACCCGCTGGCATGAGTTCCAGCAGCTCGGGATCGCGAGCGAGCACGATGACCTGTCCGGCCTCGTCGGCCAGGAATACATCGGCTACTCGTATACGTCGGCGTCGGTGTCGGTGGATGCGGCAATGATCGATATGCCGGTCCAGATGAAGATCACGGTGCCGCCCGGTGCCCGCGCCGTCTACATGGCCGGCGACGAACACTATGACGGCGCGCTGTCCTCGCTCCCGATGGAGAACGAGATCCTGCTGGACCGCAATACCAAATTCGTGGTCGACGAGGTGAAGAAGCTCCCACCAGTGGTGCCGGGCGACCCTCCGTCGTGGCAGGTGTGGGCTAGAGTCGTGGTGTGATCGATCCGGATAAGTTGGCGGACCAGGCACGCGGGTACGAGCGCGTCCCCAGCTTCGATGCGCTGCCCCTGTCCGGGCCTGGCCGGTGGACTGTGCTGGAGCCGGCCACCACACTCTTCCTCTACACCGACGATAAGAACATCCTGTTTGTGAAGAATCGCGCGCCCGGAGTGCACCCGCAGCAGTGGTGGTGGGGCAATCAGGTGTCTCACGCGCATGATGCGGGTGAGTCTGCGACGGAGGCGTTCGATCGGCTGTCTGTCGGCCGCGAGGTTGTCGTCGGCGATCTGTCCGAGCTCGCGATCGAGATCGCGTAGCCAGCCCGGCGTGGTTGCGTCGGCGTTTATCCACAAGCATACTGTCCGTGGTGGTTCCCGCATGCCCTGATGGTGTGCGGGTTTCGTC
>JASGFO010000156.1:0-9938 GCA_047605505.1 Gordonia sp. (in: high G+C Gram-positive bacteria) | reverse complement strand
AGCCCTGGGCATACAACCAAACTACACCCATGTAAGCCTAACTGAACGGTATTGGGGCTAGACCTCTACAACCGGCCGAGCAGCTCCGCCTTCTTCGTGGCGAACTCCTCGTCGGTGAGAATCCCGCGCTGGTGCAGGCCCGCCAAGGATTCGATCGCGGCAAAGATGTCGTCGCCGCCTCCGCTCGCCGGATACGGCGTCGGCGGGGTGTCGACGACGGGCGCGGGCTCGGGCGTGAACACGGGTTCGGCGTACGGCTCGGGTGCCGGCGCTGCCGCCGGCGTCGCCGCGACCTGGCCACCGGTGAGCTCGAACAGGCTCGTGGTGTCGAAGGTGCCGAACTGGCTGGTGAAACTCAGCGTTCCGGCCATCCCGCCCTGCTGTTGCTGAACGCCGCCGATCTGATGGTCGCCGGTGTCGAAAACCCTGGTCACACCGTTGTACTCGACGGCGAGGCGACGCGTCGCGGGGAAGACCGCGTAACGGGTGCCGTTCTGGGAACCCGTCGAACTGGGCACGCCGAGGTCGGCCGGCCACCAGTTGTTGATCGTGAAGCCACCCGCGGCTGCGGGTGCCGGCGGAAACACGACGATGGTGGCCAGCAGTCCCGACAGCTCATTGCACAGCGAGTCGACGCGCGCCTTGAGGGCGTTGTCGAACATATTGCCCACCATGGTCATCCCGCCGCGCATCCATTGACCCGAGCCGCCGAGCTCGGGGATGGAGAACTGCGCCATGGTGCCACCGCCGGAGTTGACGGCGTAAAGCATGGCGATCACGGCGTCGACGGAGAGTCCGTACCGCTGGGCGATCTCGCCGACGGACTGCTCGGCTTCGGGCGTAAGGGGTGCGGACATCGCTGAACTTCTTTCACTGGAGATGCGTCGCGTCCGATTCTAGGGTGTGGTGCCCGGCCGGAGCGTGACGGGAGACCCCGCCAACGGTTTGCATCACCGGAGAGGTTCTTTTATCGTGCGGAGGGTCACAGACCCCGAGTGTGAGGAGGCATGCGTCCCATGCCTGAAGATCTGACTCAACTGCAGTTGCTCACCGAGCTCGAGCCTGCCGCCGAGGCCGAGCTCAACCGCCATCTCTCCCAGGCGCGGTCCTGGCATCCACACGACTACGTGCCGTGGGAGGAAGGCCGCAACTTCGCCGCGATGGGCGGTGTCGACTGGGAGCCCGAACAGTCCCAGCTCTCCGACGTCGCCAAGGCCGCGATGACCCTCAACCTTCTGACCGAGGACAACCTGCCGTCGTATCACCGCGAGATCACCGAGTATTTCTCGCCCGACGGTGCGTGGGGCACCTGGGTGGGTCGGTGGACCGCCGAGGAGAACCGGCATGCGATCGTGATGCGTGATTACCTCGTGGTCACGCGCGGCGTCGATCCGGTGGCGCTGGAGAACGACCGGATGACCAACATGACCAAGGGTGCACACTCCGACGATCTCAACGGGCTGCTGCGGGGCGTCGCCTATGTGACCGTCCAGGAGCTCGGCACCCGGGTCAGCCACCGCAACACCGGCAAGGTGTGCAACGATCCCGTCGCCGACAAGATGCTCCAACGCATCGCGGCCGACGAGAACCTGCACATGATCTTCTACCGCAACATCTGTGCGGCGGCCCTGGATCTGGCCCCCGATCAGGCGATCGAGGCGCTCGCCGGTGTCATCACGAACTTCGACATGCCGGGGATCGGGATGCCCAACTTCCGCCGGATGAGCCTGCTCATGGCGATGAACGGGGTCTACGACGCACGCCAGCACCTCGACGACGTGGTGAAGCCGGTGCTGCGCAAGCTGCGGGTCTTCGAGCGTGACGACTTCACCGCGCGCGGTGAGCAGGCCCGCGAAGAGCTCGCCGCCTACCTCGAGCAGGCCGACAAGGACGCCACGCGTTTCGAGGAGCAGCGGGATCGCTACCTGGAACGTCAGGCGAAGAAGCGGGAGCGGCAGTCGATCGCCAGCTGAGCCGGGGCGGGCCGGCCCCCGACCGGCCGGCCCGCTACCCTTGGATCCGCTACCGTTTGATGTGGACGAAGGCTTGGACGTGGACGTCGGTTCCGGCGACCGATTCACGGACAGTCTCGGTGGCCTTCTCGACGATCTCGAGGATCTCATCGTAGGAGTTGTCCGCACCGGCGGTCACCGTGAGCCGGATGATCGTGTCGCCACGGTCATCGAGCGCGGAGCCGGCGACGGACTCGACGATCGCCTGCCCTGACAGCTCCTCGGCGGCTGCCGCCGCAATGAGTTTCGGTGCCACCGTGAGGCTTCCGCGCGCATCGGGGTCGGCGGTCCGCAGTTTGCCGGGGGCGGTGGGCCGGGTGGCCGCACCGAGCAGTCGCAGCCCCCAGGCCAGGCCGACGATGACCACGCCGCCGGTCACCGCCGGCCACCACGGGCCGTCGACGAACCGCAGGACCGCATCGAGATCGAGCCGCCGGTTCCAGTCGTCGATCGGTGCCAATCCGGCCTGGACGGCGAGCGCGCCCCCGCCGACGGCAATGGCGGCCAGACCCAACAGCAGAACCGACACTCGGTGCCACGTCGCCGGAATACGATTCACGGGGTGCCCCCGGGCTCTCGGGTGATGAGACGGATCCGGACCTGCGGTGGTCGTTCCAGGACGGCCACGGTCTCTCGGGCGACTGCGTCGAGCACGGCGCGGTCGACGTCGGCGCCGGCCTTGACGGTGACCCGGGCCCGGCGTCGGCCGATGGCTGTCGACGCGTCGGTGACACCGGGAAGGTCGCAGATCGCGGCGCTGGTGCGGCGGGCGATGTCACCGGGCCGGGTCCACACGACCTCGTGATCGGTGAGGCGGAGGTGGCTGTGGCTGCGGGGTTTGACGGCGAGCCACACCAGCCACAGGCCGACCAGCGCCAGCGCGGCCGCTCCGGCCCACATCCAGGACGCCCAGGTGAGTCCGGCGAGATCGTGTGCGGCGAGCATCAGCCATTCGTCGCCGCCCACCCAGCCGGCCCGGACGAGCAGGTCGTGGATCCCGACGCCCGCGAGGGCCAGCAGGGCCACGCCCAGCGGTACGCCGACCATCGTCGCGGCGGGATTGTGGGTGGGGCGCCGGCCGGATCCCGCCGCCGGGGTGGTGCTCGGCGCGGTGGGTTCGGCCGGGTCCGGGTCGGCGCCCGGGAAATCATCGCTCGGGAGATCGGCGCTCGGGAGGTCGATGTAGCCGGCGTGTCGGTGGTGCGCCCGGGTACGCGGGATGATCTGTGCGACGGTCACGTCGACGCGTCGCGGGGTGATGCCGAGGAGTTCCTCGAAGTCGGCGGTGATGCGGGTGCGCACGTCGGCGCAGATCTGGGTGACCGGGCATGGCCAGGCGACGGCGATGTCCACCGCCACCGACGGTGTCATCGTGGACATGTCGGTGTGTGCCTGTGGCAGGCGTTTGCCGGTGAGCGCCTGACCGGCGGAGGCGCCGCTGCGCAGCGCACCCAGGGTGCCCTGGGATTCGACGACACCGTCGACCGCGAGGGCCGCGCGCGCGGCGATCTTCTCGCCCACACGATCGGCGAGGATCAAGGCCCCGGGGGCATCGGCGTCGACCACCGATGTGGGGTCAGCCACGATTCCGGCTTCGTAGCACAGCGCGGAGGTCGATCACACCGTCGCGTTGCAGACCGGCGACGAGACCGCCGCCGCCCAGGACGAGTGCGAGCAAGAAACCGCTGAAACCGCCGACCGAGATGGCGATCGCCAGCAGGAGTCCCGCCAGCAAGCCGACTGCCGCATAGCTATTCATCGGTGCTCCGTTCTGCCGGTCCGACTGCCTGCGGGCCGGTGCTGACATCTTGGATGGCGACCTGCACCGGATAGCCGGTGATCCGTTCGGCGGCGTCGCGGACATCGGCGGCCACGGCCCGCAGATCGGAGGTGACATCGACGACGATGTGGACCTCGCCGTGATCGTCGTCGAGCCGGACCCCGCGCACGCGTTCGCCGGGTAGGTAGGTGGCGACCTCACCGAACAGGCCGCCATGGAGACCGGTCACCCCGGCGGTGGCGAGTGCGGCGTCGGCGACCTGCTGCGCGACGGACTTGGCCACGGTGCTCACTGGACGCGCGGGGTGTCGGAGGTGGTGTCGTCATCGCCGAAGGCGATGTCGTGGACGGTGACGTTGACCTCGGTGACCTCGAGTCCGGTCATCTGCTCGATGGCGGAGATCACGTTGCGCCGAATGGCGGTGGCAAGCTGATGGATGGCGACGCCATACTCGGCGACGATCGAGACGTCCACGGCTGCCTGCCGTTCACCGACTTCGACGTTGATGCCCTGGGTGGTGCTCACCGAGGTGCCCGGCAGCACCTCGCGCACCTTGCCGACCGCCCGTTGGGTGGTGCCGCCGAGATCGTGGACGCCGTCTATCTCCCGCGTCGCTATGCCCGCGATCTTCGCGACGACGATGTTGGCGATCGAGGTACGCCCGCGGTCGGTGTCGGTTGCGGTGGTGCGCACCAGCTCTCCGCTCGTGGGTGGCGTGGTGCTCTCGGCAGGGCCGGGGGCGGCCGTGGTGTCGGACATACAAGGGGCCTTTCGTCGTCATCGACTCGGTGTTCTCGGGGGTGTGATCGTGACCGGGCCTTGCGGACACCCTGGCCGCATATAGAGTGAGTCGCGGTGACCCCAGGAAAGTGCACGCATGAACCATGGTGATGCCGATCACACCGATTTTGGGCTGATCGAACCCGATGACGATGACCTCGCCGGTGCGGCGGCGGTCGGCGACTCCGAGGCGTTCGATCTGCTTGTCCGACGTGTCTCGCCCGGGTTGTTGCGCTATCTGCGACGCATGATCGCCGATCCGCAGGCTGCCGAGGACATCGCCCAGGAGACCCTGCTCGATACCTGGAAGGCATTACCGGACTTTGGTTTTCGCAGCTCCTTTCGTACCTGGATGTTCACCATCGCGCATCGTAAGACTATCGACTATCAGCGGCGTCGGCATGACATTCCGGCGGCGGCCGAACACTTCGAGGATCTCGTCGCCGCCGGCCCGCTGCCGCCCGAGCAGGTCGAGAATCGATCGGTGATGGTGGCCTTGCAGATCGAGCTCGGGAAGCTGCCCTCGACGGCGCGCGCGGTCTGGTGGTTACGTGAGGTCGAGGGGTTGTCGTTGGGGGAGATCTCGCGTGTACTGCAGATCAGCACCGGTTCGGTTCGCGGACATCTGCAGCGCAGCCGGCACTACCTGTCGATCCGGTTGGCGCCGTGGCGGCCGGCGAACCCGGCATTGACGACATCCCGATCAACGAGAGGCGGACAGCGATGAGCCGCATTCATATCGATCATGGGGATGGGGCCTCGGAGACCGATGCGTGGCTGGTCGAGGCGGGGCGGGCAATCGATGAGCCCGAGGGGGACGTCGAGAAGCTGATCTCCTCGATCGGTGCGGGGTTGGGCCGGGTTCGCCGGCCGTCGCGCCGGTTGCGCACCGACGATGCCGGGATCACGGTGGGCGACCGTGTGGTCAAGCAGCTGATTGCCCGCCGGGTCCGGCGGAAGGTGGGGCGCCTGGTGGTCTTCGCTGCCGTCGACGGCGAGGGCCAGGCCGTCGACGGCGTCCGGGTCGGCCTGGTCGCGCGTTTTGCCGATGACCTGCAGGGACTCTCTGATCAGGTGCGTGACGTCGTCGACGCGGTGCTGATCGAGGTGTTGGGTGCCGAGACGACCGCCGAGGCGCGTCGCAACATCGGGGTGCGTTGGCAGGATGTGTATTCACGACGGTGGTCGTGAGCGCAGCGGCGGTGGCCGGTACGGCGTCGTCTATCTGGGCGCGGGGGTTGGCCGCGGATCGGCGCGCCGTGCTGATCGATGACCGTCTGCGCATAGTCGGATTGAGGAGAATCGATGGCCGAATGCCTCCCCGGCCGATTTGTGCACCGGGGCGCCTGCGTTCGGATATGTTGCGGCCGGGTTGTCGGACACGGTTGTCCAGCCGATCCCCGGGTGGATCGGGCACGCCGAGCCATTTGCCATGGGGCCTGCCTACACACCCGCCGCGGGTGTCCGCCGATCCCTCAGTGGCACGCCGCGATCCTGGCGATGCTGCCCCTCGCCGACATGCTCGACGTCCTTGAGCGCGCCGGTGTCGAGGCGATCCGCGCCAGGTCCGAGCTACTCACGCAGTTCGTGGCCGACCTCGCCGACGAGGTGCTCGCGCCGCTCGGGGTGACGGTCGCGTCGCCCCGTGACCCGCACGTGCGAGGCGGACACGTCACCCTTGAGCATGACGCGATGCAGGGGGCGGTCGAGCGGCTCTGGCGGCGCGGTGTCATCCCGGACTTTCGACGGCCCCGCGGTCTGCGTGTCGCCGCTGTCGACCGGTTTCCGTGAGGTCGCGACCGCGCTGGCGTACCTGTCTCAGATCCTCGGCGAGGGGACCGCACCCATGGCGGACTGATGTGCGGGTGCCGACGTGCCCTGGCCGGGCAGCCTATGCGGCGAGGAAGGTGTCGATCTGGTTGATCGATTCCGTTGCGCCCTCGACCATGCCCATGTCGAGCACCGTCTGGAGTCCCTCGGCGGTCGCGTATACGCTGACGAAGGTCGCGATGGTCCGGCCGTCCTGTTCGGTGAACGAGTAGACATTCTCCGAAACTGCCTCTGGCATCGTGGGATTGAAGTCCTCGTCGGCAAATCCGTCGCGGAAGGAGAAGCTGTTGGGCTCGTCGACGGCGATGATCTCCCAGTAGCCGGCGTGCTTGTCGCCCTCGGGGCCGGTCATGTAGTAGTTCATCCGCCCGCCGGGTGCGAGCTCATGGTCGACGAAGGTCGCCGGGTACGTCGGCGGCCCCCAAACCTGTTCGAGCTGACGGGGATTGGCGTAGATCTGCCAGACCCGGGCGAGGGGTGCGGCGAACTCGGCGGTGATGGTGAGGGTCCGGGTGTCGACGTCGGAGGTGACGTTGGTGACGGGCATGGTGATCATTCCTCTGGTGTGGGTGGGGCGGCAAGGAGTTCGTCGATGCGGGCGACGCGTCCACGCCAGACCGTTTCGAGCTCGGCCAGCATGTCGGCCACCGCGCGTACTGCGGTGACGTCGCCGGTGGCCAGTTGCTCACGGCCCTGCTTGCGCTTGGTGAGCAGACCGGCCCGTTCGAGGACGGCGACGTGTTTTTGCACTGCGGCGAAGCTCATGTCGTAGCTCGCCGCGAGTGCCGAGACCGAATGCTCGCCGACCAGGACACGTCGCAGGATGTCGCGGCGGGTCCGGTCGGACAGTGCGTGGAACAGGGCGTCGGCCCTGTCCTCGTCTGCATCGGCCACACCCCAAATATACAACCAAACGGTTGTAGGTTGTCAAGGGTGGGCCGTGGATCGATGTCGGGGTGGGCATGATCAGGTACGCGGGAGGACACTGAGGGCAGTCGACGATCGGAGTACGGTGCCACCGGAACTGGACCCGGGCCTCGCGGGCTCGCTGCGCAAGATCGAGCGCAGGGTGCTTGCCGAGGTTCCCCTACATCGTCGGCGTGTGCTCACGCTCTGGACCGCGATCGTGCTGCTCGCGGCCGCGGTGCTTCTCGCCTGGGTGAGCGGCGACATCGAGGGGGATCGCACGCCGCTGCTGCGGGTGGCGGTCGGCTTCGGGGTGGCCGCATCGGTGATGTCGACGGCGGCGGTCATCCGCCGACGGTTCGGGTGGTGCTGGATCGCTGCGGCGCTGTCCGCCGTGGCGGTTCCGATGTCGGTGCTCGGGTACTGGTCGGCGCAGACCGCACAGCATCTGCCGTCGTACGGGCTGCTGGTGGCCGCGGTCTGCCACGTCGTCCTCGTGGCCAACTGGGTGCGCAGCGTGCTGGTGCCGGTCGGGCGGCGGTAGGGGGCGGGCGCGGCCTGAAGTGGTTGGCGCCGTGGCTTTTTACCGGCCGCAGCCACCCTCACGACACCAGAATGGTCGCGTGCTGGCCGCTCAGGACGTCGGCCGCAGACCGTCCAACAGGATGTTCAGCAGACGGCTCGCCCGGAGCCTTCCGAGGAAACATCATTGTGTAGACTGATCTACCTAGTAATAGAGAGAACAGGGGACTCGCTCATGCCAGACCGGCCCGGACGCCCGGCCGGCCAGGCGCGTCGGCGCCTCCTCGACGCGGCGGCCACCCGCTTCTACGCCGACGGCATCGCGGCCACCGGCATCGACACGATCACCGCCGCGGCCGGCGTGGCAAAGATGAGTCTCTACAACAACTTCGGTTCGAAGGCCGAGCTCGTCGCCGCGTACCTGGCCGAGCGGCACGCGGAATGGCTCGAACTCTACGAACGACGATCCGCCGGCGCGAAATCACCGCGGGAGCGTCTGCTCGCGGTGTTCGACGCCTATGCCGACCACGCGCGGATGGCCTACACCGGCGGGTTCCGCGGCTGCGGATTGCTCAACGCGGCTGCGGAACTGCCGGCCGGATCACCGGGCCGGGCCGCGGTGCGTGCTCACAAGGAGGAGGTCGAGGCGATCGTCGATCAACACCTGCGCGATCTCACCGACCCGGACACCGCCCGCGCCACCGCCGAGCACCTGTCCTACCTGCTCGAAGGGGCGATGTCACGCGCGGGCCTGGAGGGAAGCCCCGACCGGATGAGTCGGGCGCGCGGGCTCGCCGAGCAGATCGTCGACGCCCTGTGACCGGCCGGTCGCCCGCGGGGATGCTCGCCGTCGTCGGTGCCGCCGTGCTGTGGGGAACCACCGGGACCGCGGCGGCCCAGGCGCCGGCGTTGGCCGCGGTCGCCGTCGGGGCCGGCGCGATGGGCTTCGGCGGGATTGCGCAGATCGTCGTCACTGCGCGCGCGTTACGCGCGGCGGCCGACGAGCTGCGCCGACGGTGGCCGGTGGTCGCGGTGGGGGTGTGTTGCGTCGTCGGATATCCGCTGGCGTTCTACGGGTCGATGCGCGTGGCGGGGGTCGCGATCGGCACGGTCGTCTCACTCGCCGCGGCGCCGCTGGCGTCGGCGGTGATCGAGCGCGTCGCCGAGGGCCGATCGCTCACCGCGCGATGGGCACTCGCCTGCGTCCTCGGTGTGGTGGGCAGCGCCTTGCTCTGTGTTGCAGGCGAATCCGGGGAAGGTGCCGGCTCGTCGATCCCCACCGGGGTGGGTCTGGGCCTCCTCGCCGGCGCCACCTACGCCAGCTACTCGTGGGCGATGCGCCGGTTGATGCTCGACAGGGGCCCCTCCTCCTGCATCGCGGGGCGGTCCGGCACCGGTGTCTCGCGCGCCGCGGCGGCCGGTGCGGTTCTCGGCGGTGGCGGGGTGCTGTTGCTGCCGATCTTCGCCGTCACGGCGCCGGCAGTGTGGTCGGCGCGTGAGGTCGCGGTTCTCGGCTACCTCGCGATCGTGCCGATGTTCGTCGGGTACGTGCTGTTCAGCTATGGACTCGCGCACGTCGATGCGTCGACGGCGACCACGCTGACCCTCGCCGAACCGGCCTTCGCGACCGTGCTCGCCGTGGTGATCGTCGGTGAGCAGGTGACCGCTCTGGGGTGGCTCGGGCTGGCCGGGATCGCTGCGGCGCTCGTCGTGCTCACGATGCCGCGGCCGCGGTTTCGCCGACCGGCACGTCAGGAGGCCCAGGCAATGACGATGCGTGCACCCGCGTGCGAGCCGGCGATGACCAGGCGCCACCGCGGTTGACCGACGAGTTCGGTTCGGTGGCATTGTGCTTGTCATGCTCGAACGGCCACTCCCCACGCAGCGATGGCGCGCCGAGGGGACACGCGGCGTGCTCGCCGGCGCGTGGGAGATCCTCGCGAACCGGATCGCGTGGACCGCGGCACTCTGCGTGATCGTCCTGACCGCGGGGCGTGACTGGGCGTGGCTGCCTCCGCTGCTGGGTGTCGTCGTACTGCGGGAACGACTCCGCCCGCTGCAATGGTGTGCCGTCGGGATCGGAGCTGCCGCCGCGATCTACCTGGCCG
>JASGFO010000155.1:0-9943 GCA_047605505.1 Gordonia sp. (in: high G+C Gram-positive bacteria) | reverse complement strand
GCTTTCTGCGGCGCCTCCGGCCCCGCAGGGTTTGCGCCCGGAATGCACCGCTCTTCGTCGTCGACCGACATGCGCCCGCACCCACCCACAAACCCCTCCACCCGCCGCCCGGACACATGCCGCTCTCCTCCCGCATCGCGGCGCGGCGCAAACCCAGTGCTTTCTGCGGCGCCTCCGGCGCCCGCGAAACCGGCGACACGGACCTACTTCCCGACATAGCCGCCCTCGCGCAGTCCGGCCGGGTAGCGTGGCGCAAGTGTTGGGTTTGCCAGATGCCGTGACCGTCGCGCTGTTCGATCTCGACGGCGTTCTCACCAGTACCGCGGTGCTCCACCGCAACGCCTGGAAGGCGGCCTTCGACGCCTTCCTCGAAGCCCGTGACGGGGCCGATTTCGTGCCGTTCACCGCGCAGGATTATCTCGATTACGTCGACGGGCGGCCGCGCACCGACGGTGTCCACGCCTTCCTCGCGGCGCGGGGGATCACCGACGTCGATGCGGCGACCGCCGAGGAGATCGGCACCGGCAAGAACGCCCTGTTCCTGGCGAGTCTCGAACGTGACGGCGTCAATCCCTACCCCGGGTCCGTCCGCTACCTGTCCGCCGCACGCGACGCGGGACTGCGGATCGCGGTCGTGACCTCGTCGAAGAACGGCGAAGCCGTGCTGGCGGCGGCGAATATCGCCGAGTTCGTGGAGGTCCGGGTGGACGGACTGCTGACCGCGTCGCGCGGGTTGCGCGGCAAACCCGCCCCCGACTCCTATCTCCTGGGTGCCGAGCTGATGGGCGTGCCCCCGGCCGCCGCCGCGGTCTTCGAGGACGCCATCTCGGGTATCGAGGCAGGCGCGGCAGGCGACTTCGGCTACGTTGTGGGCATCGACCGCGTCGGCGGAACCCAGACCGCGGCGATGACCGCGGCCGGCGCCAGTGTCGTCGTCAACGATCTCGACGAATTGCTGCCGGCGTGAGCGCGGGCGAACGGCCCCACGGCTTCGACATCCACCCCTGGCAACTGCGCTGGCGCGGCCTCGACGTCGAGATGCTCGGACGGACCGAGACACTCTTCGCACTGTCCAACGGGCACATCGGACTTCGCGGAACCTTCGAGGAGGGCGAGCCGGTGGATCATCCGGGCACCTACCTCAACGGCTTCTACGAGCAGCGCGGCCTGCCCTACGCCGAAAGCGGTTACGGCTACCCGGAATCCGGGCAGACCGTGGTGAACGTGACCGACGGCAAGGTGATCCGGCTCCTCGTCGAGGACGAGCCCATGGATCTTCGGTACGGGCGTACCGAAGAGCATGAGCAGGTTCTCGATTTCCGCACCGGCACGCTGCGCCGCAACACGCTGTGGACCTCGCCGACCGGCCGCACCGTCCGGATCCGGTCCGAGCGTCTGGTCTCGTTCACCAAACGCACCATCGCCGCGATCCGCTACGAGGTGGAGCCCATCGGCGAGGACATGAAGCTCGTCCTGCAGTCGGATCTGCTGGCCAATGAGCCGGTTCCGTTGCCCGGCAACGATCCCCGCCTCGCCGCCGCATTGGAGTCGCCGTTGGTCTCCGATCTGGCCGCCTGCCGGAACTTCTGGGGAATCCTCGTGCACCACACCCGCAACTCCGGGTTGCACATGGCCGCCGGGATGGACCATCAGATCGATTTCCCCGATCGCGCCGACACCTTCATCCGCGCCGACGGCGACCTCGCCCGGCTGACCGTCGCCACCAACGTGCCGGAGGGCACCACGCTCTCGCTCACCAAGTACCTCGGGTACGGGTGGTCGGCCCGCCGGTCGGTGCCTGCGCTGCGCGCCCAGGTCGACGCGGCCCTGGCCATGGCGATGGAGACCGGCTGGGACTCGCTCAAGGCCAACCAGGCCGCCTATCTGGAGGACTTCTGGCGCGACACCGACATCGAGATCGACGGCGATCCCGAACTGCAGCAGGCGATCCGGTTTGCCCTCTTCCACGTGCTGCAGGCCGGTGCGCGCGGCCAGTCCCGGGCGATCCCGGCGAAGGGGCTGACCGGGCCCGGCTATGACGGACACACGTTCTGGGACACCGAGAGTTTCATCCTGCCGATGCTCACCTACTCGGTGCCGGCCGCCGCGGGCGAGGAACTGCGCTGGCGGCATGCCACCATGGAGCAGGCGAAATCGCGTGCAGCCGAACTCAATCAGCGCGGCGCGATGTTCCCGTGGCGGTCCATCAACGGCGACGAGTGCTCGGGCTACTGGCCCGCCGGGACCGCGGGCGTGCACGTATCCGCCGACATCGCCAACGCGACCGGCCGGTATCTGCGTGCCACCGGTGACGAGCAGTTCGAAACCGAGTGCGGCGTCGAGCTTCTCGTGGAGACCGCACGCCTGTTCGCCGGGCTCGGGCACCATGACGTCAACGGCAATTTCCGGATCGACGGCATCACCGGACCCGACGAGTACACCGCCGTCGTCAACAACAACATCTTCACCAATCTCGCTGCGCAGCAGAATCTTCGGGACGCGATCGCAGCCGTGCACCGCCGTCCCGATCTGGCGCAGAAGTTCGGCGTCACCAACGCCGAGACCGCGCACTGGGAATCCTGCGCCGACGACATGGTACTGCCCTACGACGACGCGCTCGGCGTGCACCAGCAATGCGAGGCGTTCACGCTGCTCGGCGCCTGGGATTTCGCGGCCTCGCGCGGCAAATACCCACTGCTGCTGAACTATCCGTACTACGAGCTGTACCGCAAGCAGGTGGTCAAGCAGGCCGACCTGGTGTTCGCGATGTACATGTTCGGTGATCGGTTCACACCCGAGCAGAAGCGACGCAACTTCGACTACTACTACCCGATCACGGTGCGGGACTCGTCGTTGTCGGCGTGCTGTGAGGCCGTGACGGCCGCCGAGGTCGGCTACCCCGACCTCGCCTACGACCTGCTCGTGGAATCGGTGTTCACCGATCTGCACGATCTGCACGACAACGTCACCTCGGGTCTGCACATCGCGGCGCTGGCCGGGGCGTGGACCGACTGTGTCGCGGGCTTCGGCGGGATGCGGGATTTCGGCGGGAACATCACCTTTGCCCCGCGCCTGCCGACGCGGCTGGACTACTTGAGTTTCCGGATGGTGATCCGGGATTCACGGATCGTCGTCGCCATCGACAAGAATGTGGCCACCTACCGGCTGCTCTCGGGTCCGCCGATCGACCTGGCCCATCACGGCGAGAAGTTCACCCTCACCGAGGGCGTGCCGGTCAGCAAGGCCGTGCCCGAGTTCGAGTATCGCGAACCGCCGGCCGCGCCACCCGGATGTGAACCGTACCGACGCCAGATGTGATGGATCACGATCGGCCGGGGCGAGCGCGGCAACGGGATGTCGCCGAGTGGCTCGCCGCCCTCGACGCATCGCTGCGACGGTTGCTCGACACGCTGGAACCTGTTGCCGACGAGGATCTGTCGGCTCTGTCGTTGATTCCGCCGTGGACGCGCGGTCATGTTCTCGCCCATCTGTGCCGGGCCGGTGACAGCGTGATCCGGCTGCTCGACTGGGCGCGCACCGGTATCGAGGTACCGCAGTATCCGAGCATGGCGGCCCGGGCCGCGGACATCGAGGCCGGTGCGCGGCGCCCGCTCGCCGAGCAGCGGGACGATCTCGTCGCCGGCGCGGCACGCCTCGACCGCTGTGTACGCGCGCTGCCCGACGCGGCGTGGTCGGCGACGGTGCGCCCACGTACCGGCGAACCCCGAACGCCCGCGGGTATCCTGCTGATCCGGTTGCGCGAGGTGGAGATCCACCACGTCGATCTCGATCTCGGATATTCCGTCGCCGATATCCCGGACGAGGACGCCCGGTGGATTCTCGACGACCTCCTCGACGCGCTGGCGCGGCAACCTGCTCCCCCGGCGCTGACCGTCGCCGCCACCGACGGCGCGCTCACGCGCTCCCTCGGGGCCGGGTCCCCGCCGGTCTCGGGCCCACCGGCCGATCTGCTTGCCTGGCTCAGTGGGCGCGCCGACGCCGCCGGTCTCGCCCTGACGAGTGCCGACGGCGGCCCGGTACCGCCCGCGCCCCGGTGGATCTGACCCGACGTCACCGCGCGACCGCGCCGGCACGGGCGCAAGTACAGGTCCAGCGCAACGCCACGACGATAATTGTCGTGACGGACCGCCCAGCCTGCACATAGGACGGCATCTGCGGGCGCGCCGACGCGGCCGCGCGCCCGGTCAGTGCGTCGCCGTCGCCTCGGGATCGGGTTGCACGTGGGCGGCCACGAAGGTGTCGAAGGCCCGGTACACGGCGCGGGAGGGTTCGGCCCACGGCATCAGGATCGGGAAGACGTGGAACATGCCGCGCTCCTCGATCGCCTCGACCTCGATCCCCTGCTTCTCCAGCAGCACCACGAAGTCCCGGATCGCGTCCCGGAACATCTCGTCGGCGCCGGAGACGACGAAGGCGGGCGGGAACCATTCGGCGTCGGGTGTCGCGTTCACCAGCGACACCCGCGCGTCGTCGGGCTGGACGCCACGCAGATAGGGCGTGACCGGGACGTTCCACGGCAAGATGTCGGTCTGGGCGTTCTCGATGACCGACTCGTGATCGAGATCGAGATCCACCTCGGGCGAAAACAATGCCACCGCAGCAGGTTTCGGCAGATCACTGTGATGCAGGTAGGCGATCAACGAGGTTGCGAGGCCACCGCCGCCGGAATCGCCCGCGATGACGAGGTGCGCCGCGTCGACGCCGCGGCGCAGCAGACCCCGATAGACCTCGGCTGCATCGAGCACCCCGGCCGGAAACGGGAACTCCGGCGCCATCCGGTAGTCGGCGATGAACACCTCACAGCCGGTGCCGCTGACCAGCGATGCCGCGAACGCCGAGTACATCATCGGGGTGGTGCCGATGTAGCCGCCACCGTGCAGGTACAGGATCGTGCCCGCGATCGCGTCCTTGCCCGCCGGGTCGTCGACGCAGCCGTCGGTACTGCCGCGCGCCCGCAGCCACAGCCCGGGCACCCCGGCGATCACGTCGTCGGTGATCTCGACGTGATCGACCATCTCGACGAAGGGCGGCATCACCACCCGGCACAGCTGGTCGAGGACCTTCTCCATCGACCGGAACTCCTCGATCGGCAGACCCACGATGTAGCCCATCAACGACCGGATGGTCTGCCGGGTCACCGACTGCCCGATGTTGTCGAGCAGGCCGCCCGGTCCGCGCCAGAACGGGCGGAACGGCACGCGTGCCAGCCCGTTGACCAACGTGTCGGCCAGTCCCACCATTGTCAGCACCGTCACCGGGCCCGATGCCGTCGCCACCTCCGGACGATCCGCCATGACCATGGGTCCCAGCGTAGTGGGGTGTCGCCGGGCCGGTCGTGCGGCTACCGCCCCCGCGGGGGCCCTGCAACCGCGCGTCGTCCGACCAGACGAAATCCACCGACGGTACACAGCAGCCGCAAGAATCTCCCGCATCCCCTCGTGCGGATCTGTTTTCCTGAGCGAGCCCTCGACAACGATCAGGAAGAGACAGACATGAGATCCACCGTGGCACGCATCATCGTCGTCACCGTCACCGCCGTCGCCGCACTACTCGGACTCTCGGCAGTTCCGGGTGTGGCGCACGCCGGCACCGTCGACTACTACGGCCAGCCGAACTTCCCGAACGGCGGCAAGGTGATCATCACATCGTCCGGGAAGTACATCCGGGTCGTGATCACCGGACGCCGGGATGCGCTCACCGGCACGCGTTCCTGCGATGTCAGTCTGGGTAACAAGCCCGCGAAGCGGGTCAAGCTCGACCGCAACGGCAACGGCCGCGTGACGTCCGGACCGCTGCGCAACGGGAGGTACCCGATCTGGGGCTACTGCACGTCGAAGACGCAGCGTTCCCAGTTCCCGCGGCCGTCGCAGAAGTCCGCGCTGGTCGGCCCGAACCGGCAGGGCGGCTACGCGGCGGGTGTGATCGTCAACGGCCGTCCCGGACGATAGCGAGGGGCAGGCGGTCGGTGGTCGTACGCCCCGGCGACCGGCGCTACCCATGGTCACATGACCGCCGGGGAGCCGCCGCCGGGGCGGCCGCTGCCTGACGCCGGGCCGCCGCGTTAACGGCGAGACGGCGCTGTTCTTCAACTGCGGACTCACCGCGACGGCCGCGCTCCAGGACGCCGGCGTCGACTTCTTCATCACCCATGCGGGGTGGATCGATGCTGGTGACCGACCAGCAGGAGCGGGTCTGACACCTCGACCACGGGGCGGGTACGTCGGCCACGTATCCTGGCAGGCACTATGCCCAGCGATCTGACCAGCACCGACGCATCGGCCTCGTACGGCGACGGCCGACCGTTCTACCTCACCACCGCGATCGCCTACCCCAACGGCGCACCGCACATCGGGCACGCCTACGAGTACATCTCGGCCGACGCCCTCGCCCGCTTCAAGCGGCTCGACGGCTTCGACGTCCGGTTCCTCACCGGCACCGACGTGCACGGCCAGAAGATGCAGCAGACCGCCGAGGCCGAAGGTGTGCCGACCGCGGAGCTCGCCCGCCGCAACTCCGATCGCTTCCAGGCGCTGCAGGACCGGCTCGGCTCGAGCTACGACCGCTTCATCCGGACCTCCGACGACGACCACAAACGTGCCTCCGAGGCCATCTGGCAGCGGATGTCCGACGCGGGTGACATCTACCTCGACACCTACGCGGGCTGGTACGACGTCCGCGACGAGGCGTTCTACGCCGAGTCCGACACCGTCGTCGACGACGACGGCAACCGCGTCGCCGCCGACTCGGGTCATGTGCTCACGTGGACCGAGGAGCAGACCTACTTCTTCCGCCTCTCGGCCTACCAGGACAAGCTGCTCGATCTTTACGAGAATCACCCCGAATTCCTCGGACCCGACGTCCGCCGCAACGAGATCGTCAGCTTCGTCAAAGGCGGGCTCACCGATCTGTCGGTGTCGCGCACCACCTTCGACTGGGGTGTGCCGGTCCCCGGGCACCCCGACCACGTCATGTACGTGTGGGTGGACGCCCTCACCAACTACCTGACCGGCGCCGGATTCCCCGACGACGAGGCCACGCTCGACCGCTACTGGCCCGCCGATCTGCACATCATCGGCAAGGACATCATCCGCTTCCACTGCGTGTACTGGCCGGCATTCCTGATGAGCGCGGGCATCGCCCTGCCGAAACGCGTGTTCGCACATGGCTTCTTGTTCAACAAGGGCGAGAAGATGAGCAAGTCGATCGGCAACGTCGTGGACCCGGAGAACCTCATCGAGCAATTCGGTCTCGACCCGGTCCGCTACTTCTTCCTGCGGGAGGTGTCCTACGGGCAAGACGGATCGTATTCGGCGGACGCGATGATCGCGCGGATCAACGCCGATCTCGCCAACGAGTTCGGCAACCTGGCCCAGCGCACCCTCTCGATGATCGGCAAGTACTTCGACGGCGTCGTCCCCACACCGGGCGCGTTCACCGACGCCGACACCGAATTGCTCACGGCCACCGAGGGTTTGCTGCCAGCGGTGCGGGCCCACTTCAACGCCCAGGCCATCCATCTGGGACTCGAGGCGCTGTGGTCCGTACTCGCGCGGACCAACCGCTACATCTCGGCCGAACAGCCGTGGAAACTCGCCAAGACCGACCTCGACCGCACCGGCACGGTCCTGTACGTGTGCGCGGAGGTGGTCCGGGTGGTCGCGCTGCTGGCGCAGCCGGTCCTGCCGACGTCGTGCGGGACCCTGCTCGACCTGGTGGGCTCGGGCCCGGAGCGGTCCTTCGCCGCGATCGCCGACCGGCTGCGGCCCGGCACCGAACTGCCCAAACCCACACCCGTTTTCCCTCGCCTCGAGGGATGAGTGCGGCCGCGGAACCCCGGCATGAGCGCCCGCTCCGCCCGTGATCTCCTCCGGTCCCTCGAGGCGGCCACCCGCGAGCAGGGCCGGCCGGGCCCGGCGGCACTGATCGGCGACTGGGCCGGATACGACGCGCTGATCGCCCCGTCGATCGACATCCGGCCCGGCGTGGCACCGTCGGCCGATCCCGACCGCTACTGGCTGGGCTATCTGGGATACCCCGGACCCCGGGCCGATGCGGGCATGCTGCCACCGCTCGCCGGCGGGACGAGCGACTACCTCCTGGGCCTGCGCGAGGGCGTCTGGGAGCATCTGAGCACCGGCGGCGTCCCGCTGCCCGCATGGGTCCGGGCGTGCCTGGACGGACCCGATCCCCGGGCGGCGGAGCCGGCGATGTTCGCCTGGTCGGCGCGGTGGACCCCGCCCGACAAGCAGCCGCACATCGACGCGATCGAGGCGTGCCTGGCGGCCATCCGCGCCGGCGAGGTCTACCAGGCCTGCGTGTGCACGCGCTTCACCGGACGGGTAGACGGCTCACCGGTCGGCTTCTACGCCGATCTCACCGCCGCCACCCTGCCCGTGAAATCCGCTTTCCTCCAGGGTGATTGGGGTGCGGTGGCGAGCTTCTCGCCGGAGTCGTTCCTGCGCCGCACCGGCACCATCGTGTCGTCGTCGCCGATCAAGGGCACCCTCCCCAGCCACGCCGACCCGTCGGCATTGTCGGCGTCGACCAAGGACATCGCCGAGAACGTGATGATCGTCGACCTCGTGCGCAATGACCTGGGCCGGGTCGCGGTGACCGGGTCGGTCCGCGTCCCCGAGTTGCTGAGCGTGGTCGCGGCCCCCGGTGTGTGGCATCTCGTGTCACGGGTGGAGGCGATCACCGACCCCACGATCGGCACCGCCGAACTCCTCGACGCCGCGTTCCCACCCGCCTCGGTCACCGGCACCCCCAAGATCCGGGCTTGCGAACTGATCGACTCGTGGGAGGCGGCGCCGCGCGGCGTCTATTGCGGCGCCATCGGGCTGGCCGGACCCGAACACCTGCTCGACCTCAACGTCGCGATCCGGACCGTCGAGATCGCCCCCGACGGCCAGGCCGGTCTCGGGGTGGGCGGCGGCATCACCATCGATTCGGTTCCCGAACGGGAATGGCAGGAATGCCTCGACAAGGCGGCCAGCATCGTGGGTGCCCCCACGCCCGCCTGATCGTCGGATCACCCCTGGCGCCGCAGGCAATTACTGGGCACCGCGCCGCCGCACCAGCACGGCCTCGTACACCTCGCGTCGTGAGACCGACGTCCCCCGCACCGCCTCCTCACACGCTGCCTTGAGCCGCATTCCGGCGTCGGCGAGCTGCTCGGCGCGCGTCACGAGGTCCTCAAGGGCGGGCGCGGTCGCCACCGCCCCGGCCAGCACCACGGTGATCTCACCCTTCACCCCCGCGGCGGCCCACCCGGCCAGCTCGCCCAGCGACCCGCGGCGGACCTCCTCGTAGGTCTTGGTCAGTTCCCGGCAGACCGCCGCTCGGCGGTCGGGCCCGAGGACGGTGACGGCGTCGGCGAGGCTGTCGGCGAGCCGGTGCGGCGACTCGAAAAAAACGACCGTCCGCGGCTCGTCGCGCACCGTCGCGTACCAGTCGCGGCGCGCCGCCGGCTTACGCGGCGCGAAACCCTCGAAGCAGAACCGCTCCGACGGCATCCCCGAGACGGCCAGGGCCGTCGTCACCGCCGACGGGCCGGGCAACGCCGTCACCCGCAGCCCCGCCTCGGCGCAGGCCACCACGATGCGGTAGCCGGGATCGCTGACCGACGGCATCCCCGCGTCGGTGATGAGCAGGACCGTCGCGCCCCCGGCGATGGCCTCGACCAGACGCGGCGTGCGGGCCGCCTCCACCTGGTCGTAGTAGCTGATCAGCTCACCGCCGATACCCACCCCGAGCGCCGCGGCCAGCGCCCGCGCCCGGCGGGTGTCCTCGGCGGCGACGATATCGGCCGAACCCAGCGCGGCAACCAGGCGCGGCGAGGCGTCGTCAGGGCAACCCATCGGGGTGGCCGCGAGAACCAGCGCCCCCGACGCACCGGGCAGCGGATGTGAGCTCGTCATGC
>JASGFO010000154.1:0-9959 GCA_047605505.1 Gordonia sp. (in: high G+C Gram-positive bacteria) | reverse complement strand
CGCGCACTCGATGCCGGGCCGGCACCGGTCGGGGTGCTCGTGGTCGGTGACGGCGCCACCGCGCTCTCGGCGCAGGCGCCCGGCGGTGGCCTGCGCGTATCGGCGGTCGCCGTGCAGGAGCGGATCGACGCGGCGCTGGCCAGTGCCGACCGCCCGGCGCTGGCCGCCCTGGATCCGCAGGTGTGTGCAGCCGAGGGGGTCGGCGGCCGGACAGTGTGGCAGGTCGCGGCCGCACTCGTCGGCGACCGGGCGGTCGCACCCGATCTGCGGTACGCGGCCGCGCCCTTCGGGGTGGGGTACACGGTGGTGACGTGGACGCCGTGACCGGTAACCCGCGGCCCGTCGCAGTCGTCGGGCCCACGGCCACCGGCAAGTCTGAGCTCGCGCTGGATCTGGCGGAGGCGCTGGGCGGCGAGATCGTCAACATCGACGCGATGCAGCAGTACCGCGGCATGGACATCGGGACGGCAAAGTTGCCGCTGACCGAGCGACGCGGCATCCCGCATCATCAGCTCGATGTGCTCGACGTCGCCGACATCGCGACCGTGGCCCGCTATCAGCGGGCCGCCACCGCCGACATCGAGGCGCTCCTCGCCGCCCGGCGGACGCCGATCATCGTCGGGGGCTCGATGATGTACATCCAGGGGCTGCTCGACGATTGGCAGTTCCCGGCCACCGATCCACAGGTGCGCCGCCGCTACGAGGATCTCCTCGCCGAGCGCGGGACCCGGGCGCTGCACACGCTGCTCGCCGAGGTCGACCCGGCGGCCGCCGCCGCGATTGGCGATTCCGACAGCCGCCGAATCGTCCGTGCCCTCGAGGTCGTCGAGCTCACCGGCGAGCCGTTCGCCGCCTCGGCCCCGGTGATCGGCGAGCCGCGGTGGGGCACCCGCATCCTGGCCCTCGACCGCGACACCGACGACCTCGACGAGCGCATCCGGCGGCGCACCCGGCTCATGTTCGCCGACGGTCTCGTCGACGAGGTCCGCGCGCTCGCCGAGATCGGGTTGCGCGAGGGCGTCACGGCCCGCCGCGCGATCGGCTACGCGCAGACCCTCGCCGCGATCGACGGCGACTACGATCTCGCCCACGCCGAGGAGCTCACCGTCATCGGCACCCGCCGGTATGTGCGCAGGCAGCGTCGCTGGTTCCGGCGCGATCACCGCCTGCACTGGCTCGACGCCGCCGACCCCGCGGTCACCCGACACGCGCTGGCTACCCTGGAGCGGTGAGCTTTCCCGCACTGCGCTACGTCAAAGGGCACGGCACCCAGAACGACTTCGTGATCCTCGACGATCCGGCCGCCGACCTCGACCTGTCCGTCGAGCTGGTGGCCGCGCTGTGCGACCGCCGGCGCGGCATCGGCGCCGACGGTGTGCTGCGGGTCGCGACTGCGGGCGCGCTGCGCGACGCCGGTGTCCTCGCGACGCTGCCGGTCGGCGTGAAGGCCGACGACTGGTTCATGGACTACCGCAACGCCGACGGTTCGATCGCCGAGATGTGCGGCAACGGCGTGCGCGTCTTCGCCCACTACCTGCGGGTGACCGGCCTCGTCGACGCCGACACCTTCACCGTCGGCTCGCGGGCCGGCGCCCGGCCGGCGACGGTGCACTCCTTCGACTCCGTCGACGCCGAGGTCACCGTGGCGATGGGCGTCGCCCGCGTCCACGGCGAGTCGACCGTCGTGATCGGCGGCAGCGGCGCCGAGTCCTACGTCGGCCTGCGGGTGGATGTCGGCAACCCGCATCTCGTGGTCAACGGTCTGTCGGCCGAGGCGCTGGCCGCCGTCGACTTCACCGCCGGGGTCGGTCTCGACGCCGACGACTTCCCCGAGGGCGCCAACGTCGAGTTGCTGACGCCGCCTGTCGAGGCCGCAGGCACCCTGGCCGCCCAGATGCGCGTCTGCGAGCGGGGTGTCGGTGAGACCCGCAGCTGTGGAACGGGTTTGGTGGCCGCGGGGCAGGCCACGCTGACCCTGCTGGGACGGACGGCCGGCGAGCTGGACATCACGATCCCGGGTGGCCGGGTCCGAGTCACCATCACCGGCGACGGCGCCTGGCTGCGCGGGCCGTCGAAGCTCGTCGCCGACGGTGCGCTGCGGGCCGGGTGGGCCTGACGCGCCGGTCGGATCCCGGCCGCGCCGCGTGCGCCGTCGGTGAAAAGAAGGTGACCGGCGCGAAAGCGCGTGCGATGATGAGACACGTATGACCGAATCACTTGCCTCTGACAGCGCCGGCCTCGACATCGACCTCGACGGCGGCGATCCCTCCGATTTCCTGGGCGCACCCACCCCGACGACGGGTGAGCTCCAACTCTCCGACCGGGCCTCACTGCAACGCGTCGCCGGGCTCTCCACCGAGCTCGCCGACGTCACCGAGGTCGAGTACCGGCAGCTGCGCCTCGAGCACGTCGTGCTCGTCGGGGTCTGGACCCACGGCACCGCAGGCCAGGCCCAGGCGGCGATGACCGAGCTGGCCGCGCTCGCCGAGACCGCCGGATCGCAGGTCCTCGACGCCGTCATCCAACGCAGGCAGACCCCCGACCCGGCCACCTACATCGGGTCCGGCAAGGCCGAGGAGCTGCGCGAGATCGTCGTCTCCACCGGCGCCGACACCGTCATCTGCGACGGCGAGCTCACCCCCGCACAGCTGACCGCGCTGGAGAAGGTGGTCAAGGTCAAGGTGATCGACCGGACGGCCCTGATCCTCGACATCTTCGCCCAACACGCGACCTCGCGCGAGGGCAAGGCGCAGGTCTCCCTCGCCCAGATGGAGTACATGCTGCCGCGGTTGCGCGGCTGGGGTGAGTCGATGTCGCGGCAGGCCGGTGGTCGCGCCGGCGCCAACGGCGGCGTGGGCCTGCGCGGGCCGGGCGAGACGAAGATCGAGACCGATCGTCGGCGGATCCGGGAACGGATGGCCAAGCTGCGCCGCGAGATCCGCGAGATGCGGACCGCCCGGCTCACGAAACGCTCGGCGCGGCAACGCAGCCAGATCCCCAACCTCACCGTCGCCGGCTACACCAACGCCGGCAAGTCCTCGCTGGTCAACGCGATGACCGGGTCAGGGGTACTGGTCCAGGACGCCCTGTTCGCGACCCTCGACCCGACCACCCGGCGCGCCACGCTCGACGACGGTCGCGAGGTGGTCTTCACCGACACCGTCGGCTTCGTGCGGCATCTGCCGACCCAGCTGGTCGAGGCGTTCCGGTCGACGCTGGAGGAGGTCGTCGATGCCGATCTCGTGCTCCACGTGG
This sequence comes from Gordonia sp. (in: high G+C Gram-positive bacteria), assembly GCA_047605505.1. GTDB lineage: Bacteria > Actinomycetota > Actinomycetes > Mycobacteriales > Mycobacteriaceae > Gordonia. The sequence continues at coordinate 6,704 of JASGFO010000154.1, read as the reverse complement.
TCGACGGCAGTGACGAGTTCCCCCTGGAACAGATCGCGGCAGTCCGGCAGGTGATCACCGAGGTGGTCGCTGACGAGGGGCGGCAGGCCCCACCGGAGCTGTTGGTGGTCAACAAGATCGACGCCCTGGACGGCACCCGGATGACCGAACTGCGGGGTGCGCTGCCCGGCGCGGTGTTCGTCTCCGCGCGGACGGGGGAGGGCTTGCCAGAGCTCTTCGACCAGGTCCGTGAGTTCGTCGGACGCGGTGACGTCGAGCTCACCGTGGCGGTGCCCTTCACCCGGGGTGACGTGATCTCACGGATCCACCGTGAGGGCGAGGTACTCACCACCGAACACGATGCCGCCGGCAGTACCCTGACCGTCCGCGTGCCCGCAGCCCTTGCCGGTGAACTGGCAGATCTGGTGATCCCGACCGCTGGGTGAGTCTCGCCGCGGCACGTCCGAGACCCACCCGGGCGGGGCCGTGGTGGGTGCGCCGGGCGGGATCACCGGGCGCACCCACTGCCACTGCCGGACCTATTCCGCGTCGAGATCCTTGGCCACCAGCCCCGCGATCTTCTCGACGACGGCCGGATCGTCGGACGTCACGGTCACATTGGTGCCCTTCTCGGCACCCAGGGTCATGATCAGCAGTGCCGAACCGGCGTCCACCGGCTCGCCGCCCTCGACGGCCAAGGTCACCTCGACGCCGGCGTCGGCGGCGGCCTCGGAGATGATCGTGGCCGGACGGGCATGCAAGCCGACGGCGGAGCCGACGGCGACGGTGGTGCTGGGCATGGGTTTCTCCTTGTGGTTGGGTTTACTCGGGATGGGATGCGTGAGAACCGCTCACGCGGCGGTGGCTTGCAACTCGGCCGCGGCGACCTCGGTGCGGGTCTTGCTGAGCTGCTTGGCGGCGATGACACCGACCGCGGCGACAACGGTGCCCAGGGCCAGGGCGATGAGGAACTTCCACCAGGTGCCGTTCATGGCGAACAGCACGAACACACCGCCGTGGGGTGCGCGCAGCTGGGTGCTCAGTGCCATCGACAGTCCCCCGGTGAGGGCGCCGCCGAGCATCATCGGCGGGATGACGCGCAAGGGGTCGGCCGCGGCGAACGGGATCGCACCCTCGGAGATGAACGAGGCACCGAGCAGCCAGGCGGCCTTGCCGTTCTCCTGCTCGGGATCGGTGAACACCGCAGGCCGCAGCACCGTCGAGGCCAGGGCGAGGGCCAGCGGTGGCACCATGCCCGCGGCCATCACGGCCGCCATGATCTCCCACTGTGCGGCACCCGCATCGGCGAGTCCGAGACCGCCCACGGCAAAGGCGTAGGCCGCCTTGTTGACCGGACCGCCCAGGTCGAAGCACATCATCAGTCCGACGATCACGCCGAGCACGATCTTCGACGTGCCGGACATGCTGTTGAGACCGTCGACCATCTCGGTGTTGAGCCAGCCGAGCAACCGACCCAGGACGATGTACATCAGGCCGCCGACGATCAGCGAGGCGCACAGCGGGATCACGACCACCGGCATCAGGCCCGCCGCCCACCGGGGCAGGTTGAGGCGAGTGAACCACAGGGCCACGACACCGGCGAGCAGGCCGCCGACCAGGCCGCCGATGAACCCGCCGCTGACGGCGAGGGAGACCGCGCCGGCCAGGAAACCGGGGGCGATGCCCGGGCGATCGGCGATCGCAAAGGCGATGTAGCCCGCCAGCACCGGCACCATGAAGGCCATGGCGAGGCTGCCGAGCGAGAAGAACACTGCACCCAGGTATTCGAGGATGCCGCCGGGTGGGAGATTCCACAGGGTGCTGTTGAGTGCGTAATAGGACGCGTCATTCATTGAGCCACTGGTGCAGCCGGCGTGCAGGACAGCGGCGCCGTTCTCGATGGTCTGCTCGCAGACGGTCGTGTTCGCGATCTCGTAGCCGCCGAACAGGAAGCCCAGGGCCATCAGGAGGCCGCCGGCCGCGACGAACGGGATCATGTAGCTCACCCCGGTGAGCAGGGCCTGCTTGAGGCTGCCGCCGAAGCCGACGCCGCCCTCACGACCCCCGCCGCCCCCGCCGGAGCCGGCATCGTCGGCGCCGCCGTCGGTCACGACGGGCGCATTCGGATCACTGGCCGCGGCGATGGCCTCGGCGATCATCGCATCGGGTTCGTTGAGGGCCCGCTTGACTCCCGAGGCCACCACCGGGGTGCCGTGGAAGCGGCCCTTGCCCTTGACCCCGACGTCGGTGGCGAAGATGACCGCGTCGGCGCCGGCGATCTGCTCGGCGGTGAACGGTGTGGTCCCCGATGAGCCCTGCGGCTCGACGGCGTAGTCGACGCCGGCCCGCTCGGCCGCGTACTTGAGGGCGTCGGCCGCCATGTAGGTGTGGGCGATCCCGGTGGGGCACGCGGTGATCGCGAGGATCGACAGTTTCTTGTCGGCGCCGGTGGCCGGTGCCGGTGTCTCCGGGGTGGCGGCGGGTACCGCCGCGGCGGGGGTCGGCTCCTTGGTGACCGGCTTGGGGTTGATCGCGCCGTCGACCAGGTCGACGACGGCGTCGGCGTCGGGTGCCGAGCGCAGGGCCGCGACGAAGTCCGGCCGGACCAGTGCCCGGGCAAGTGAGCTGAGGAGCTTCATGTGGTCACTTGCCGCGCCGTCGGGGGCGGCGATGAGAAAGACGATGTCGGCGGGGCCGTCAGGTGCGCCGAAGTCGACCTTCTTGGCCAGCCGGGCCATCGCGAGGCTGGCCTGGGAGACCGAGGCAGCGCGCGCATGCGGGATCGCGATGCCGCCGGGCAGGCCGGTGGCGGACTTGGTCTCGCGGGCAAGTGCCCCGCGGGCGAGGTCGGCGGGATCGCTGGTGCGTCCGGCGGCGCCGAGGACCTCGGTGAGGTGATTGATCACCGCCGTGGGATCGTCTCCCGCGTCGATGTCGAGATTCACCGTCGCGGCGGTGATGATCTGCTCGGACATGATGTTTTCCGTGTCTTCCTTTGCTGCGGGTGCGCTGATGATGAGGGATGCCGGCGATCAGCCGGTGGCGCCGGTCAGCGCGGTCACGGCGGTGCCGGCGAGGTCGAGCTGGGTGGGGCGGGGCGGCTGGGTACCGGGCAGGGCAGCCGCGGCCGATCCATAGGCGACGGCCATCTGCAGCCGCCCGGGCTCGTCGAGGCCCCGGGTCTCGGCGATCAGATACCCCGCGAGCGATGAGTCGCCTGCGCCCACGGTGCTGCGTGGCACGATCGGCGGTGGGGTGGCGAACCAACTGCCTGCGGCGGTGGTCAGCACGGCGCCGGCCGCCCCGAGGGTGGCGAGAACCGCGCCACCGGTGCGGCCGACGAGCTCGGCGGCGGCGAGCGTGATGGGCCCGAGATCCCCGGCCGCCGCCGCGGCACGCAGCCGTGCGGGATCGGCGCCGACGGCGTCGGCGAGCTCGGTCTCGTTGGGTTTGACCAGGTCGACGGGGCCGGTCACGGCCGCGGTGAGCGCGGCGCCGGAGGTGTCGATGGCGATCTTCGCGCCGCACCCGGCCAACTCGTCGGCGAGGGTGCGATACCAGTCGTCCCGGATACCCGGCGGCAGCGAGCCACACAGCGCGACCCATGTGGCGCCGGCTGTTCCGGCCACGATGAGATCGGTGAGGGCGCGGCGGGTCGGCTGATCGAGGGGCTGTCCGGAGGCGTTGATCTTGGTGGTGGTGCCGTCGGGTTCGGCGATGGTGATGTTCGAGCGCACCTCGCCGTCGACGGGGACCGCCCGGTAGGTGAGCCTGACCGCGTCGAGGGCCACGAGCAGTGGATCGCCGCCGCGGGCGGGGAGCACCGCGGTGGTCGGCAGGCCGGCCTCGGCGACGACGCGCGAGACGTTGACTCCCTTGCCGCCCGGCTCGGCACGGACGTCGCGGGTGCGCTGTACCTCGCCACGCTCGAGCGGCCCGCCCAGCTCCAGGGTCCGGTCGAGGCTCGGATTCGCCGTGAGTGTGAGGATCATGCTGCGATCACCAGCTCGATGCCACGGGCCGACAATGCGGCGGAGAAGCCCGGATCGATCCGGGGGTCGGTGATCAGGACGTCGATGTCGTCGAGACCGGCGAAGGCGGAGAACTCCTCCCGGTTGATCTTCGACGAGTCGGCGAGCACGACGACGCGCTGCGCCGAGGTCACGAGAGCCGATTTCACGGCTGCCTCCTCGGGGTCGGGGGTGGAGAGCCCCAGCTCCTCGCTGATCCCGTTGGTGCCGATGAAGGCCACCGAGGTGCGGAAGGTGGAGAGCTGGGAGACGGTGGCGGCGCCGACCGCGGCCTGGGTGAGGCCGCGTACCCGCCCGCCCACGAGGTACAGCGTCATGGATGGGTGGTCGGCGACGGCGCCGGCAATCGGAACGCTCGAGGTGACCACGGACAGTCGGCGGTCGCGGGGCAGGTTCAACGCTGCCTGATAGGTCGTGGTCCCGGCGTCGAGGGCGATCGAACCGCCGTCGGGGGGCAGGAAGCGGGACGCGGCCCGGCCGATGGCCGCCTTCTCCGGGATGTGGCTGGCATTGCGTTCGTCGAGGCCTTGCTCGTCGACGATCTGCAGGAGCCCGGGCCGGACGGCGCCGCCGTGGACCCGTTGGAGGAGTCCGGCGCGTTCAAGACTCGCCAGATCCCGCCGGACGGTCTCCCCGGTGACCTCGAATTTCTCCGCGAGCGCGCTGACCGAGGCCCGGCCCTGGGTACGGACGAGCTCGGTGATCGCCTGCTGCCGCTCTTCGGCGTACACGCTCCTCCGATCCGGTCGCCGCAGTGCCTGAATGCGATCGGGGCCAGATCACGACCGGGGCCCGAGTATGACCAGGACTGTGGAATCAAGTGGAAAAATCTGTTGATATATCTGTGTTTACGCCTAACTCTGTTGACAAGTCAAGCAAAACTTGTAACTCTCGTCACTAGGAAGGTCTATCAGGACCGTACTCATATCCCGGACGCACATGCGGAATATCGGCGAACCCGGCAGCCCGCAACTGTGGTGGTGCCGGCACAACGATCGAAAGGAAGGCACCGTCGTGGACGAGGGTCAGAAAGTCGCGGGCACGCAGATCACGGGGACGCCGGTTGTCGGCGGCATTGCCTACGGTCCCGTCGTCCGGGCCGGCGAACGGGTCAGTGTGCCGGAGTCGGCGACCTCGGCCGAGGTCGCCGAGGCCGACCGGGAGGCCGAGATCGCGCGGTTCGCCACCGCGGCCGGCGTGGTCGCCGATCGGTTGCGGTCACGGGCCTCGCACGCCTCGGGGGCGGCCGCAGAGGTGCTCATCGCCACCGCTCAGCTTGCCGAGGACCGCGGCTGGCTCGCGGCCGCGTCCAAGCTGATGAAGACGGGCCGGCCCGCGGTGGCCGCGGCCGTCGCCGCCACCGATCAGTTCGCCGGCATGTTCACCAGGCTCGGCGGCCTGATGGCCGAGCGCGTCACCGACCTCTACGACGTGCGCGACCGGGTCATCGCCGAGGTGCTCGGCGAGCCGGAGCCCGGCATCCCGCTGCCCGACGAGCCGTCGATCCTCGTCGCCGACGATCTGGCCCCCGCGGACACAGCCGGCCTGGATCCCAAGCTCATCACCGCGCTGGTCACCCGGCTCGGCGGCCCGACCAGCCACACCGCGATCATCGCGCGGCAGCTCGGCATTCCGTGTGTCGTCGCGGTCGCCGCCGCCGACGACCTCGGCATCGGCGCACAGATTCTCGTCGACGGCGGGACCGGGGTGATCACCGTCGACCCGGACCCGGCCGAGGCGCAGACACTCGTCGATGCCAGCCGCGCCAAGGCCGAGGCGATCGCGGTCTGGTCGGGCCCGGGCCGCACCGCCGACGGCCGTGCGGTCGCGATCCTGGCCAATGTGGCCGACGGTGTCTCCGCCCGCTCGGCCACCGCCTATCCGGTCGAGGGCGTCGGACTGTTCCGCACGGAGTTGGCCTTCCTCGATCGCGCCGACGAGCCCTCGGTCGACGAGCAGGCGGCGCTCTACCGCGAGGTCCTCGACGCCTTCGGTGGCCGCAAGGTGGTGATCCGGACCCTCGACGCGGGCTCGGACAAGCCGCTCGCCTTCGTCGATCACGGCACCGAGGCCAATCCCGCCCTCGGCATCCGGGGCAACCGGATCGCGGTGACCTATCCGGGAATCCGGACCGGTCAGCTCGACGCGATCGCGCAGGCCGCGGCCGGGAGTGAGACCTCGCCGTGGGTGATGGCCCCGATGATCGCGAGCGCGGCCGAGGCCGCCGAGTTCGCCGCGCAGGTCCGTGCACGCGGGCTGGTGGCAGGTGTCATGGTGGAGATCCCGTCCGCCGCCATCCTGGCCCCCGCGATTCTCGCCGAGGTCGACTTCGTGTCGATCGGCACCAACGACCTGACGCAGTACACCATGGCGGCCGATCGGATGTCCGCGGAGCTGGCAGCGCTCACCGATCCCTGGCAGCCGGCGGTGCTCGCGCTCATCGGCCAGGTCGGGGCGGCCGGTCGCGCGGTGGGCAAGCCGGTCGGGGTGTGCGGCGAGGCCGCGGCCGATCCGTTGCTGGCGTGCGTGTTGATCGGCCTGGGCGTCACCTCGCTCTCGAGCGCACCCGCGGCCTCGGCCGCGGTCGGTGCGATGATCGGCAGCGTCACGGTTGCGCAGTGCGAGGCGGCCGCCCAGGCCGCGCTGGCCACCACCTCGCCGGCCGCGGCCCGGGCCGCGGCGACCGAGGCGCTG
>JASGFO010000153.1:0-9959 GCA_047605505.1 Gordonia sp. (in: high G+C Gram-positive bacteria) | reverse complement strand
GCCGTCGAGCGCGTATAGCTCAGCGGTAGAGCTCTGGTCTTACACACCAGCGGTCGTAGGTTCGATCCCTACTGCGCGCACTCGACCAGGGTGAATGCCGACCGATGGCCTCACACCACGGAGAATCCGGCGGGGAGCGGCGCCCGACCGGTGAGCGCGAACACGACCGCCGGGCCGCGACCGGAGCGCGCGGCCAGCGAGATCGCCAGGTCCAGGGTCACCCGCTGCGGAACCTCGGGCGGGTCCCCGGCCAACCCGGCCGCCGCGCAGATGTCGAGGCCGTGAACGACCAGCTCGAAGGTCCGGGTCGGCAAATAACTGCTGAGCCGAATGCCACCGACGATGGTGGTGATGACCTCATCGGTCTGGCCAGGCAGGAGTGCGACGACCCGCTCGGCGATCTCGCGGAAGGCCGCGGCCGGATCATCACCCAGCGCGGCGCCGGCCTGCACGCCACGCTGCCGGACAGCGCCGGGATCAGCACTCGCCATGGCCGCTGCCGCCTCGTAATACCCCTCGGCGCCCTCAACGTCCTCGGAGTCGCACGGCTTGGCCAGGTACTGCTCCACCGTGAGCAGCGCCCGGCTCGTGTGCCCCACGAGTGCGCGCATGTTCCACTCGCCCAGCCCTGGCCCGTCCCACGCGGCAGCGGGCACCGCTCCCACCCGGTCGGCGGCCCACCGCGCCGCCGCACCGAACGCATCCACCTGGCCCTGGAGATCCATGCGCGTGAGACTACTCCCGGCACCCCAGTCGTGAGGGACACCAGGCACGCCGAACAGGCACGCCGCGTGATGGTGTGCCATCCCCGGAGAACATGCCCGGGAAACGTCGCCCACATGAGAGAACAATCGCTAACATGTCGGTACTGGCCAACGTGGGAGGAATCCATGCCCGTACAGTCCGAGACCGCTGCGGAACAGCTTGTCTCCACCAATCCCCGTACCGGGGCGGAGGTGGCGAGGTTCCCGGTGGCCGACGCCGCAACCGCGACCGCGACGGTCGACAAGGCCCGCGACGCCGCGCAGTGGTGGGGTGGGCTCACACCCAAGGCCCGGCGCAACTGGCTGCTGCGCTTCCGCTCCCAGGTGGCCGGCCAGTCCGAATCGATCGCCGCGGTGATCGCGGCAGAGACCGGTAAGCCGCACGACGATGCCCTGCTCGAGGTCATGCTCGCGGTCGTCCACCTCGACTGGGCCGCGAAGAACGCCGAAAAGGTACTGGGCCGGCGGGGCGTCCGGACCGGGATGCTCGGCGCGAACCTCACCGCCACCATCGAGTACCTGCCGTTCGGGGTGGTCGGTGTGATCGGACCGTGGAATTACCCCGTGTACACGCCGATGGGATCGATCTCCTACGCGCTCGCAGCGGGCAATGCCATCGTCTTCAAACCCAGCGAGCTGACGCCCGCCGTGGGCCAGGCCCTGGCCGAGGCGTGGGCGGCGGCGTGCCCCGGACGGCCGGTGCTGCAGGTGATTCAGGGTGACGGACGGACCGGTGCGGCGCTGTGCCGCGCCGGCGTAGACAAGGTGGCGTTCACCGGCTCGGCACGCACCGGCCGGAGCGTGATGGCGATCTGCGCCGAATCCCTCACCCCGGTGACCATCGAGGGCGGCGGCAAGGACGCGTTCCTCGTGGACACCGACGCGGACCTCGCCGCCGCGGCGGACGCCGCGGCCTTCGGCGCGTTCGGCAACGGCGGACAGACGTGCGCGGGAGTCGAGCGGGTGTATGTGGTGGCCGAGAGGTACGAGGAGTTCCTGGCAGCGCTCGCCGCCAAGGCCCGAGCAGTGCGCGGCGGCGAGGACGACGGCGCGCACTACGGACCCGCCACCCTGCACCGCCAGCTGTCGGTCATCGCCGACCACGTCGACGACGCGCTGAGCCGCGGCGGACGTGCGGTCGTCGGTGGCCGAAATTCCGTGGGCGAACGCACCGCGCAACCGGTCGTGCTGGCCGATGTCCCGGAGAACTCCACCGCGGTGACCGACGAGACATTCGGGCCCACCGTCGTGGTGAACCGTGTCGCGGACATCGAGGAGGCCATCGCGCGCGCCAACGACAGCAGCTACGGACTCTCCGCCGCGATCATGACGGGAAACCTGCGCCGCGGAAGGGAACTCGCGCGTCGGCTCCGCACCGGGGCGGTCGCGGTCAACTCCTTCCTTTCCTTCGCCGCGATACCCGCACTGCCGTTCGGTGGCATCGGGGATTCGGGATTCGGCCGTATCCACGGCGCCGACGGGCTGCGGGAGTTCAGCCGGCCACAATCGGTGGCGGCGCAGCGGTTCGCGCTGCCGATGAACCTGTTGACCTTCGACCGCACGGACCGGGACATGCGAGCGGTGCGCATCATGCTGGGAAGGATCTACGCCCGGTGAGTACGCGCAGCCACCTTCACCGGATCGCCGCCCTCGACCCGGACCGGGATCATCAGGAGATCCATCGCATCACCGCGATGTTCGAGTTCCCGTGGGACTACGTGCGGGCCCTGGAGTTCGCACTGTTCCGCACCTACTGCGTGCCCACGATCAGCGCACTGCTGGCGAGGACGGGCGAGTTCCGCGACCGGCCGCAGAAGCGCTATGACGACACCGCGATGCTGATGGCGGAACTCATCGAACACGGTTACGACGCTCCCCGCGGAAAGGCGTCGCTGCGGCGGATCAACCAGATGCACAACCGGTACGACATCTCGAACGACGACATGATGTACGTCCTCACGACATTCATCTACGACCCGCTGGACTGGATCGACGCCTACGGGTACCGGCCGCTGCATCCGCACGAGCGGATCGCGGCGTTCCAGTTCTATCGGGAGGTCGGACGCCGGATGGGTATCCGCGACATCCCGGACGACTCCGGCCCACTGCTGGCGTTCAAGAAGGATTACGAGCGGCGCACCTTCGGGTACTCGGAGACCAACGCCGAGATCGGGCGGTACACCGTCGATCTCCTCGCCTCGTGGTATCCGATCCCCCGGGCGATGGTGGCCATCGGAGTGGAGGCGCTGATCGACGCACAGATGACCAGGGCGTTCGGCTTCCGGCCGCCGCGCCCGGGCGTCGGCCCGCTGCTGCGCACAGCGTTGCGGGTCCGGGGCCGGATTGTCGCGCACCTCCCGGAGCGCACCACCTCGGCATTCGACACCACCGACGTCCGCTCGTATCCGCAGTACGCCGGCCGCCGGCGGGAGATCGAGCCGTCCTCCCTCGGCACCTTCGCGGGCTGACCCGCGACCGCCGTCGGCCGCGCCCTGAACCACCATCCCCCACCATGACTGACATCGAGGGCATCGCCTGGTACCCGGGCCGTTCGGCGATTCCGTCCACAGCCGGATAAGTTAGGGACTATTCTCCCTGTGGTGGGTGAACACCCACGGAGAGGAGACCCCTATGACCCTGACCGACGAACAGCACGCATTCGGGGCCGCCATCGATGACCTGTGCCGCCGCGAGGCCGGCACGCGTGAGCAACGCGACGCGCTCACGGAAGGTGGTCGCGAACCGCACAGCCGGGCCTTCTACGACAAGCTCGCCGAACTGGGCTACCTGGGTGTCACGATCCCCGAGGAATACGGCGGCTCCGGCGGTGACGCGGTGGACATGGTGGTGCTGCTCGAGCACCTCACCTACCATCTGGCGCCGGTCGGTGGCATCGGGCCCACCATCATCACCGGTGCGGCATACGAGAAGTTCGGGTCCGAGGCACAGAAGAGGGAGGTACTCGGCGGGATCGTGCGGGGCGCCGCACAGTCGATCTCGATGTCGGAGCCGGAGGCCGGATCGGACGTGGGCGCGCTCGCGTGCAGGGCCGAGCGCACCAGCAGCGGTTGGTTGATCAACGGCCAGAAGACCTGGTGCTCAAATGCACATTTCGCCGAGAACATCCTGCTGGTGGCGCGCACCACGCGTGGTACGAACAAGCACGACGGGCTGACCATGTTCCACGTGCCGGCGAACACCCCCGGTCTCACGATCAAGGGCATCGACACCCTGGGTGGCCGCGAGGTCAACGACCTCTACTTCGCCGACTGTGAACTCCCCGAGGACGCGGTCGTCGGCACCGTCGACCAGGGTTGGCAGCAACTGATGGCCGGCCTGAACACCGAGCGCCTCATCCTGGGTGCCATGCAATTGGGCGTCGCGCGCCGCGCCTTCGACGACACGCTGACGTTCGTGAGCGAACGCAAGCAGTTCGGCCGCCCGGTGGGGACGTTCCAGGCACTCAAGCACCGCCTGGCCGATCACGCGACCGAGATCGAGTGCACCCGCCTGCTGGTCCACGATGTCGCGCGGCGGGTCGCGGAGAATCCGTCGGCGCTGCTGCCGAGGGAGGCGTCGATGGTCAAGCTGAAGGCGACCGAGACCGCCAAGGCGATGGCGATAGACGGTATGCAGATGATGGGCGGATACGGCTACGCCACGGAGTTCGACATGGAGCGCATCATGCGTGGGTCGATCATCTCGACCGTGTACGGTGGCACCAACGAGATCCAGCGCGACATCATCGGCCGGACCTACGGACTGTAGCCCGCCACCACTGTTCGGCGGTGGCTGTTCGGCGGTGCCGTCGAACGGAGCTTTCCCTCAGACCAGTCGGCGGCCGAGCCGGTTCCGTATCCGCATGTCTGCCAACAGCATCCGGTAGGGGAACCGGCGCGCCGCCAATGGGACGATCCGGTTGACCGCGGCAACCGCACGCCAGAAAAGATCGAACCGCCGCTGATCGGCTGCGGTCCACTCGATCGCCAGGGCTTCCCGGAATCGCGGGGCCAAAAAGCCCGCGGTCTGGAATCGTGAGAACGTGCGCAGCGGCGCCGGGACTGCGCCGAGAAAGGTGAGGTCAACGAGCTGCCGCAGATAGTCGCGACTCGCGTCCGTGGGACGTATGTTCCTCTCGCACAGTTCGATCCACTTCGCATCGAACTCCGCCGGGGTGCCCGGCCACATATCCGGATGCACCTGCAGTGTCGTGCCAAGCGGCGCCGAGTCGCGGTAGAACAGGGCACGCTGCTCGGGGCTCATCCGCCCGCGAAGCAGCTGATGGGTGTCCTCGAATCCCACGTACAGGCACATCGCCACCCACAGCTGCAATTCGCGGTTCATGGCGTTGTACTTCACCGGGCTGGTTGCGGTGCTCCGGACCTGTCGGTGCACGACGTCGACGGCACTGCGGTAGCGCTTCTTGTCGGCCGGCGTGCCCAGGATCGCCACCGCGAGATAGGTGAACGTGGTCCGGCCGCGTTTGATCGGGTGCTTGTACAGCGCACCCGAGTCCACGCGTGACTCCATCACGCCGTATGCCACCGGCGTGTTGAGCAGCTGCATCACCACATTGGCGGGGCCGGCCGCGGCCGACGGCGCGTCCATGGCGTCCGCCAGGTCGGTCAGCACATGAGCAGGCCGGTCGGGGACATTCAGCCGGATCCGGTAGCCCGCGCGGCGCGGGTCGGGCGGTGTGGTCGCTGGTTGCGCGTCCCTCGATCCCGACACGGTGCGGACGTGCGATTCGCTGACTGTCATGGGTTGCCTCTGCAGCTTCCGCGTCGATTCGGTGCGTGAATATTCACTTACTTAGTGCCCTGACTGTACACTGGGGCAGTGTCGTGGTCACCCGAGAACGCGCGATGCGTGAGTCCGGAGGACGGGACGTGACACGGGCACGACGGACACGGCCGAAAGACCGACGCGAGCAGATCGCCCGCGTCGCTGCCGAGGACTTCTCCCGGCGCGGCTACCACGGCGTGGGCATCGAACAGATCGCCGCCACCCTGGACATCAGCGGCCCCGCCGTGTACCGCCATTTCCCGAACAAGTACGCGCTGCTCGAACATGCCATCACAGCGGCATCGGACGCATTGTGCTCGGCGGTGGCCGATGCCGCCGAGGCAACGATCGGCGAGCCGGCTCCGATGCGCATCGACGCCGTTCTCGCTGCGGCGCTGGGAGTCTCGTTCGAGCGCCGCAACACCGGTGGCCTCTTCCGCTGGGAGCAACGCCTTCTCGAGAAGGCCGACCGGGCACGGATCCGCGAGCAGCTCACGGCAATGATCGAGGGCTTCACCACCGTTGCGGAGCCGGCACTCTCCGGAGTTCCGCGGAGCGAGGTGGCACTGCGCTGTGTGGCCGCGATCAGCGTGACCGGCAGCGTGACCGCCCATCGAACAGTGCTGGCGCAGCGGCGTGCCGAGAACGTGCTGTCCCGCGCCGCCCGGTCCGTGCTCACGCTGCCGAGTCCGCCGTCGCCCTACCGGCCTCCCGATCCGCACGGGGAACGGGTGGACACCGGCAGGCGAGGCCAGTTGCTGGACGCCGCGATCGAGCTGTTCTTCACCCGCGGATTCCACAATGTCAGCATGAGCCAGATCGGCCGCGCCGCGGGAATCGTGCCGTCGGGCATGTACCGCTATTTCCCGAACAAGGCGGGGATACTGGTAGCCGCGCTCGATCGTGCAGGCGAGGCGAGCGCCGACGCGGTCGGGACCGTGCTGCACACCCACTCCGATCCCCGGGCCGAGCTCGCTGCGCTCGCCCAGGCGTACGTGCAGATGTCTTTCCAGGCATCCAAGGTAATGACCGTGTACTTCCGGGAGATCGGAAACGTGCCGGACACCGAGCGCAGCCGCCTTGCCGGCATCCAGCGCGCCAACGTCCGCACTTTCGCGCAGGCGGTGGTGGCCGTGCGGCCCGAGTTGAGCGCAGCCGAGGCCACTTTCCTGGTTCACGCGGCGTTCGCAGTCGTGTTCGACGTGGGCCGCACCCGCCGGTTCGACCCGGATCCGTCCTTCCAGGCCGAGGTGTACGCGATGGTGTGCGCCGTTCTCTTCGGTTCGTGATAATCCGGTACCCCTGGTGTCCAGGAGACTGCTCGTCACGGGGGGCTACCGGTTACGTCGGCTCCCGACTCGTCTGCGCACTTCTCGACCGGGGTACGACGTCGTCGTCACGTCCCGCGACGTCGACCGGACCGCCGCGTTCGGGTGGACCGACGATGTCCGCGCACTCACCATGGGCACCTAGCCTCACCTAGCCTGGTGTCCATGAGACTGCTCGTCACGGGAGCAACCGGTTACGTCGGTTCCCGACTCGTCTGCGCACTTCTCGACCGTGGGTGCGACGTCGTCGTCACCTCCCGCGACGCCGACCGGACCGCCGCGTTCGGGTGGGCCGACGATGTCCGCGCACTCACCATGGACGCCGACGACGACGATTCGGTGCGATCGTGTCTGGCGCGCGCCGGTACCGTCGACGCCCTCTACTATCTCGTCCACGGCATCGGCCGGGCAGGTTTCACCGACCGCGACCGGGACGCCGCGCGGCGCGTCGCCGAAGCGGCTCGCGATGCCGGGGTGCCACGCATCGTCTACCTCGGCGGATTCGTCCCCGATGCGGGCGAGCGCGGGCTCTCGGCGCATCTGCGCAGCCGGGCGGATGTCGGCGCCGCCCTCGCGCTCGCGAACGGCCCCGAGCTGGTGTGGCTGCGGGCCGCGGTGATTCTCGGCGCGGGTTCCACCTCATTCGAGATCATCCGGTACGTGGCGGACCGACTCGCGGTGATCGTCGAACCCTCGTGGGTGCACAACGCGATGGATCCGATCTCGATCCGGGACGTCGTGCACTACCTGACCGCCGTCGCCGATCCGGCGTTTCCGGCGGGTACCTACGACATCGCCGGTCCCGATGGCGGACGCTACCGGTCAGTGCTGACCGCCTACCTGGACGCGGTGGGGATTCCCCGCCTGCGGCTGCCCGTCGTGGGTATCAGCACCCGGCTGGCGGGCCGTGTCAGCGGGCTGATCGTGCCGGCACCGGCGGAACTCACCGAGGAGCTCGTGACATCGCTGAATCACCCGATGGCCGCCTCCGAGCACCGGATCCGCGACCTCGTCGCTCCCCCCGACGGCGGACTCGTCCCGATGCGTGATGCGGTCGCCGCTGCCGTCCGGTCGCCGTCACCGCGCCCCGTCACCGAACTGGCGGATCCACATCACCTCGCCGACACCGACCCGGCCTGGGCGGGCGGTGACTGGTTACGGCTGCGGCGCACCATCGGCGAAACCGTCGACGAAGCGTCCCGGCTGGCCGAACGGGTGATCGGCACACTGTGGTCGGGCCGCGACGAGCCGCGTCATGTCGGGTGATCGCTCGCCGGCGACGCCGATGACCATCGGGCAGCGAGCCGACGCCGTGGTGGCGGCGCTGGCCGTCGACCGCAACCGCGACGTGGACGCCCATCCCGGTCGTCGGCGCTGGATCGTGCTCGCCGTCCTCGTGGTCGGCGCCTGCCTGCTCGGCGTCTCGTTGTCGGTGTCTCCTGGCGATGGCGCCTTCTATCCCCTGACCATCGGGCTCGCGGCGGTGTGGGCTGTCGGCGCCATGCTGTCGGGGCCGATACCGATCGGCCGATTCGGATCGGCGGCCGCGCCGGCGCGGGCGACGACGGCCGGTGCCGGCTTGCTGGGGATCGGCACGGGGCTGCTGGTCGGTGCGTGTTTTCTGCTCGGCGCCGTGGTGACCCGCCCCATCCCCGGACTCGGCGACCTCGTCAATCGGGTGCTGGCGTTCGCCGACCACGGCAGCATCGCCGTGATCACCCTCATCACTCTCGGCAACGGGCTGGCCGAGGAGTTGTTCTTTCGCGGCGCCGTGTACTCCGCGGTACGACGGTGGCATCCGGTGGTGGTCTCGACGGCGATCTACGCAGCGGTGACCTTGGCCAGCGGCAACCCGATGCTCGGATTCGCCGGCGTCGTCCTCGGCGTGGTCTGCGCGATCCTGCGCCGCTGCACCGGTGGCGTGCTGGCCCCGGGGCTGACCCACCTCGGGTGGGGGGCCATCATGCTGTTCGCGCTGCCGCCGATCTTCGCCTGAACCGGGGGTGCCGCAGCTCCGACCTCCGGCAGCATAGAGTCAGCCGATGGACGTCTGTCACACCTGGATGCCGTGGTGGCACGCCATGGCCACGTGCTCCTACGACGATCTCCGCAGGCGCGCGGCGATCATCGAGCAGGTGGAGTCCGATGACGGCGCCTCGCTGTGGGTTCGGCCAACGCCGGTTGCTGGGTTCGAGCACTTCTCCTGGGCCAACGGCTGCGGTGACTGCGCGCACTGGTTCTTCCACCCGAGCGGGCAGATCCTGCTGACGACCTTCGACCACGAGGACGAACTCAATGTGTACGGGTTCTACGACTACTCGCGGCAACTCGGCTTCCTCGACGGTGTTCCGGCGGAATTGCGCAGGGCCGTCCTCGACCTCCCCGACGACAGCATCTTCCTGACCATCCGGTCGGCGGACCGCATGCGTTCGGTGCTCGCGGTCAGCGGCGTGTTCTGGTTCGACGGCACCGGCTGGCACGTCGCACAGGGTTTGATCGACTACGCCGCGGCGAACGGGCCTCGACGCGATACCCTCGTCAGGATTCCTAATCTGCACCGACGAGTATCTCTTTGACCGAGAGCTCACCGTCGACGCTCTGATCGAGCACCGCCGCAGACCGGCTCGCCGGCCATCAGCGCGAGCAGGGATAAGGCACTCTAGCCTGGGCTAGTTGTTCTGCGCCGCCAATTTCGACGTTCACGTCGTCTGTGACGACTACGCCACCCGCAAGCACCAGATCATCATGAGGTAGCCGCCCATCCCCGGTTCGCCATGCACGTCACCCCGACCCACTCGTCCTGGATCAACCAG
Source organism: Gordonia sp. (in: high G+C Gram-positive bacteria) (assembly GCA_047605505.1). Classification (GTDB taxonomy): domain Bacteria; phylum Actinomycetota; class Actinomycetes; order Mycobacteriales; family Mycobacteriaceae; genus Gordonia. The sequence goes on along the minus strand of JASGFO010000153.1, from coordinate 269 downwards.
GTCGAGCGCCTGTCGCCGAGGTGACCCGCGGCCTGCTCCAACGCTCGGACCACCGCAGCGTGCAGACCCGGGAACGAGTGGTCGGGGACGTTGTGATTGATCGGGGCCGTCGAATACGCCCGCACCGCGGTGACTTCGGTGTTGCTGGCACCATCAAGCGCAGCCAGCACGATCGATGAACGCAGCGCCAGCGCCTGCGACGACTTCGGCGTCCGCGCCCACCGAGCCATCTGCCCACGCTGGGCTCGGTGTGTCGACCCGATTGCCGC
>JASGFO010000152.1:0-9994 GCA_047605505.1 Gordonia sp. (in: high G+C Gram-positive bacteria) | reverse complement strand
GCCCGGTGTCGCATTCCGTGCGATCAACTCCGGGTACACCGAGTCGACCGGAACGTTCAATCAGCTCACCGAGTCGTTGGTCATCCTCGGTGGTGACGCCGACGTGGACCGGTTCATCCAGCAGACCCGGTCGAACCTGAACAACCAGCGGGCCGAGCAGACCAAGCTCAAGGTGAAAGCGCTGTCGTACAAGTTCTCCGACCACTTTTTCAACGGTGACATCACGACCGACCCCCTGGGGTTCGACGGGATCAAGAAGCGTCTCACCGGCGCCCAGGTGATCGACGCCGCCACCAACGGCCTGCCGATCGTCGGTCCCGCCCCCCACGACTCGCACGCGTTCTTCGACAAGCTCGACGAGCTGATCGCGGCGGTCCCGGGGATCGACCCGTCGAACGGCGCGCTGTACGCGAACGCCGCGGTGCGGGCGAAGATCCTGTCCGCCGGCCGGCGGATTGGCGGCACTGAGCTGGTCCGCGAGGATCTGACCGGTAAGCGGGTCGTGCAGTACAACGGGATCCCCGTCCTCGACCCGGGCACCACGTCGGCCGGACTGGCGGTGTTGCCGCAGACCGAGACCCAGGGCACCAGCACGGTGGCGTCGTCGATCTACGCGGTCCGCTTCGGCGGGTCGGAGAACGACCAGGCAGTCACCGGTCTCACCAATGGTGGTGTGCAGGTGTACGACCTCGGTGAGCTGCAGGAGAAGCCCGCGCTGCGCACCCGGATCGAGTTCTACGTCGGTCTCGGAGTCTTCGGCGGCAAGGCCGCGGCCCGACTGCGCGGCGTCCTCAACGCCTGACCTACGTAACCAGAGGAGAAGCCGATGTCCGACACCGACACCGACACCGACACCGACACCGACACCGACACCGACGTGGGCGCCGTGGAGCGTTCCGATCCGAAGCCGAAGGCCACGCGGAAGCGGCCCACCAGGGCGGCGGTTCCGCCGTCGAAGGGGCGGGTCGAGAGGTTCCTGCGCACCGAGGCGAACGGGAAAACGTTCGCGGTCGAGCGCAATATCGACACCGGTGAGCAGACCGTGACCGAGGTCCAGGACTGACGTCGTGACAACGCCGGTGCCGCTGGTCACCGCTGGGGTGGTGTGCACGCTGCTGGCGCGGGAGCTGCCCGCCGCCGGGCCGCAACGCGACCAGTTGGATGCGCTGTGCGTGCGGGCGTCGAACCTGATCCGCTCGCGGCCGGACCTTGCTGTCGACGCCCGGATCGCAGCGGGATCGCTGTCGCCGGGTTTGGTGGAGGGTGTGGCCGCCGACATGGTGATCGCCGCGCTCGAAACCATTGAGTTGGGGTTCCGCAGCACTGGTGAGCAGTACCCCGAACTCCAGACCACGAATGTCGCCGCGACGGCCCGTCTTGTCGTTGAGCTCACCGACGCGCAACGTGCCCAGCTCGCGCCGTTGGGCGTCCCCGGTGCGCAGGGGAGCGGCATGTACATTGTGCCGCTCAGCTGATGATGCAGTTTCCGGAACGGTGGGAGTTGCGGCCACCACGAACGACCGTCGCCGACCCGGTGACCGGGAACCGGCTGCCGGGGGCGCCGGCCGCGGCGATCAGCGTTGCAGCGACGTGGGAGCAGCGTTTCCCCCGCACCGAGGCACGGCAGGTCGGCGCCGGCGGCGAGATCCTCGACGAGTCGGAACTGCTGGTGCATCCGGCGGCGGCCGACATTGGCATCACGACGGACTGGACTGCGACCAGCCCGGCCGGTGACGTCTACGCGATCGTGCGGATCCCTCGTGTGCGCCGTCGGCGCCGCCCACTCGCACCGCCCCGATACGTCGCGCTGGTCATCCGCCGCGCAACCAACATCCCACAGGAGATATGACATGACCGAGCAGACCACCACAGACACCGAAGTAGTGACCTGGACCGACCAGCTCGGCAACGTGTGCCGAGGCTCCCGGCATGGCTCGGCGTACCGCGCCCATGTTGGCGCCTACCTCGCCGCAGAGCGCACCTACAAGGCACACCTCGCCGCGGCCACGGCCGACAGCACACCGTCGTCCATGGCGTCCGTTGCTGCGCCGGCTGACAGCGCGTCGTCTCCCACCGCGGCGGCGGACAGCGCGGGTGCGCGGACGCCGCCGGTGGCGAAGGGCCGGGCGCGGTAGCCATGCCGGTGTCGGTGCGCACGGTGACCTCGCCGAGGGAGGTGCTGAGGCAGGCGTACGAGGTGTCCGCGGAAGATCGTGCACAGGTCGCGCAGCAGGCGGCCGATGAGGCGCGATCGGAGGCGCCGGTGCTGACCGGTGACTACCGCGACGGCATGTCGGTGGTTGTTGACGGGCCGTCGGTGACGATCGTCGATGACGATCCGGACGCGATGTACAAGGAGTACGGCACCTCGAAGACGCCGGCGCACATGACGTTGACGACGGCCGCTGCCCGGTACGGCCGCTACAGAGGGTGGGGTCGCCGGCGGTGACTGCGACTGCGCTGGTGTTGTCTCAGAATCCGGCCCCGGCGCTGCCGTTCGCGCCGGGAGCGGCTCGTGAGCTGTTGCGGTCGCGGCCGGAGTTTCTCGCGTTGCTGGGTGACGATCCGTCTCTGATCACGACTCGGGAGCTGCCGGACCCACTGACCCGGCCGGTGGTGACGATCCAGGCTGCGGTGAACCGTCGGGAGAACATTACGACGTCGCGGATGCGGCTGATGATCTCGGTGTGGGTGCCGCTGATGCAGGTGTTCGTCGACGATGGCACGACGCAGCGGCAGGTCGACCCGGAAGAGCTGGCGTGGGACATTGCGGCGATGGCCGGCCAGATCCTCGACATGCGCCGTTACATGGGCATGGGTCCGTCGTTCACCTATCGGGGCGCGTCGTGGCGCGGCCAGTGGGATGAAGGGCCGGCCACGCTCGTCGACACCGACCGCGGCCCGGAGTCCCCGATTTTCCGGGCGGTGATCCAGGTGGTCATGCAGATCGGAAAACCGATCAACACGTAGTTCTCACCCGTGCGTGGGCGCGGGTGATTATGGCCCCGGCCGGGGTTGCGCTCGGCACTCGGTCGGGGTCTTCCCCAACTGCTCACACGGAGTGAGCGAACGAACCAACCAAGGAGGCTCTGTGAGCACCACACCCGATTCCAGTAAGGCGTATGTGTGGCAGGACGGTGACGCATTCAGGGCGCCGGCCGGTACCGCGCTGCCCGCCGACCCGTTCAGTCTGACGCTGCCACTGACGTCCGGGACGAGCCAGATCGAGTGGAAGGCTTACGGCGGTATCCAGGCCGGTTTCAACACCACGCCTGACCAGGACATCAAGAAGATTAAGATCTTCAACAAGCGCAACTCCAACTACGCCATTTCGCGCGGCGCGCGGGAAGACACCGTCAAGTTCAAGGCCGTCGATTTCACCGCGGCTACGGTGCTGACTGCGCTGTGTGGCGGGTCGATCACCCAGATCGGTACGACCGGCATCTACCAGTGGGATCAGGGCAACGCCGAGGAGTTTGCGTTGCTGTGGCGGCTCGCGGACCCGTCGAACTCCTCGACCAACCGTTTCGGCTTTTACACGCCGGTCGCGACGCTGGCCAGCCCGCCGCCCCGCTCGTTCTCCGGCGATGACCTCGACGGCTTTGAGTTCGAGTTGCTCGCCCTCGAACCGATGGTGCCGATCAGCAACTACGACCCGCTGGCGTGATCTGAGGGGTCTGAGGGGTCGAGACGATGCCGAGCAAGAGCAAGAGCACCAAGACTGCCGCCGAACCCGACGAGGGTTCGGCGGCGGCTGCTGTGTCCGAGGAGTCGACCATCGATCTCATGGATGCGTTGGCGGTCGGTACTCCCGGTCTGCCGCCGGTGGCGGCGACGCTGCGGGGGATCGATTTCCGGATTCGCCGCTACTACACCCCGGAGACGATCTGGGAGTGGTCGGATCTGCAGCGCCGTGACGTCGCCGATCTCAAACCGACCGAGGTCTCCGCGTTGAACCGGCAGCTGATGTCGATCGTGATCGTCGATGAGGACAAGATCGATGATCTGTTGGCGGTGATCGGTGACCGTTCGATCGCCGAGGCGCGCCGCATCTACGCCTACATCAACCAGGTGGCCGGGCTCACCGACAAGTGGGGAAACCCGTTGGCGCTCTGACCTACCTGGTCCAGTTCCGGGATGGTTGGGGCGCGCTGATTCCGCGGTGGCGCCGCCAGTACGGCAGCCACTTGCGTGATGATCTGCGGGAGTTGGCGTGGCAGGACGTCGCCGCGATGGTGCACGACCTCGGCCCGTCGTGGACGCGGACCGACGAAAACCACGCTCTGCTGGTCGATCTCACGAACTACTGGCTGGAGGCCGAGTACGTGAAGTGGACGACGTCACCCGGTGAGGCGAAACGCGCTGCTGCTCGGCGTCCGCGGAAGCAGCCTCCGCCGTTCCCGATCGTGCGGCCGGTCGCGCACCGGCCACCGGCGGTGCACGCGGCGGCGATGCGCCGCTACGAGGCGTTGTGCGCCCGCTACGACGCCACCGCGCGACCGGAGTCGACCGACCCGGCCACATTCCTGCAAGCGATGACCGCCGCGTTGGGCGGCACCCACGTCGTCACACAACCCTGAGAGAGAGGTGGTGAAACCCGATGCCGGGTGGTCGTATTGAGATCGACGTCGCCCTCAACAACGACGACGTCATCGACAAGCTCGACGAGATGATGGCTGCGGCCGGGGAAACCGCGGCCGGTGTGGGTGAGACACTGCTCGGTGCGTTCGCGGCGGGCGGTATCACCGCGGGCCTGCAACAGGTGGTCGATCTCGGATCATCGTTTGATGCCGTCCTCAACCAGATTGCTGGTGTGTCCGGGGCGACCGCCGCGCAGATGGAGCAGGTCTCGGACAAGGCGCGGCAGCTCGGCAACGACATCACATTGCCGGCGACGTCGGCGCCGTCCGCCGCGGCGGCGATGCTCGAACTGGCGAAGGGCGGGCTGTCGGTCGAGGAGTCGATGACCGCAGCGCGCGGATCGCTCGCGTTGGCGGCGGCCGCGCAGATCGACGCCGGCCAGGCCGCCGAGATCCAGGCGCAAGCGCTGTCAACGTTTTCGTTGAAGGCATCCGATGCCGAGCACGTCGCCGACGTCCTCGCGAACACCGCGAACAAGTCATCGGCGGGGATCACCGACCTCGCGGACGGCATGCAGCAAGTCGGGAGTGTTGCGGCCCAGTTCCACATGACCGTGGACCAGACGGCCGCCGCGCTCGGTGTGCTCGCCAACAATGGTATCGAGGGCTCCGATGCCGGCACCCTGTTGAAGTCCACGCTGCTCGCGCTCCAGGACACCGGCGAACCCGCCGCCGCGGCGATGAAAACCCTCGGCATCCGCGTCTATGACGCGCAGGGAAAGTTCAGGGGACTCGGCTCCGTCATGGACGACCTGCACAAGGCGTCCGCCACCCTCACCGAGGAACAGTTCAACCAGGCGTCCGCCACCTTGTTCGGGTCCGATGCGATGCGCCTGGCTGGGATCGCCGCGAAAGACGGTGCGGCGTCGTTCAACGAGATGACTGCCGCGGTCGGTAAGCAGGGCGGTGCCGCGGACCTCGCGGCAAAGATGAACGCCGGACTGCCCGGGGCGATGGAGAAGTTGCAGAACTCGGCCGAGTCCGCGCAGCTCGCCCTGTACGAGCTGTTGCGCGGCCCGGTGACCGCGCTCGCCAACTTCGGTGCGGGCGGTCTCACAAAGCTCTCCGACTGGATCGGCGGCGACGACGTCGCCGGCAAGCTCGGCGAGATCGGCGGCGCGCTCCGCCCGATCGGTGAGGATCTCCGCGAGATCGGTGAGGACGCGGTCAGTGGTGGTGGTTCGCTGCGCGTGCTGGGCGAGACCGCGCAGCAGGGCGGTGACGCGGCGATCGCGGCGTTCAAACCGCTCGCCGGCCTCGCCGCCGGCCTCGTCGCCGGGTTCTCCGCTCTGCCGGTGCCGGCGCAGACCGCGGCGTTGGCGATGGCGGCGTTCGCGGTGGCCCGCAACCGGATGACCACCGCACTCAATGCGCGCGCCGAAGCCGGCACCGCGGGCCGTATCCAGCGGCTGGGGATGGCGGTCCGCCAGTTCGGTGGGGAGATGCGAACACAGAATGCGCTCTACACGCAATCGATGGCCGCGCAGAACCGGTACGGGCAGTCCCTCACCCGCACTCAGCAGGCGATGGCCGCCTACCGCACATCGACGATCCCGGCCGTCGCGGCGACCAGAGATTTCGCGGGTCACGTCACCACCATGCGGGCCGCGGCCGCCGCGGCGGGGCAACCCATTTCGCGGCTGGCGGGCACGTTCGCGGCGATGGGGGAGCGCAGCGGCACACTCGGCCGGATCGCACAGTCGTTCACCACAGCGTCCCAGGGGGCCACCCGATTCGGTACGGCGGCAGGTCTGGCGTCTGCAGGCGTGACCGCTGCACGCGTCGGCGCTTCGGGATTGATGGGTGCGCTCGGCGGCCCGTTCGGGATCGCGCTGACGGGTGCGGCGCTTGGGCTGTCGATGTACAGCCAGCGCCAGCAGGAGGCCAAACAAGCGGCCGAAGAACACAAAGCGGTGGTTGATGGTCTCGCCGAGTCGATCAACGCCGAGACCGGTGCGTTGTCGGCGGCGGGCACCGAGCAGATGCAGAAGGCCCTCGCTGACCGCCAGTTCGCGCGGGGCGGCGCCGACGGTGGGGGCCGGAACCCTTACGACATCATCGACTCGAACCAGCAGTTGGCGGTGTCGGCGCAGGCGTACACGCAAGCCGCCGCCGGGCAGGCCCAGGCGATGGATGATGTGAACCAACGCCTGGATTCGCAGATCCGATCCGCGCTGGAATCCTCCGACACCTGGAAGGACTGGAGTGGGGCGCTCGCGGGCGCCGGGATCTCGGCCGATGACATGGTGCAGGCGCTCCGCGGCAATCAGGAGATGATCGACCGGATCGAGGATGCCACGGAGTCCACGACGACCGGTCTTCGTGGCCGGTCTGTCGACTTCCGCGATTTCTCCCAGTCCCTGTCCCAGGCCGGCCAGGACGCCGCTGAGCTGGGCACGAACCTCACCAACGCCAACGGTTCCATGAGCGAGGCTCAGCGCCAAGCATTGCAGAACGCGGCGGCGCTCGCGAAAGCCGATCCCGCTGCCCGGAGTCTCGCGTCGGCGATGGAAGTGCTCGGTGATCGGACCGCCTCGGCCGCGGATCGGTCGAACGCACTCAAGCAGGCTCTCGATGTCCTGTCTGGTGGTGCTGAGGGTGTGGATGCGGCGCGTGGTCAGGGTCTCGCCGAGGTCGAGCGCCTCCCGCAGTTGTGGCAGGCGGCGGCCGACGCCGCGGGCGGCTACAGCGGCATCATCGACCAGTCGACGGGCCGCATCGCGGTCAACTCCGAAGCGACACGAGCGTTGTCGGGGTCGATCGCTCAGGTGAAGTCGTCGATGAACTCGGCCGCGTCAGCGGCCTACGAGTACGCGTTGTCGGCCGGGCAGGGGCAGACCGCGGCCCGCCAGGCCGCTGTCGCGGCCAGCCAGGACATCTACGACAGCTTCTTGCGCACTGCCGACGGTGCCCGCGCCGCCGGCGTCGACGTCGACGCGCTGATGCGGTCGATGAACCTCCTGCCACCGGAACGCCTCGTACGGGTCCTCGCACCCGGGGCGACCGCGGTGCAGGCCGAGATCGTCAACATCTCTGATCGCCTCGCCGAAGTTCCGAACAACAAGTCGATCTACGTCGAATCCATTTCCGATGAGGCGCGGCAGAAACTCCTCGACGTCGGAGCCACCGTGCGGGATCTGCCTGACGGCCGGGTCGAGGTGCTCGCCGAGACGGATGCGGCGCGCGCACGTATCGACGACCTGACGCAGGACAGGGATATGACCGTCCATGTCCACACGATTGAGGAGCAAACCACCTACGTCAACAACGTCATCGCGGCGTATCAGGCGCAAGGCAACACGGTGCACCCTGGAGGCGGCAACGCCGGTGGCGGGCCGATCGGCTACGCGGTCGGTGGTGGGATCGGCGTCGACGGCGCGATCCGCGGGCCTGGTACCGCGACGTCGGACAGCATCCGCACGGTCGCGCCGGTGGGCGGGCATGTGGTCACCGCGGCGGAGGTGGCCGCGGCCGGCGGGCACGCTGCGGTCAACGACAGGCTGGAGGCGATGTCGCAGCCGGGGCGGGGGCCACGCACCGCGGGCGTCGGCGGGCTGCGGCCGGTCGCGTTGTCGAACGGTGAGCACTTCGTGTCCCCGGAGCAGGTCGACGCTGTCGGCGGCCACGATTCGGTGTTCGCGCTGCGGCGCGCATTGCGGGGCGGCGGGCAGCAGCTCGCCCTCGGCGGGCTGGTGCGGTCGGAGCAGGTTGGGCACGCCAACGACGGCCTGCCCTACATTTCCGGGGCCCGTGACTGCTCGATGTGGGTGTCGTGGATGGTGGCGGCGGCGAAAGGTGAACCGCTGCAACGTCTGTTCACCACCTACACGCTGATCGGTGGGCAGACCGCGGGGCTGGTGTCGGGTGCGTCGCCGAATGATCTGCTCACGGTGGGCACCTCCCAGGAGCACATGGCCGCGACGGTGATGACCGCAGCCGGCCCGGTCAACACCGAATCCGGCGGAAATTCGAGTCCGTCGCAGGTGCGGTGGGGTCGCGGCGCGGCCGGCGCTTTCGACGGCCAATTCCCGTACAAGTTTCATCTACCGGTGGAGCTGATCAACCCGAAACCCACGATCGAGACGGCGGCGCCGGCGAACTCGGCGTCCCCGTATATCCCGGACGCCGAGGCCAACCGCCGCGACCAGGCAGCCATCCGCGGCGAGAACGACGACGACGCGCAGACCCAACGCCAGTACATCGAACCGCCGACCCCACCGAAGCTCGAGGACGTGGCCGCTGAGGCCGCGAAGATCGGGGTGCGGGGATTGCTCGAGACGTTCGGCCTACAGGACTCGATACTCGCGTCGCCGGAGCGGTCGACGATCGGCCAAGCCGCGCAGATCATCGCGAACACCAACCGTTTCCGCGACGAGCAATCCACCGCACCCGAACGCAGCACCGGCACCGGCGCTGGCACCACCGGTGAAGATGACACGTCGGCGGGCAGTGGGGTGGGGACTCCGCAGACACATCAGACGACTCAGCCGGAGGTCGATGACCCGTACGCGCTGGTGAACTCCGCCGAGTATGACCCGGCGGCGGGTGCCGCCCAGTGGGGCAAGGAGATCGCCGCAGCATTACGGATCAGTGGGATGGCGCAGTCGTGGTCGGATGCGATGGTCGGGCAAGGCGACATCGAATCGAAGGGTGACCCGAAAGCTGAGGGCCCGGACTCCTCGGACGGTAAACCCCAGGGCTGGATGCAGGTGAAGCCCCCGACGTTCGCCGCGCACCGGGACCCGAAGCTACCCGACGACCCGTTCAACGTCCTCGCGAACGGTGTCGCCTCACTCAACTATGTGAAGGCCCGCTACGGAGACCCGGGCGGCGCGAACTGGCCGACGACCGCCGGATACGCCGCCGGCGGATTGCACCCGATGCGCGGCGACCAGGCCAGCATCGTGGCACCGAACACCTGGCGGGTCGTCGGTGACCGCCCCGTCGCCGACGAGTTCTTCATCCCGGACACCGACGACCCGCAGCATGTGGCGATCGGCGCGGAGTGGGCGCGGCGCCGCGGCTACCAGCTGGTGCAGATGCATGCTGACGGTGGGATCGCTGCCCGTGCCGCCGGCGGCCAGTCCGCGCTCCTCGACGGCCCGCGCGGCGAGGTGCACCACCATACCCATACCCACGAGGGATCGAACTACACCTACAGCGGGCCCGCCAAGGATGTGGACGCGTTCTTCGGTGGTGCGCGCCGCCACGACCGGATCGACCGGCAGGGCGTCGGGATCACCCGGATTGGCCGGAAAGGGTCGGTGCGGCGGTGAGTGATCCCGGCCGATCGACGTAAGGTGCTCGGCGTGTTGCTGAAGCTGTTTTTTCACGGTCAGCCGATTTACGCACTC
>JASGFO010000151.1:0-10074 GCA_047605505.1 Gordonia sp. (in: high G+C Gram-positive bacteria) | reverse complement strand
GTGCGCGGTCAACTGAGGTGAGCGGCCGCTGACGGCCGCCCACGCACTTCCCAGTGTGCCGGCCACCGACAGCGCGGGCCTGGGCAGCACCCGGCGTGGCGGGCGCCGGCCGGCGGCGCGGGCGGCGGTCGCGATCACGTCCCCGAGGTCGAGGAACCGCTCGGAGACGATGTAGCGCTCGCCCGGCCTGCCCCTGCGGGCCGCCGCGATGAGCGCGCGGGCCGCGTCGTCGACGGCGACGCACTCCGCTCGCACGCCCCGTACCGTGAAGGGCAGCTTCCCGAGTGCCGCGCCCGCCACGAACTGTCCGTGCGGGGTGGGGCCGACGTCGCCGGGACCGTAGGTGTTGGACACGCACAGCGCACTCACCGGAACCCGGCCGCGCGCCGCGTAGCCCAGGGCGAGCCGTTCCCCCGCGACCCGTGACCGGACATAGCCGGTGGCCGCCGATTCCCAGTTGAACTCGTCGGTCTCGTCGACCACCCGGCCCGGGTGCCGGCCGATCGTGGCCATGCTGCTGGTGAACACGAAGGCGTCGAGCTCCGCGCCCACCGCGGCATCGAGCACGCTGCGCAGCGCCTCGACGTTGGTGCGATACAGCGGCGCCGAGTCCCGCAGCCAGGCCCGGGTATCCACCGCGCAGTGGTACACGGTGTCGATTCCGCGCAGTGCCCGCGCCAGCGTGTCGGTGTCGAACAGCGTGCCGGTGACGTGGTCGACGTCGAGGCCGGCGATTGTGCGCAGGTCGCTCGTGGGCCGGGTCAGGACCCGCACCGCGGTGCCGTCCGCGAGCAGCTCACGCACGAGATGCGAGCCGAGGAAACCGTTTCCGCCGATCACGAGACTCGTCATGCTTGCTCCTCAGCCGACGATCTCGTAGCTCCGCGACCGCGGTGCCCGCGTCCACAGGACCCCGTCGCCCGCGGTGGCGCCCTCCGCTTTCAGGTCGCGCTTGAGCACCTTGTTGGTCGCGGTCGTCGGCAGGGTGCGGGCGATGCGCACATGGCGCGGCCACGCCTTCGGTGAGAGGTCGCGCTGCTCGGCCAGCCGCGCGGCGAACCCGTCCGGGGTGAGGGTCGCCTCGTCGTCGAGGACGACGGCCGCCATCACCGCATCGCCGACCGACTCGTCGGGCACGGCATAGACGGCCACCTGCCGGACCCCGGGGACCCGCTGCAGGATGCGTTCGATGGGTCCGGCCGTGAGGTTCTCGCCGTCGACCCGCAGCCAGTCGCCGGATCGTCCGGCCAGATAGATCCAGCCGTCGGCGTCGCGGTAGGCGAGATCACCCGACCAGTACATCCCGCCGCGCAGCCGCTCGTCGGTGGTGGCCGGATCGTTGTAGTAGCCGGTGAACAGTCCCGCGCCCTGGGTGTTGACGAGCTCACCGATGGCGGCGTCGCCGTTGCGAAGGGCACCGTTCTCGTCGAACTCGGCGACCGCGCACTCGGTGGCGGTGGTGGGATCGTAGACGGCGACGCCGGGGAAACCCCGGCCGACCGAGCCCGGCGGCGTGCCCGGCTCGCGGGTGACGATGATGGCGAGCTCACTGGACCCGTAGCCGTCCCACACCTGGCAGCCGAAGCGGCGGGAGAACTCGGTGATGTCGCGGTCGGTGGCCTCGTTGCCGAACGCGACGCGCAGCGTGGTGTCGGCGTCGTCGGGCCTCTCGGGGGTGGCGAGCAGATAGGCGAGCGGCTTGCCCACGTAGTGCAGATAGGTCACGCCGTGACGGCGCACGTCGTCGAGGAAGGTCGACGCGGAGAAGCGGGCGGGCACCATCGAGGCGCCGCTGGCGACGGCCACGCTGTAGCCGCCGAGGATCACCGCCGAATGGAACAGCGGCATCGACAGATAGCAGACGTCGTCGGCGGTGATGCCGAATCGGTCGATGAGCGGAGGTCCGGAGAACGGGACGAGCAGGTGTGCGATGCGCACCGGCTTCGGGTTGCCGCTGGTCCCGGATGTGAAGATCAGCATGAAGGGATCGAGCGGTTCGGGAACCGAATGGGGCCGGAGCTCACCGGCATTCGCGACGGCCTCGGACCAGTCGGTGGAGTCGGTGTCGACGACGAGCACGCCGGTGAGATCGAGATCGGCCAGCAGGGGCCGGTGTTCGGCGTCGGTCAGCAGGATCTGGCAGTCGGCGCGGGTGATGTCGGCGGCCAGTGCGGCGCCGCGCCGCGTGGTGTTGATCCCGGCCGTCACATACCCGCCGAGTGCGCCGGCCGCGATGGCCGTCAGCATCGTGGGGGTGTTGCCGAGGAGTGTGCCGATGTGCATCGGCCGGTCCGGGTCGGCGAGCGCCAGGACGGCTGCCGCGGTCCGTTGCGCCTCGTCGATGTGTTCGCGCCAGGTCCACTGCCGGCCCTGATAGGTGATCGCGACGCCGTCGTCGTCGCCGCGCTCGCTGAGCAGTTGGGTCACGGTGTCCGCCATGACCTCAAACTAGAACAGGTTGCACACAGTGGTGGACAGATTCCGAAAAGTGTCTACCGGTCGACGAGTGCGGTCCCCGGGGAGAGGGTGATTGCAGTGCGATGGGCGCCGAGCACGCTGACGGTGAGCTGCAGCCGGCCCAGACCGGTGGCGAGGATGGGGCTGACGGCGGGTTCGCCCTGGTCGCAGGCGGCGAAGGTGACGTCGTCGACGGCACGCGTGTTGAGGTTGCGCCAGGTCACCGCCACCGTCGCGGTGCGCAGGCTCGTCACGCAGGCGTTGGGCGGCATCGGCCGCAGCCAGACCGCGGTCGTGTCGGTGCCGACCGCGGCGATGGCGAGTTGCGCGATGAAGCCACCCGTCGGCAGGGCGCCGTTGAGGGTGATGCCGACGGTCGGTGTCTGCTGGGCGATCGGGATGCTGCGTACGGTGATCGGCGACAGTAGCGGCGCCGTGGGTGCGGCCGCTGCGGTCGCGGTCCCCGCGCAGGCGATGGCCCCGGCCACTGCGGCGGCGCAGGCGGTTCGACGCATCCGTTGTGCGCTCGTGCGAATCATTGGCAACTCCAGTCCCTTGTGGATCAGACCGTATCAATGATCGATGAGTCGACCAAGGGCCCAGGTCGGGCCCGCGCCCCTGCCGATCAGACAACACTGCGCCGATCCGGCGCCGCGGTGCTGATCAGGCATTACCGGCGACCAAAGTGGTCGCGCCCGGAAGTTCGCCGGAAGTTCGTCCGGGCGCGACCACTAAGTCCCTCAGCAGGATACCGCCGGCGTTCGTCATCCGGGCGCGATCCGACGACAGCCGCCGCCCGGCTTCCTGCGACGGTGCGGCGGCCGGGTCGCCGGTGGCTGGGCTCGGGCGCCGGCGAAAAGCATTCATGCATGATTGCTTTTTATCGGAATATGTGTGAGGGTCCTCTCATGTCGCTCGTGCAGCAGGTCGTCGCCGACCTCACCGCCGAAAGTGCCGACCTCGACGACCTCGTCGCCGGGCTCGACGACGCCGACTGGGCCACCCCCACCCCGGCGTCCGGCTGGACCATCGCCCACCAGATCGCTCACCTGCGATGGACCGACGAGGTCGCGGCGATCGCCGCCACCGACCCGGACCGATTCGGACAGATGGTGGCCGAGGCCGCGCCCCGCGTCGGGACCTTCGTCGACGACGCCGCCGAGGAGGGGGCCGCGCAACCGCCCGAACACCTGCTCGCGGGCTGGCGGCGGGCGCGGGCCGAGCTCGCGCAGGCCCTGCTCGCGGTGCCCGACGGTACCAAGCTCGCGTGGTTCGGCCCGCCGATGTCGGCGACCTCGATGGCCACCGCACGGCTGATGGAGACCTGGGCGCACGGACTCGATATCGCCGATGCCCTCGGCGTCGTCCGCCCGGCCACCGACCGCATCAAGGGCGTGGTCCACCTCGGTGTCCGCACCCGAGATTTCGCGTACGCGGTACACGGCCGGACGCCGCCCGCACACCCGTTCCGGTACGAGATCACCGCGCCGTCGGGCGCACTGTGGACCTGGGGTCCCGAGACCGCGACCGACATCGTGGCCGGCCCGGCCGTCGACTTCTGCCAACTCTGCACCCAGCGGCGCGCACCGGCTGATCTCGCACTCGAGATCAGCGGCCCCGACGCGGCCGAATGGGCCACCATCGCCCAGTGTTTCGCCGGCCCGCCGGGAGCCGGGCGCGCACCCGGTGAGCACGGAAAGGCGTCGTGATGACCCGTCCCATCCGCATCGGCAATGCCTCGGGGTTTTACGGCGACCGCTTCGCCGCGATGAGCGAGATGCTCACCGGAGGTGACCTCGACTACCTCACCGGCGACTACCTGGCCGAGCTGACCATGCTCATCCTGGGCCGCGACCAACTCAAGGACCCGAGGACCGGATACGCGAAAACCTTCCTGCGGCAACTGGAACAGTGCCTGGGACCGGCCGTCGACCGTGGCGTCCGGATCGTCAGCAACGCGGGCGGACTCAATCCACACGGGCTCGCCGCCGCGGTCCGGACACTGGCCGCGACGCTCGGCATCGAGGTCGCCGTGGCCGTCGTCGACGGCGACGATCTCCGCGAGCGCGCGGGCGAGCTGGGTCTCGGCACCCCGCTGACCGCCAACGCCTACCTCGGTGCCTTCGGTATCAAGGCCGCACTCGACGCCGGCGCCGACATCGTGGTCACCGGCCGGATCACCGACGCCTCACTGACCGTCGGACCGGCCGCGAGCGCCTTCGGCTGGGACACCGCACAACTCGACTCTCTCGCCGGGGCCGTCGTCGCCGGGCACATCATCGAATGCGGCGCGCAGGCAACCGGCGGCAACTATGCCTTCTTCACCGAACTGACAAGCCATGGGCACCTGGGATTCCCGATCGCAGAGGTGTCGGCGGACGGTTCGTCGGTGATCACCAAGCACGACGGCACCGGCGGCGAGGTGAGCGTCGGTACCGTCACCGCGCAACTGCTCTACGAGATCGGCGGCCCCCGCTACCTCGGGCCCGATGTCACCACGCGACTGGACACGATCACCCTCCGCGACGACGGCCCTGACCGGGTCGCGGTGAGCGGGGTGCGCGGCGAGGCGCCGCCGGCGACGCTGAAGGTGTCGCTCAATCACCTGGCGGGCATCCGCAACGAGATCACCATGATCCTCACCGGCCTGGACATCGAGGCCAAGGCGGCGATGTTCACCGAACAGTTCACCGCCGAACTCCCCGTCGCCCCGGCCGAACTGACCTGGGAGCTGGCGCGCCTGGACCGCCCCGACGCGATCACCCAGGAACAGTCCAGCGCCCTGCTGCGCTGCGTCGCCCGCGACACCGACCCCGCCGTCGTCGGCCGCGCCTTCGCCAACACCGCCGTCGAGCTCGCCCTGGCCAGCTATCCCGGCCTGACCCTGACCGCGCCGCCCGGAAAGGGCATGCCCTACGGGGTTTTCGAGCCCGGCTACGTCGACGCCGCCGCCGTCGACCACCGGGTGACCCTGCCTGACGAGACGGTCGTGCACATCGATCCGAGCCCGCTGCGCACCGATGCCGAGCCGCCCGAATCCGCCGACGCTGATCCCGCCGCGCCTCGCGACTTCGGCCCGACGGCGACCGCGCCGCTCGGCGCGATCGCCGGCGCCCGCAGCGGCGACAAGGGCGGTAATGCCAATGTCGGTGTGTGGGTGCGGGATCCGGACCAGTTCGAGTGGCTCGACGCGACCCTCGACGCCGCGTTGCTCCGCCAACTGCTGCCCGAGCTCGACGGTCTGACGGTGCACCGCCACCGCCTGCCGAATCTGCTCGCGATCAACTTCGTCATCGACGGCCTGCTCGGCCGCGGTGTCGCCGACAATGTTCGCTTCGACCCGCAGGCCAAGGGCCTGGGTGAGTGGCTGCGCTCACGGCCGGTCGAGATTCCGGTGCGGTTCCTGCCGACCGGCGGAAAGGACTGATTCACCATGCCGATCACCAGCGCCGTCTGGGACGGACCACCGCGGCAGGCGTTGCGGGAGATGATTCGCGGCTTCGTCGGCCGGCATGTGTTGCCGTATCAGGATCAGTGGGAGCGCGACGGGCTGATCCCGCGCGAAACCCACCGCGCCGCAGCGGAACTCGGCCTGTTCGGGCTCGGCGTCGACGAGTCGGTCGGCGGCAGCGGCGGTGATCTCATCGACGTGTCCATCCTGTGCGAGGAACTGCACTACGCGGGTGCCGCGGGCGGGGTGTTCGCGTCGCTGTTCACCAACGGCATCGCGTTGCCCCACCTGATCGCGGCCAACGATCCCGAACAGATCGAGCGGTGGGTGCGCCCCACCCTCGCCGGGGAGAAGATCGGATCGCTCGCGATCACCGAACCCGGCGGCGGCAGCGACGTCGGCCATCTCACCACCCGCGCCGAACGCGACGGCGACACCTTCATCGTCAACGGCGCCAAGACCTACATCACCTCGGGGGTGCGCGCCGACTTCGTGGTGACCGCCGTCCGCACCGGCGGACCCGGTGCCGGTGGGGTCTCGCTGCTCGTGATCGAGAAGGACACACCGGGATTCACCGTCACCCGGCAACTGGACAAGATGGGCTGGCGCTGTTCGGACACCGCCGAGCTCGCCTTCGTCGACGCCCGGGTCCCGGTCACGAATCTCGTGGGCGCCCCCGAGAGCGGTTTCGCGCAGATCGCCGCAGCCTTCGTCACCGAGCGGGCCGCGCTCGCGATCCAGGCGTACGCCAGCGCGCAGCGCTGCCTCGACCTCACCCTCGAGTGGGCGCGCACCCGCGAGACCTTCGGCAAACCGCTCATCAGTCGGCAGTCGGTGCAGGACACACTCACCGAGATGGCCCGGCGCATCGACGTCGCCCGTACCTACACCCGTGCGGTGGTCGAGCGCAGGCAGACCTCCGGTGACGATCTGATCGCCGAGGTCTGCTTCGCCAAGAACACCGCCGTCGAGGCCGGGGAATGGGTGGCCAACAAGGCAGTTCAGCTTTTCGGTGGCCTCGGCTACATGACCGGTACCGAGGTGGAACGGCTCTACCGCGACGTGCGGATCATCGGGATCGGTGGTGGCACCACCGAGATCCTGACCGGGCTCGCGGCCAAACGATTGGGGTATCAGCGATGACGGCAATCCGGTCCCGGATCGACCCGACGGCCGACGACTTCCGCGCCAACGCGGCGGCCATGGAGGCCAAGCTCGCGGACCTCGCGGCCGAGACGGACAAGGCCCTCGCCGGCGGCGGCGAGAAGAAGGTGGCCCGGCACCGCGGGCGCGGCAAGCTGCTCGCCCGCGAACGCATCGAACTGCTCCTCGACGAGGACTCGGCGTTCCTGGAGCTGTGCCCGCTGGCGGCCTACGGATCGGCGTTCCACGTGGGGGCGTCGGTGGTGGTCGGGATCGGCGTCATCGAGGGCACCGAGTGTCTGATCGTGGCCAACGATCCCACCGTCAAGGGTGGCACGTCGAATCCGTGGACCCTGCGGAAGATCCTGCGCTGCAACGATATCGCTCTGGCCAACCGGCTCCCGGTGGTCTCCCTGGTGGAGTCCGGTGGTGCCGATCTGCCCACCCAGAAGGAGGTCTTCATCCCGGGTGGGCAGATGTTCCGGGACCTCACCCGGCTCTCGGCGGCCGGCATCCCGACCATCGCGCTGGTCTTCGGCAACTCCACCGCGGGCGGCGCCTACGTGCCCGGCATGAGCGATCACGTCGTGATGATCGACGGTGCGTCGAAGGTCTTCCTCGGCGGTCCGCCGCTGGTCAAGATGGCGACCGGCGAGGAGAGCGACGACGAATCGCTGGGCGGCGCCCGCATGCACGCCGTCGAGTCCGGTCTCGCCGACTACTATGCCGTCGACGAGCCCGACGCCATTCGCATCGGGCGCCGGATCGTCGCCCGGCTCAACTGGCGCAAACAGGGCCCGGCGCCGGCGGCCGAGGCGATCCCGCCGCGGTACGACGAAGCCGAGCTGATCGGGATCGTGCCCGGCGATCTCAAGATCCCGTTCGATCCCCGCGAGGTGATCGCGCGCGTCGTCGACGACAGTGACTTCGACGCGTTCAAACCCGATTACGGTACGTCGCTGTGCACGGGCTGGGCCCGTATCCACGGCTATCCGGTGGGCATCCTGGCCAACGCGCAGGGCGTGCTGTTCAGTGAGGAATCGCAGAAGGCCACGCAGTTCATCCAGTTGGCGAACCGATCGGACACACCACTGTTGTTCCTGCACAACACCACCGGCTACATGGTCGGTCAGGAGTACGAGCGGGGCGGCATCATCAAACACGGCTCGATGATGATCAACGCGGTCTCCAATTCCACGGTCCCGCACATCTCGGTGCTGCTCGGCGCGAGCTATGGCGCCGGCCATTACGGGATGTGCGGCCGGGCCTATGATCCGCGGTTCCTGTTCGCCTGGCCCAGTGCGAAATCGGCGGTGATGGGCGCCGCCCAGTTGGCGGGCGTCATCTCGATCGTCTCGCGGGCCGCCACCGAGGCCCGCGGCGGCACCGTCGACGAGGCCGCCGACGCCGCGATGCGCGCGGCCATCGAGGGGCAGATCGACGCCGAGTCGTTGCCGGCCTTCCTGTCCGGAATGCTCTACGACGACGGCGTCATCGATCCGCGCGACACCCGGACAATCCTCGGGCTCACCTTGTCGGCGATCCACAGCGCGCCGGTGGCCGGGACCGCCGGCTTCGGCGTCTTCCGGATGTGAGAGGACAGGACATGACAACACAGGTGCACACACCGCGTGAGATCACCCGGGTCCTGGTGGCCAACCGCGGGGAGATCGCCCGCCGCGTCTTCACCACCGCGTCGGCGATGGGCCTGGGCACGGTCGCGGTCTTCTCCGATCCCGACGCCGGCGCGCCGCACGTCCGCGAGGCCGATGCCGCCGTGCGGCTGCCCGGGTCCACCTCGGCCGAGACCTACCTCGACGGTGCCGCGATCATCGCCGCCGCCCGCGCCGCGGGTGCCGACGCCATCCATCCGGGTTACGGATTCCTTTCCGAGAACGCCGAGTTCGCGCAGGCCGTGCTCGACGCGGGGCTCATCTGGATCGGTCCGCCGCCCGCGGCGATCGACGCGATGGGCTCGAAGGTCAACGCCAAGGCCCTGATGGCTGCGGCCCGCGTCCCCGTCCTCGGCGACCTCGACCCGGACACGGTGACCGCAGCCGATCTGCCGCTGCTGATCAAGGCCTCCGCCGGCGGCGGCGGCCGCGGGATGCGCATCGTGTCCGATCTCGCCGAGCTCCCCGGCCAGCTCGCCGCCGCCCGCCGCGAGGCCTCCTCGGCGTTCGGCGATCCGGCCGTGTTCTGCGAGCCGTACGTCGAACGCGGACATCACATCGAGGTCCAGGTGCTCGCCGACCAGCACGGCGGGATCTGGGCGGTCGGGGAACGCGAATGCTCCATCCAGCGCCGCCACCAGAAAGTGGTCGAGGAGGCGCCGGCCCCGCTGGTCGAGCGGCTGGGCGGCGATCTGCGGGCGCGTCTCTACGACGCGGCCCGCACCGCCGTCGCCGCGATCGGCTACACCGGCGCCGGCACCGTCGAATTCCTGGCTGACGAAACGGGCCGCTTCTACTTCCTCGAGACCAACACCCGCCTCCAGGTGGAACACCCGGTCACCGAGCTGACCACCGGTCTCGACCTCGTCGAATGGCAACTGCGCGTGGCGATGGGGGAGCACCTCGACCCGACCCCCCCGGCCGCGTCCGGCCACGCGATCGAGGTCCGTCTCTACGCCGAAGACCCGGCCGCCGATTGGCAGCCGCAGTCCGGGGCGGTCCACGCGTTCGCGATCGCCGCCGACACCCATTTCGGCGGCCTTACCCGCCCCGGCATCCGGGTGGACTCGACGATCGCCGCGGGCAGCGAGATCTCCACCTTCTACGATCCGATGCTCGCCAAGGTGATCTCGTGGGCGCCCACGCGGGGCCGGGCCGCGGCGATGCTGGCCCGCGCGCTCGCCGACGCCGAACTCCACGGGCCGGTCACCAACCGCGACCTGCTCGTGAACATCCTGCGCGAGAACACCTTCCGCTCCGGCCACACCGACACCGGGTACTTCGACGCGATCGGGCTCGACGTGCTGGCGCGGCCCGCGGCCGACGCCGCGGCGACCGCCCGCGCCGGCG